>DULR01000011.1 GCA_012840245.1 Clostridiaceae bacterium
CCAGGAAGCACTCAGCTTCCTGGTTTTTTCACTTTTCATTTGTGTCGACGTATTCCTTTGCATTCTCGGTCTGAAGCTCGCTGGGTCTGGTCACCTTTGACACCTTTTTTACAGATTCGATGTTTGCCCATGCGGCTGTGTCATGCTTTTCAATTGGTGTACCCATGCACTCTTCCTTATACCTGTTTTCTGCCATAAAAATCCCCCTGTGCTGCATTAATCAGTCGTTTCGCTTCTTCAGAATGACACTTGGTCCACGTAGCCTTAAATACTGATACATCTTGTATATTGCCCTTACCTGCGATATATATGCAGCGCAGAAATCCGGAGGTTTTCATTGACATGGATGATTTTTTTCTATAATGTTAAGGTGCAGAATGTTTTTTCCTGTAATTGTTAGAAAGAGGTATTTTAATATGAAAGCCATTGTTTTTGAATCGTACACGGGGCATACAAAAAAATATGCCGAATTGCTGGGTCAGAAAACCGGACTTCCGGTTTATGAACGAAAAGAAGCCTCAAAGCATCTTGCCAGGCAGGATGAGATAATTTACATGGGCTGGCTTATGGCATCAAGCATCAAGGGGTATAAAAATGCACTGAAGGACTATAATGTAAAGGCCGTATGCGGCGTAGGCATGAGACGCGCAAATGAAGATGCCCTCAAAGACATGATCGAAGCAAACAAAATAACCGGAACAAAAGCTTTCTATCTTCAGGGCGGTTATGACGGAAATAAGGTCCGGGGATTTTATAAGCTTTTGATGAAAATGGCGTCAAAGTTTATGATCAATGAAATAGAGAAAAAAGAAGTAAAAACAGATGCAGATCTGGAAACATTGGATCTGCTGAAAAACGGCGGTTCATTGGTAAAAGAAGAGAACCTTGCTCCGATACTGGAGTGGCTTGGCAATTAAAAAGAGACATTTATTTCTAAATGTCTCTTTGAAAGCCTTTGTATCTGGTACCCTGAAAGGTCAGTCTGCCCATATCTCCCTCGACAAGATATCCGAACTCGTTATGGGGAACACGCAGTTCAAGCCTGTCGCCGCTTTCAAACCCGAAAGTGACATAATATGTAGTTGAGGACGAGTGATGATACGCTCCCATATCGCTTCCATGATGATGCGTGTGATGAGATACATTCGTTCTTTTAGCCACCACTCTGGCCGGAACGGTAAGCAAAGGCGAGTGGTTATTACGGTTCCATTCGGCAAATCCCTTTATGAAGATTACGATGAAAGAGCCAATAACAACTATAAATATGATTGTTACAAATATGGGAACCAATCCAAACATAAAACCCGTTCCCGGAAACATGTCGCTACCTCCGCAGGTCGTATATGAATAAATCGACTATTCATTTATCTAAGCCTATATTTTCATATTCATAACTTCTCTGACTTCATCAAGAGTCTTTATTGCCTCATCTCTTGCTGCTGCAATGCCTTTTCGAAGTACTCCCCGGACATAATCCAGATTCTGTTCAAGTTCCTTTCTCCGTGTTCTTAATGGACGAAGGTACTCATTGAGCGATTCGGTCAGGACTTTCTTCAACTGGCCCGAACCACCGTCACCGATTTCCTCCGCTATTTCTTCAGGCTTTTTGCCGGTACACAGGGATGTCAACATCAAAAGATTAGACACCTCAGGCCTGTTGACCGGATCATATGTTATCCTTCTGTCGGAATCAGTTTTGGCTTTTTTGATCAGTTGAGCAGTTTCATCCTCGCTTGCGCTCAGCATGACCGCATTGTTCCTGCTTTTGCTCATCTTCTGGGAACCGTCCAGTCCGAGGATAACAGGAGCTTTACTCAAAAGAGGCTGAGGTTCAGGGAAAACAGGTTTATTGCCTGCAAATCTGGCGTTGAATCTTCTGGCTATTGTCCTGGTAAGCTCCAGATGTGGCAGCTGGTCTTTTCCGACAGGAACCACATTGCCTTTGCAAAACAGGATGTCTGCGGCCTGATGCACCGGATAGGTATACATTCCCGCATTTATCCTCTTCTGTCCAGATGCGATGATCTCTTCCTTTACCGTAGGATTGCGGTCCAGTTCTGCATTGGTCACAAGAGTCAAAAACGGCAGGAGAAGCTGATTAAGTTCAGGTACATGACTGTGAGGGAAGATGAATGTCCTGCCGTCTTCAGGATCTATACCTGCCGCCAGATAATCAATGGTCAGCTGGATAATGTTTTCGGCGATATTTTCATAAGTATCTCTGTCGGTCAGAACCTGATAGTCGGCTATAACTATGAATGTAGGCACACCCAGCCTGTGGAGCCGCACCCTGTTTTGAAGCGACCCAAAAAGGTGGCCTATATGCAGCCTTCCTGTAGGCCTGTCTCCAGTCAGGACTTTATACTTCTCAGGCTGTTTCTGTATGTCTTTTTCCAATTCCCTGCTCCTTGCCAGCGAGGCTTCAAATGTGTCATAATTCAATCTTTCAAACTCTGACATAATACTTTATTCCTTTCCTTCCAGCATTCCGCTGACCATATCGAAAACGGCAGCGGCTTTTTCATTTCTTTCAACCAGCTTATTTATTATATCATGTTTTGCCAAATATGTTCCCAGCTCCACTGCGGCAGGAGAATCGACTCTCCAGGTATCCAGCAAAACATCAGAATTTATATGTCTCTTGATTTCATATGCCGTATGCAAAGCTATCTGAACGTCTTCCAAACCCTTATACGGCCCTGTTATACTCATGTTCTTGCTTTTTATATAGCTGCTTAAGCCATTCAGCTCTGTCGCTCCGGCATATCTGTCTCTGGCTGCAAATCTTAAGTTTCTGATATTGACCATCACTATGGTTCCGAAACACATGGGACACGGTTCTGTAGTGGTGTAAATGGTATATTTCCTGATGTTTGGATGATCAAATTCGCTTAACTGGATGATAGCATTCATTTCAGCATGGGACATCTTGTGGCGGGTAATTGCCTGAAAATCCGCATTTTCTTCATATATCATATTGCGTCCTTTTGAAACGATCTCGCCTTTTTCATTGGTTATTACTGATCCGATCGGGACCGAACCCTTTTTCAGCGACTCCCATCCAAGCTCAAAGCATGCCTGCCAGGGGTTATCCAAATCATTCCACTTCATTGTTTCTTACCTTTTCTTATTTTTTCCTGTCAATAAACTACACACATTATACTATAAATCAATAATGTGTCAAACAAACAACAACCCTGCTTTTCATCATGCAGGGCTGTTTTCTGTATCCTGTTCATTGTCAGTCTTTTTATTCTATCCTTCTATGACCTCTTTCAGCAGTATCCGTTCCTTGAACGTGCCCCGTTTGGCTGCTTTTTCGATTCTCATTCTTTCAAAATCCTCAATTGAAACTTTTTTGTATTCGAGTATGGCATATATCACTTCGACCAAATCGGCCAGTTCCTCAACACGCAGACTTTCGAGATACTCTTTGCGCTCCTCATCCAGTTTCTCATTCAGAAGCATATAATAAGCTTCTTCAGATACCTTCTCGGTGATGGCTTTCCTGCCGCTCTTCTCAATGATCTCGGGGATTTTGTCCCTGACCAGCTTATTATACTTCGTCACATTCATCGGATAACCTCCTTATTCGGTGAGTGATACTTATATTTACCACATCATATTAAGGATTTACCAATATTAATGACTAAAACTTGCTGACAGGGCTGCATATCCTGCTTTTCGAAAACGGCAATTATATTTTTAATTCCTTCAGAACCTTTTCCACCAACGGTGTTATTCTTTTTTCTATCATGTTCCAGTCATGAAGGATTTCAGGGAATATGGATTCTTCGGAAGGTTGGATGCATGTGTCATCCTTAAGGCCAAACGGAGCTCCCATGGGGTATTCCTCATTATATCCTACAACATTGAAACCGAATGATATCAGCGTTTTTGCAACCGGAGTTATCAGCCTGTCATGATAATATCCGAGGCTCTCTTTTGATTCGGTCATTCCACCATGACCGATAACTGCTGCAGCCTTATCATAGAAAGGAGACCTGTATTGTGGGATTTTTAACATATTTGCGTACAGATGTTCATCAAATTTCTCAAAGACCGCTGCCAGCTTTGCTGGGATGGGAGTGTAGCAGGGGACCACCAAAAACAGGGCGTCTGCCTCCCTGGTTTTCTCAAAAATATGATTAAAATCGCTGTCAAAAGGACATTTACCTTCATCGAAACAATCGCCGCAAAGCAGACAAAACTTTATTTTCATTTTCATAAGCTGGACAATATCTACTTCGACCTCATCGGTTTTTTCGGCTATTATTCGTTCGATGAGCCTGCACACCATGGTCGATGTGCTTGCTTCTCCCCTGCGGTATGTGTTTGACGCAGATATGCACAAAACTTTTTTCTTATTTGCAGGCATATACATCACCTGATCCATAATTACCCTGAATTGGCATACATGAAACTAGGCTTCTATCTTCGTATATGCTTTGTCTGCTGTCTCTCTGAGAATCAGCAGGCATAAATAAGACACTGCCGAAAGGATCAGCACCAGTATCCCAAATATGGCATATATATTCGAGGTCAACAGAGTAATCAAAAATGCAACGATCGCAAGGACCGAGACGGCCAGGAATCCTACCAGCATAGCCAGCATGGCATTCATGTTCTGCTTTATAGCTTCCTGGGGATTGTTCCACTGAAGTTTAGGCCGTATCAGGTCTATATAAAGCCCGATTGCACTTACAGGGACAAGAGCCAGCGAACACAGGATCAGGATCATTAACCCATGGATAATGTTCATATTCAGCAAAACCACGATTATTACGACAGTTACAAGGGCTGCTGCAAATGATATGGAGTATCCCGCCAGAAGCTTGCCAAAGATCTGCACAGCCGGCCTGACAGGTATGTTCTTCAGGATCCAGATGTTCTTTCCCTCTCTGGAAAAAGTGGTCGATATAGCCGGGTTGATCATGACAAGAAGAGTTATGAACCCGGCAGACACCAGCATCAGTGCAGCCTGCGAGTCATTGTTCATTAAAAACTGGAATAAATCCTGAAGATCTGAGGTATTGCTGAAATTGCCCCCGAAGACCGGTATCAGCAATAACATGGGAGCCATGAACACTGCAACCAGTGAATTCAAGGCATAAACCGGGGTTCTCAGGATTATCAGAATTTCGTTCCTGAATATGGTGAATACCTTTGAAGATCTCCTGTATGTCAGCCTGGTCTTTCCGGGAACCGACCTTGTCTCAAGCTGGGCTGTGGCACCCCGCTGATAGATAAACGATGCCAGCATATACACGACCAGGAACGCAACAACAGTTGCTGCCACAAGATATAAGAGATTCAATGCAGATTCGGTCCAGCCGGAAGAAAGTGCTTTTGTAACCCAAACCGCAGGCGGGAAAGCTCTTCCCATGAACTCTATTATCGCATCGCTGCTTTTAAGGAGCGCATCTACAAAATCTTCCCTGTTTTCAGGCATCCTGCTCAAAAGATAATTCTGCCCGCCTACCATGAGGATCATCAGTATAATACTTCCTATTATTGTAATCAGGTCTCTTCTCTTTGAACGGCTCACGACATTCATAAGAAGCAGAGCCAGCAACGATGAAACTACAAGGGGCAAAAACGGCAGAAGCAGTGTGCAGAAAATAGCCAGAATATAATAAACGATCCCCTTTTGCGTCCCGACGCCATATATGATCACCGGCGGGAGCATGAGGAAGAATGCAAATGGATATTCACCAAGCAGCACCAAGGCGAACTTGGTCATGAAGACACTCCCCTGAGGAATGGGAAGTGACGCCAGGTATTCAGTGTCTTTGGCAAGAAAAAGAGTGCTTATGATATAAAAGATCCCGAAAATAAGCACTATCAGCCCGGAGCATATGGAAGCCATAGTCAGTATCATCTGGGGGGCATTTATCATGGAAGCGCCACTGTACAACTGGTACATTATGAAGCTATAGATACCGACTACATATACAAGTGCCACCAATATGGAGACTGCTATTCCGATACCCTTAGCAAAAGACTTTTTATCATATTTCAAATTGTAAAGCGCATTGGAAAGTCCATACTGCGCATTTATCTGGAGCTTCAACAGGCTGAAGAACTTACGCATATGAACCACTTCCTTCTTCTGTCAGGCTCAGGAATATGCTCTCGAGTGAAGCGTCGTCGGATTTTCTCAGCTCATCGATTGTGCCTACTGCAATGATTTTGCCTTTGCTTATTATCCCTATCCGATGACAAAGTTTTTCAGCTACCTCCAGAACGTGAGTGGAGAAAAATACGGTATTGCCTTTTGCGCAGTGCTGGTTCATCTCTTCCTTGAGCAGGTGTGAAGCTCTCGGATCCAGACCTGTCAGCGGTTCGTCCATTATCCAAAGCGGTGGCTGGTGTATCAAAGCTCCTGTCACGATTATTTTCTGCTTCATCCCGTGGGAATAGCTTTTTATCGGCTGGCCCGCAGCCTCCTTCATTTCGAACATCTCAAGATATTTGTTGATCCTCTCTTTTCTTACGTCAGCGGGAACTTCATACACATCGGCGATAAAATTGAGATACTCTATTCCCTTGAGCCTTTCATAGATATCATGGGTGTCGGGAACAAAGCCCATGCTCATCTTCGCTCTGATGGAGTCCTTTACGATGTCATGGCCGCAAATAGTGATCCTGCCCTCGTCCATTGGCAGAATCCCGGTGATCATCTTTATGGTGGTTGTTTTCCCGGCCCCGTTGGGCCCTAAAAACCCGAATATCTCACCCGGCCTGACCTCCAGCGAAATATTGTCGACCGCTTTTACCCTGCCTTTGGAATATGTTTTAGAAACATTCTGAATCGAAAGCATCCAACCACCCTTTCCTGATGTACATAAAATAAACACTTTTTTGATAATTTTATCATAATAATGGTGTTATATAAACCAAATTATCTTTTTCTATTCCTCATCTCCCTCCAGATGCCGAAAATGACAGGGACCAAAAAGCTTATCCCACCTGCTACCATCCATTCGTTCAGCTTAAGCGGAACTGTCCCGAAAACAGATCTCATGAAAGGAAGATATATGACACCCAGGAGCATGAGAATGGAGCTTATTACCGCCAGGACCAGATAAAAGTTTGAGAACAACTTTATTTCAAATATTCCCTTTGATTCAGATTTGCATTCAAAAACATGTATGAGCTGTGAAACGACCAGGGTAACAAGCGCGCTGGTTCGTGCAGCCGAAAGATTTTTGCTGCCAGAAAAAACAAGCACAAAACTTGCCAGTGTCGAAAGTGCAATCAAGATACCCCTTATAGCGATCACTCCTGAAAGTCCATGAGCGAATATACTTTCCGTCGGTGATCTGGGTGGCTTTTTCATTATGTCAGGTTCGCCGGGTTCCAGTCCCAGTGCTATGGCAGGCAATCCATCGGTCGCCAGATTTACTATCAGTATCTGGGCAGGCATGAGTGGTATGGGAAGGCCGAACAATGACGCCAGAAACATAGTCAGCACTTCACCCACATTGCAGGAAAGGAGGTATCTGATGAATTTTCGTATGTTGGAATAGATATTCCTCCCTTCTTCGACCGCGGCGACAATGCTTGAGAAATTGTCGTCCATGAGTATCATGGCAGCCGACTGCCTGGTAACATCGGTTCCGGTCTTTCCCATGGCGATGCCGATATCGGCATCCTTGACAGCCGGAGCATCATTTACTCCGTCGCCTGTCATCGCTACTATCTGTCCTCTTTTTCTTAGAGCACGAACGATCTTCAACTTATGCTTCGGGTAAACACGTGCATAAACAGTGGTTTTCATACACGCATCCTCAAGCTCCGAATCAGTCATTTGATCCAGGTCTGTCCCCGTCAGTATCATATCCCCTTCACGATAGATGCCTATCGATGCGGCGATTGCTTTCGCTGTTTCTTTATGGTCTCCTGTAATCATAACCGTTTTTATTCCGGCCTGGTGGCAACGGAAAACAGCTTCAGCTGCTTCCTTCCTTGGCGGATCTGTCATACCTGAAAGACCGACGAAAACGAGTTTTTCTTCAAGTCTGTCGCTCCAGAGATGACTCCTTTCGACCGGCCTGTATGCGAAGCCCATGACGCGCAGGGCTTCAGAAGTCATCAGACGGCATTTGTCCATGATATTTTTCCTGTCTTCATATGACATTTCGCGTTCATGATCTCCGATCAATATCTTGTTGCATTTTTCGAGGATGACCTCGGGTGCACCTTTGGAGAACAGGAACAATTCACCTGTCGAGATCCTGCAAACCACCGACATCATTTTACGGTCTGAATCGAAAGGTATTTCCCTTACCCTTCTGTAATAGGAATCAATTGCTCCTTTATCGAAGCCTGAATCAATTGCAGCTCTTACCAAAGCCACTTCGGTAGGATCTCCTTCTATGTCCAGAGAATTTTTATCCTTTTCATCTGATTTGATGATGTTCGTATTGCCGCATATGATGCCGATCTTGAGCAGCAGCCTAAGGGGGAAGGATTTGTCGGGATCTATCTCTCTCCCCTTGCAGACGGCCTTCAGCCTTCCGCCCCCATTCTTCCTGAGAGTATAAGAATTATTCCCGGCGTAAGCTGAAACTACTGTCATTCTGTTCTCGGTAAGCGTCCCGGTTTTATCTGAACATATCACTGTAGCGCAGCCCAATGTCTCAACGGCAGGGAGTCGTCTTATAAGCGCATTCCTCTGAACCATCCTGCGAACGCCTATGGCAAGTGCTATCGTAACCACAGCCGGAAGTCCTTCGGGAACTGCCGCCACAGCAAGGCTGATACCTCCCAGCAGCATCTGTACGAAAGGCTCACCCCGCAGTAGTCCCATAACAGTCACGATAGCGCATATCAGCAGACACAGGGTGACAATAACCTCTCCCAGACGTTCAAGTCTCTTCTGTAAAGGAGTTTCCTGTACTCCGGCAGTGTCTATCATACCGGCTATCCTGCCCATCTCGGTATCCATTCCGGTAGACAGTACAACTGCCTTTCCGTTTCCATTGGTCACCATGCTGCCCATATATACCATGTTTTTACCTGAGACCTGTTCATTTTTGTGTTTCCTTCCGCTGATCTCTTCTTTAGAAGCAGGCACCGATTCCCCTGTAAGCAATGATTCATCACAGAACATTGAGTTTGACCCGATAAGGACCGCATCAGCCGGAACTCTGTCACCTGCCTCAAGAAGGATCAAATCCCCCGGCACGATCATATCTGCCGGGATATCCTTTATAACCCCGTCACGTATTACTCTGGCATGGGGAGCTGCCATATTCATCAATGCTTCCAGGGCTTTTTCGGTCCTCATTTCCTGGAAAAACCCCAAAAGCCCGTTAAGCACTATTATCACCAGAATAGCTATACCCTCGCTGTTCTGACCCATGAAGAAGGAAATCACCGAAGAAACGATCAGTATTATTATCATCAGGTCGGTGAACTGGGAAATGAGAGTTTTTAACCAGGAATTCTTTTTCCCGCCTTTTAATTCATTCTTTCCATACCGCTCAAGACCTCTGGCAGCTTCAGCCTCAGTCAGGCCGCGGCTGTGTTCCCTGATATCATTAAAATCCATATTGCGTTCCAAAGCTTCCACAACACCACTCCCTGCAACATAAATAAGGACAATCTAGTCTATTCATCTTTTTTTCATGTTAGTACATGTTAGGTCATGAGAGCGGCATTGTGACAGAAGGATAGTAAAACACAGGACAGGATGTCAACCCATAGAATAAAGCAGGGCTGTCTCAAAAGCATGCCAGTAATAGTGTTTTGAGACAGCCCTACGGTAGGCATGAATGCATATTTAAATTATCATATGTCATCCGAATGGTGCTGTATTGAAAAGGTTTTACCCTGCATTATCAAAAGCATCCATCATCGATCAGAAGCTCTACCGGGCAGTGGTCGGAGCCCATGACATCTGCATGGATTATGGAATCTTTGATCATTTCTTTAAGGGCTTTGGATACGCAGAAATAGTCTATACGCCACCCTGCGTTCCTCTCACGGGCTTTGAACAGATATGACCACCAGGTATATGCACCTGTCCTGTCAGGATAAAAATATCTGAATGTATCAATAAAACCCGAATCCAGAAGCTGCTGGAACTTGTACCTCTCTTCATCGGTAAATCCGGCGTTTCTCCGGTTCGAGTCGGGATTTTTAAGGTCGATCTCTTTATGAGCCACGTTCAGATCCCCGCACACTATAACAGGCTTTATTTTATCGAGCGAAACGAGGTACTCCCTGAACGCATCCTCCCACTCCATTCTATAGGACAGTCTTTCCAGTTCTCTCTGTGAGTTGGGGGTATAAACGTTGACCAGATGACACCCGCTGAATTCCAGAGTGATGACACGGCCCTCATGGTCATGTTTTTCCATACCTATTCCGTAAAAAACATTCAAAGGTTTGATATTTGAATATACAGCCGTTCCTGAATATCCTTTTTTCTCTGCATAGTTGAAGTATGATTCATAGCCTTCCAGTTCCAGATCGAGTTGCCCTTCACTGAGTTTTGTTTCCTGAAGGCAGAGAACATCAGGCTTCCTGCTGTCGAAAAAATCAAGGAAACCTTTTCCCAATACTGCTCTTAATCCGTTCACATTCCATGATATAAGTTTTTTCATTATGTCCTCCTGTTCCGCATATTATGCTGCTGCCTGTCAACTATCCTGACAGCTTTTCCATCTGTTTTGCTTTTCAAAATCCTCGACGGCTTTATCAGCCGCTGAAACGATTTTCTCATCAAATCCCATCAATTTAAGAAGCTTTATGGCATTCCTTGACGCAGCTCTTCCATCCTTTATCCTGTAATCGAATTTTATATGATCGTCGGTTATTTCCTCTTCAAAATGCTTGTTTTCATAAACGTTTTCAGGGAGTTTTCCCCAGGCTTTTCTTATAGAACTTATCATCTTTCCGGTTCTTTTTCCGGAGCTGTAAATGCTTGCAAAAACCGAGATAAGGACAACCGCCGAAACTGCCACAATAAACTCCTGCATAAAATCCTCCCTGCTAAACTCCATACAATTATAACCTCTGTTTACATATGATTCAACTCCGTCAAAAGACATATTCCGCGTTTTTTTAATAATTTTTTCTGTTGCATTACATAATATTGAATGATACAATATGAAAGAACAAAATATCTTTAAGATTGGTACAGAGATGCCGACAAGATATTAAATATCGTTGAATAAAGGTAAGTGCTGGATACTTGCCCAAATTTGGTGGAATTAAATCTTGTCTGGTGTACAAGATTTTTTTTTGCAATTTTTCGACATTGCGGAGGACATCAGTATGAAGTTTAAGGCACAAATAATGGATGAGATATCCGTTGAACGCGCGTTGGTCCGCATTGCACATCAGATAATAGAAAAAAACCATGGTGTGGATAATCTCTGCATCATAGGTATCAAAACCAGGGGCATACCTCTCGCATCAAGACTGGTTACAGCCATCCAGGCAATCGAAGGTGTTCAGGTTGAAATGGGCAAGCTGGATATAAGCCTTTACCGTGATGATCTGACCGATCTGTCAAATGATCCGGTTCTGAATTCAACAGATATCCCTTTTTCCATAGTAAATAAAAACGTTATTCTTGTAGATGATGTTGTCTATACAGGACGTACTGTCCGTGCGGCTATGGATGCGATCATATCCCTTGGCAGGCCGGCGACCATCCAGCTGGCTGCCCTCATAGACAGAGGCCACAGAGAACTTCCCATAAGAACGGACTATGTAGGGAAGAATATACCTACTTCCAAATCTGAGGTTGTAGTTGTCCGTATCAAAGAATATGACGGAGAAACAAGCGTCAGCTTGTACGAAAAAGTGCCCAATTAAATTTTAAATAAAGCAAGGGGGATTTTAAACCATGGAAAACACTAAACAGGCAATCGGGTATCTTCCCGACGAAAGACCACCGATATGGAAACTTTTGCTATATGCAATACAGCAGGTAATCGTAATGTTCCCTGCAACAGTAACAGTAGCGCTCATAACAAATTTCCATATCTCCACCACCATCTTCGCCAGCGGTCTGGCAACAATATGTTTCATATTTGTAACAGGCAAAAAGATACCTCTCTACTATGGATCCAGTTTCTCATATCTTTCGGCAGTTCTTGGCATAATGAGCTCCGAAGCGCTTGCAGGCTCAGCTCTTAATGAAAAGATCGCTGTTGCACAGTTCGGTATCGTTATGTCAGGTCTTGTATCGATAGCTGCCGGTTTGATAGTCAAACAGTTTGGAAGAGATTCAATCGAAAAAATACTTCCTGCTACAATTACCGGTCCTGTCGCAATGGTTATAGGACTTACTCTCGCGGGTGTGGCATTGTCTGACGCAGCATCGGTCAGTGGCGCTATCAATGTTCCTGAAGCTCAGGCCGACCTTGCTGCCAATATGGCCTGGATCGTTTCTCTGGTCACACTGATTTCGACAATATTGTTCTCAGTTTATCTGAAAGGCTTTTTAGGACAGCTCCCCTTGCTTCTGGGTCCGATTCTTGGCTGCATAACAGCATTTATAATCAATCTTGCAACTGGTATCAACCTATTTAAAGTATTGCCCGTATCAGCAAACAGCGGATTTTTCGCATTGCCGGTATTCACTCTTCCCAAGCCGAACTGGGCTGCTGTAGCAGCTATCATGCCGATAGCAATTGCAACTATCCCTGAATCGACAGCCCACGTATATCAGCTTGATATTTATGTAAACGACCTTGCGAAGAAAAAGAATTCCGGTAAAAAATACGATATTGCAGAAAGACTTGGCCACAATCTGATAGGCGATGGAATCGGCGACATCGTAGCCGGTTTCATAGGCGGTCCCGCCGGAACGAACTATGGCGAGAACATCAGTGCAATGGCCATCACCAAGGTATTCTCAATACCTGTACTCATAGCTGCCTCGATCATCGCAATGATCATCGCGTGCTTCTCACCGCTCATCAACGCTATCTACGCCATTCCGACAGCGGTTATCGGCGGACTTGAGGTATATCTGTTCGGAGCTATCGCAGCTCAGGGTATTGCCATAATGGTCGAGAAAAAGGTTGACTTGTTCAGCTCGAAAAATATCGCGCTCATCGCAACCATAATGATAATAGGTCTTGGCGGACAGTACGCATTTGGAGGAAGCATCCCGTTCTTCGGTATAGATGTTCCATGCGTAGCCGGAGCTGCCATCTTTGGAATCCTTCTGAATATTATCCTGACTATCGGTGAAAAGAAAAAGGCTGCATAATTAATTAAGAACACAAAGAAGCGGGCATTAAACCCGCTTCTTTTATATTCTTTTTTTTCTCAGTTGTAGTTGTAGCCCGGCACTAAGGGTGCGCTACACTACTGAACGAAGCATAGCGAAATGAAGAATCCAATAATTATTTATTCTTCAGATTGAACCATGCGTTGAGGCCGGGATATTCGGCTACTTCGCCGAGCTCTTCCTCGATCCTCAGCAGCTGGTTGTACTTGGCAACACGGTCAGTTCTTGAAGGAGCACCTGTCTTGATCTGGCCGGAATTGGTAGCAACGGCTATATCGGCAATGGTTGCATCCTCGGTTTCACCGGACCTGTGTGAGGTAACGGCAGTATATCCTGCGCGGTTAGCCATCTCAATAGCCTCCAGAGTCTCGGTAAGAGTACCGATCTGGTTGACCTTGATGAGGATGGAGTTGGCAACACCCATATCAATACCCTTCTTAAGTCTCTGAGTATTGGTAACGAAGAGGTCGTCACCAACGAGCTGTACTTTCTTGCCCAATTTATCGGTGAGAAGCTTCCAGCCTTCCCAGTCTTCCTCGGCAACGCCATCTTCAATGGAAATGATGGGATACTTGCTGCACATTTCTTCCCAGAAAGCAACCATATCTTCTTTGGTCATCCACTTGTCGGTCTTCCACCAGTAATACATGCCTTCCTTGCCCTTAGCCTTGGCTTCTTCATACATTTCGGTGGAAGCCGCGTCAATAGCGATCCTGAACTGTTCACCGGGCTTGAAGCCTGCTTTTTCAACTGCCTCGAGGATTACCTGGATAGCTTCCTCGTCGGACTTAAGATTAGGAGCAAATCCGCCTTCGTCGCCTACAGCGGTGGAATAACCCTTGCTCTTGAGAACGCTCTTTAAGTTATGGAATACTTCAGCGCACCATTGAAGAGCCTGTTTGAAGCTTTCTGCGCCAACAGGCATGATCATGAACTCCTGAATGGTAACTGAGTTGTCAGCATGCTTACCCCCGTTGATGATGTTCATCATGGGAACGGGAAGCACCTTTGAGTTGGTCCCTCCAATATACTGGTAAAGGGAAAGGCCAAGAGCTTCAGCCGCAGCCTTTGCAACTGCCAGAGAAACGCCAAGGATAGCATTTGCGCCAAGCTTAGCCTTGTTAGGTGTTCCATCAAGCTCGATCATGGTCTTGTCGATGAGAACCTGGTCAAATACGTTCATACCTACGATCTCAGGAGCAATTATATCGTTAACATTGTCAACTGCCTTTTGAACGCCCTTGCCAAGGTAACGGCCCTTGTCGCCGTCTCTCAACTCGACTGCCTCAAAAGCTCCGGTGGAAGCTCCTGAAGGAACAGCCGCACGGCCTACGAATCCGCCTTCAACTATAACTTCTACTTCAATTGTGGGATTTCCGCGGGAGTCAAGAATCTCTCGTGCGAATACATCTTCGATCTCTAAATATTGCTTCATATAGTTAACTCCTTTCAAATGATTGTTAAAATAATAACCACATCCTAGCATACCCTAAGATGCAAATGTTGTAAAGGTAGTATCTGCCGAATTTGCTTGTGCATATTCAATGTCCCGGTCATTTGTGAAGTACGGGGGACACCTTTTTATATGTCGCGAATGTCAGCAGGGATACCACTATTACCTTGAACAGATTGAAAGGAACTATACCGTACATTATAAGGGTTTTTAGGTCCACGATCGCTTTATTGTTTTTTGTTCCCTCAGCAACGATCCCCTCCAGCGATTTGTCCGGAGCAATATTGAACTGTTCGGCGAAAATCTTTACATAAAGCGGGATCAATACAAAGTAGTTAACGAGAGCTGCAACGATCACCATGCTTACAGATCCGACTGCAAGTCCGAGAACAGCATTTTTGATGGATTTATTCCTCTTGTAAATCATTGCTGCCGGCACCACAAATGCGCAACCAACAATGAAATTGGCAAGCTCGCCTACACCGCCGGTTATGGTGAAAGCTACATGGACCAGATTCTTTATCAGTTCAATGAGGATCCCGGCCACAGGTCCCAATGCAAAGCCTCCCAACAAAACGACAAGCTCACTTAAGTCCAGTTTGAGAAACGTTGGAGTGAACGGCAACGCGATCTCCAGAAACATTATGCCTGTTGCAAGCGCGGATAATATTCCGATTTTTGCTATGAATTTGGTTTTGTCTTTCATTTAATACCTCCATGAAATAAATTAAAAATCCCTGAAGAAAATTCTTCAGGGATCATAAACCTTCACGATTTTAAACTCATCTTCTCCCATCCAGACTGTACTGTCGGCTCCGGAATCTCACCGGATCATGCTGAAAACAGCTCGCGGGCTCGTGGCTGACCACATCACCGCCGGTCGGGAATTTCACCCTGCCCTGAAGATCTTATTCGATTAACTCAATTATATTTTATGCTTATTGTCCTGTCAAGAAAGAGACATTTTCCATCCTTCACCGGAGGTATCTTTGTCTGTTTGATTTTTTCCCTTTAAACATTCTCAGCTTCAGGCCAGGCTGATATATCATGTCCATCAGGCAACGGAGACGTCTGTTCAGGCGGTAGTGACTGACCGCTATTTTAGCCAGGGCCGAAACCATGGGTGAATAATGCATCTTCATGTCGGACAGACCCGGGAAATTGCCAAGTACGTCTCGGCTATGCATATGATGTTCTTCCTGTAAGGTCATACTTCTGATCAGATAATACATCTTCAACACCCCCTCCTCAGGTGCTGGGAGCAATTGCGTAATAAAGCCATCACAATCTTCAGCCTGGTGGTATAGCCAGGAATTCACCGGATCATGCGACAGCAATTATAATTAGTCTAGCATAAATCTCAGTCGTTCAGCAATTCCGCATATATGATTACTATTTCAAATAATTGACTTGAGTGATTTTTATTTATTCTTGATCCTTGTCTACAGGCGAAAAAACCGACCTTTGATTTCATGATGAGCCGGACCCATCTGCTGATCAAACAAAAAAGCACCTCTCTGCGGCGCTTTTTCTTATTTTAAACACATTATTCATTCGTCCTTCAGGTAGAACCTTACCAGCTCTTCGAGCAATTCATCCCTCTCAAGCTTTCTGATAAGGCTTCTTGCATTATTATGACTGGTAATGTATGTCGGGTCACCAGACATGATATACCCCACTATTTGGCTAATGGGGTTATAACCCTTCTCCTTCAATGCCTCATAAACATTAACCATAATGTCACGAGCCCGGTTAGATTTTTCTTTATTTACATCAAATTTCATTGTCCCAGCGTTCATTTGGTTCCCCCGCTTCCTTTCCTGCACATCGAAGCTATACCTTTTATATTAATACATACAGATTTTTAAATCAAGTTATGACAGTAAATTGGGATTACAAAAGTTCCCCCCTCATGTATTCTCCTTCATATGAAATTAACCGGATATTAATTATTTCCCCGGATTTTTCGTTTTTAACCTTAACGATAACAGGAATATAATTTGGAGTCAGACCCTCCATATCACCTTCGCTTCCCCCGACAGGTTTTTCAATGAGCACATCTGTCTCTCTTCCGATGAAGCCCTCTAATACCTTCCTTCTCATTTCTCCTGCCAGCTCGATCATCCTTTTGCTCCGTGCTTCCTTGGTTTTATTATCTATCTGGTCACGGAATCCGGATGCCGGAGTTCCTTTTCTCGGAGAGTATTTGAACACATGCATCCATAAAAATTCCATTTCCCTGCAAAAAGCATATGACTCTTCAAATTCTTCTTCGGTTTCGCCTGGGAAGCCCACCATCACATCGGTTGTGACAGTTACGTCTGGAATGTTTTCCCTGATAAGTCTTACAATATTTCTATACTCACCGGGAGTATATTTCCTGTTCATGCGCCTGAGCGTCTCGCTGCATCCGCTTTGCAATGACAGATGGAAATGCGGGCACAGCTTGGGCAACTTTTTAATTCCCTCAATAAAATCAGGCGTAAGGAACATTGGTTCCAATGATCCCAGACGTATTCTCCGTATACCCTCTATGTCATGTATTGCTTTTATCAGGTCCGCCAGATCTTTGCCATTCTTTCGGTCGTAATATGAAGTAAGGTGGATTCCTGTGAGGACCACCTCTTTGAAGCCATTTCGCGCAAAGCTTTCAGCTTCCTTTATTACTTCTCCTATATCCCTGCTGCGAATGGGACCTCTTGCATAAGGTATGATACAATAGGAGCAAAACTGGTCGCAGCCGTCCTGAACCTTCAGAAAAGCCCGGGTATGACCTTCATAAGATTCAACCGGAAGTTCCTCATACTCGCAAAGCGATTTCCTTTCAAAAACATACTGCTGTTTGTCCTTGTTGCGGATATTCTCAACAAGCTCGACTATCCTGTGTTTCATGTTGTTTCCCAAAACCAGGTTGACCCCTTCGATCTTTGCCGCCTCCTCCGGGGAAACCTGCGCAAAGCAGCCCACAGCCGCAACAATGGCGTTGGGATTGAGTGAATGGACTCTTCTCAGCATCTGACGCGATTTTTTATCTCCCATGCCTGTAACGGTACAGGTATTCACAACATAAACATCTGCATACTGATCTTCAGGCACGATCTTGTAACCGGCTTTCTGAAAGAGCAGCTTCATGCCTTCTGTCTCTGCTATATTCACTTTGCAGCCCAGGGTTATAAGGGCTACTGTCTTGTTTTCTTCCATATTTCAATCCTTTCCGGAATCTGTTACATTCTGGTTAAATATGCTTGGTATATATTGACGTCTTCAGCTAATGGTAATACACTAGATAATAATGATTTATCGCATGATTTTACCTTGAAAGGTGGTGTCAAGCTTGAAGACATTTAATATTCTACTAAAATCAATCAATGATGTGAAGGATTTTGTCAACATCGTAAACAAATATGATTTCGATGTCGATCTCACATCAGGAAGATATATTGTTGACGCTAAATCAATTATGGGTATCTTCAGCCTGGATCTTTCAAAGCCCATCAAGGTCGAAGTCCATAACGACAACGCCGACGAATTCATTAACGAGATTAAAAGCATTATAGTTGATTGATTTCATAATTCAAAAGAATGTCCGTACAAGCCCCTGGCATTTATGCACGGGCTTTTTTGCTGTTCTTTTCAGAGTATGACCAGACCTAAAACCGCTGACAGAATTATTATCAATATTGTGTCCATTTTAAGCAAGGTTGATGCCAGAATGGCAAGGACAAAAATTGCAAATGCACCCGGGTTTATATAAAGAGGCAAATTTAAGTCAACAAAGGATTCAACGGCGAAAAATATGCAGGCCGAGGCGATCAGGGCTACGGTTACGGGTCTTATCCCTTTCATGCAGGCTTCCACGGCCTTGCTTTCCTTAAACTTGAGTATAAAATGAGCTGCCAATATCACCAGTACAAAAGACGGCAATGACACACCCAGAGTTGCCAGTACTGAACCCCAAAAACCTCCGACTCTGTAACCTACATAAGTCGCTGCATTGACTGCTATCGGTCCCGGCGTCATCTGCGATATCGCGGCGATATTGGCGTATTCCTCGGCCGTGATCCACCCCAATGCCATGAGTTCCTTCTGAATCATGGTGATGATGGAGTATCCACCTCCGAAACCCAACAGACCTATTTTGGCAAATATAAAAAACAGCTTAATCAGAACCATTTTTCTTTATCCCCCCTCAGCCTGTAGAAAACAAAACCCGATAAAGCGCCCAGGATTATGATAAGCGCAATATTGATATCAAATAAAAACGCAACGATAAATGCAGCAACCGCCAACACCAATGAAAAAATATCCCTGATTATTCTTTTCCCGAGCCTTACCACAGCAAAGGCTATTACCCCGGCAATACCGGCTTTTGCTCCTGTAAGAGCCTTATCAATGATCGGATTTCCACTTACCGTACTGAACAGAACAGCGATGAGCAGAATTATTATAAAGGATGGCAGAACCACTCCGAGAACCGCTACCAGAGCCCCTATAAAGCCAGCAATGCGATAGCCGACATATATTGCCGAGTTTATGGCTATGACCCCAGGAAGGGACTGAGATACAGCAAATGCATCCACGATCTCTTCTTTATTAATATAGCCCTTTTTATCCACGATCTCTCTTTCAATAACAGGAAGCATTGCAAGTCCTCCGCCGATGGTGAAAGTGCCTATCTTAAAAAAGGTAAAAAATAAATCCCATAATACCTTTGAGTTGGTCTTTTTCATGTTTTTTCTCCTGTTATAAGTTATTGCCACATTCCACAACTTCTTTAATTGTCATTCTGAACGAGGCGTAAGCGAAGTGAAGAATCTTATTAAGATCCTTCGCTAATGCTCAGATTGACATTAAGCACATACGAATTATATCATATATTTTTAATTCTTATTATAACTGTTTGCCATCAACTTAAGGCTGTGATATTATGTTTTGTAAATAATCCCTTTAGAGGTATTTGCACAGCTATCGAACCGATAGCTGCGATCTGTCATAGAGGTGAGCCATGAAAAAGATCATAGTTTTTTTGATGATCCTGGCAATATCGGTCTCTCCGCTTTTCAGGGGACTTTTTTTCTATTATGAAACCACTGTATTCCTTACAGTCATAGCATTGCTGTCATTTGTTTATTTCATGCTTAAAGTCAAAGACCGGGAACCGGTTTACTATAATAAATGGTTGTTTCTCTTCGGATTACTGCTGGCCGCCGCATACGTCCTGGCCTTTATGACCGCTGTGAACCCCAGGGAGAACTTGGCGTCACTTCTGCTTGTGCTCGAATATCTCTTGATGTCAATTGTATTGTATGATTATTTCCACGATAAAAAGGAAGTCTATGGCTCAATCATTCTGGTTCCTGTGATAATAACAGGCTTTATAAATTCTGTGATCGGAATTGAAGCCATAACGGGAGCATATAAATTTCTAAATGTAACAGTAAATAAAAGGCGTCTCGGCGCAACCTTCCAATATGCGAATACAGCGGCAATATATTTTGCTATTATCATAATCTTCTCCCTCACCTTAATGTGTGCGCTGGACAAGCCTTTTTTCAGGATAATTCTGACAGGAGCAAGTAATGTTATATTTCTTGCAATGCTTTTGACAAGATCACGCGGAGGATACATTGCAGGTTTTTTTGCAATTATAGTACTTATGATGATCCAGGCAAGAGGTTATAAACTTAGAATGGCAGGTTCTTTCATATGCGCTGTAATACCGGCCTTGCTGCTTGTCCGGGATATTTCAAACCTGACCGCATCTGAAGATGCCCTTAGTCTGAACAAGCTTCTGGTGATCTCAATTGCAGGAACGCTCATACTGGCACTGGCTTATGAAGGTTTGCTGATAATAATTTCAAATATCAGGATAAAAACAACCCTTCCAAAACCATTGGGCAGAGCTCTTCCGTGTATTGCAGCAGTTATTTTGATTGTCGCGGTTCTCCTGCTGAGGAATCAGATAATCGGATTAATACCTGACAGCATTATAGAACGTTTCGCCAGGATGGGACTGAATGATCCAAACATATCAATAAGATTGACTTTTGATAAAGATGCTCTGAAGTTGATTTCGAAGAACCGGCTGCTGGGTACCGGGGGCGGAAGCTGGCAGATACTTTACTACAGCGTTCAGGAGTATTTCTATATCAGCAGGTCGGTTCACAACCATTTCCTTGAGATCTTTGTTGAATCAGGAATATTGGGCTTTACATCCTTTATCGCTGTTGTTGCATTATCTGTTTTCTATATGATATCTGCATTGATGAAATCGAAGGAAATAGGGCAAAGAATTTATCCGGCAGGTTTCTTTGCCGCGTTTGTGGCTCTTGTCATTCATTCCTCCATTGACTTTGACCTGTCATACGTTTCTGTTGGGGCATTATTTTGGGTGATGGTTGTCATGTCTCTTCCGTCAGACAAGCATATCATTGAATTCAGAAAGAGCTTTATGGTAATAACCATGATTATTGTCTCATCTGTATCATTGCTCTTAAACGGGGTATATGCCATCGCAGCACATAATGCAAATATAGGGCTTAATCTCAAAGCAAAAGGAGACCATGCCCAGGCGAGCAAATATTATGAGGAGGCAATCAGGCTTGATCCCAGCAATTCAGCATATTCTTTTGAGTTAGCCAGACTTTACAGATCCTTTGCCGACATCAGCCAGACAGCCGAGAAAAAAGAGGCCTGGAAAAAAGCGGCTCTTGTCATGGCAGGCAGAAGCATCGAATCAAATCCATATCTGCCCGAAACCAACCGTTTGCTGATAAAGGTTTATTATGATCTGAACATGCCCCTTGAAGGAATTGAATATGCAGAGAAGCTTATAAACTACCAGCCCTGCTATAATGCCAATTATGAGCTTCTGGCAAAAGGTTATCTGGAAGCCGGAAAGTATTACATGGAAAAGGGTAATGCTGAGACAGCCAAAGAATATCTGGAAAAATGCCTGAATATAGATCCACCTGAAGATTCCGAAGACATCACTGCTTTACCGGAGTTAAAACTGGAAGCATTGACATTATTGGAAGAAAACAATAAATAATTGTTGCATATTTTTACTAATTTGCTTATAATATTTATAATGTATACACTCCAAGGAGGGGATCACTGTGAAAAAGTTAATATGCCTGTTAATGGCTTTATTATTTACAGTATTTTTCGCATGCATGGCTATGGCCGAAACTGAACAGACAGATGACCCGTTGGCTCCCCAAAGTGCTGTTACAGTTCACGACAGTCAATATGAATCCATTGAGGACGAGGAAGTTCCTGAGTCAGGGCCTCCGGAAGTCGAGATCCTCGATGAAAAACTGCCTCAGACCGGCGGCATTCCTGTCGAAGTATTCTATATAGCAGGCGGTATTTGCATAATCTCGGCAGTATTACTCATAAGCAGAAAAAATAAACCTTCAGAAAAAAATAATTAATACAGCATAAAATAAATCCTGAGTTTTGCTCAGGATTTATTTTATGCTTCTTTTTGTACTTCCTTCTAGTCTTCTATTGCCTTTATTGATACATCATCGAACCAGATGATTGCCGGAGGAGCGTTTTCTCCTATCAAACCGACCTCGAATACTATTTTTATATCATCGCATGTATCCTCGTTTACGGTAAACGTATATTTGTATTCCTGAAGCTCAGTTGTCAGGCCGTATATCTGCATCGGTGCATATGGTATGAACCATGGATCGTAGGTCAAAGGTTTGCCGATGTTTACGACAACACCCCAGTTTTTGCTGGCTTTTGCCTTGAATGATACTTCATAGGTCACACCCTTTACCAGCGTAAAGCCCGGTCTGAATACCTGAGGATTATATGAAACAGTTCCTATGGAATCGACGATGACCTTGAGCATTCTGTCAGCCACAATTGCATCTCCGGAAGTCACTCCGCCTGACCACTGATCTCCCCACCAGCTTTCCCATGCTCCTATACCGTCGTCAAAGCTGCCGTCCGGTATTATATTCACTCCGGGCACTACAACTGGTTCTTCTGATCCTCCGGGCTCTCCGGTTTCCTTCTCGGTCAGGGTCACATTGTCGATGTAAATACTGTGTGATATGAAGTTTTCACCCGGCACATTGAAGCTTCCCAACTGGAAGACCAGCTTGGCATTCTCCTCGGATACAGCCCCCATGGTAAAGTCGAATGAGTATGTGACCGCATCTCCTGTTGTGACAGTAATATTTTGAGCACCAAGGTACTTGATGTTATAATCAGTCGCTTTTTCAATGCTTACAATGATCGGTTTTTCGATGGTAGCGCTGATCTCAAAGCTCAAAGTATATGTTTTATTTGCCTTAAGACTTATATTCTGCTGATAGACCTGCGTTGAATAAATGAACCAGCCATCGTAGTTCGGGAAATGAACTTTCATTTTCCCATTCTCAACCGAAATCTCGGCATTTGAGCCATCAGCCCTGTATACTTCCCAATACTCGGTATCAGTATCGAAAGTACCATTCAGCAATCCATGGCTCTCCGGCGGCGGAGGAGGTGTAAAACCGAATGGATTCTCAATCAGGCTGA
>DULR01000053.1 GCA_012840245.1 Clostridiaceae bacterium
AAAAATATTTGTTTCTAAGTGAATTTTTATGTAAAATCAAAGTACATGACAAGGTGTCCGGATGTATCCGGTTTTATTGTCCGGATACTCCCGGAAATACTGTCCGAATAATCCGGAATACGCAGTTAGGAGTAATATCAAACAATAGTGCGTTCAAATCGGTAAGGGACACTGCTACTAAAGCCTCATTTGAGACTCTGAAGCAATTGGGAAAGAACATCGAGATAAAATTAAGCAGTTTTGAAGAGATGTCGACCCAGATAATGCTCAATGAAAGCCTCCAGGATTATTTACTTGTGGATGCCTCTCAGGTTACCATAGAATATCTCCAACTAAACCAAAAGGCTGGTACTTCTCTGCGAAATTATACATATGCCAATCCCCTGATATCAAATATTACTTTGCTGTTAAAAGGAGGCAAAACCTTTGATACATTGGGAAGTGTATTCCCAAAGGATGCATTTGAAAACGTAAGCGACAGCAGTATAGTTGCAAAAGCGAGAGAGCTGTCAGGGAGAGCATTCTGGGTAGGCAGGCATGATGAGCTTGATAACCTGTCCTCGAACAAGAATAATAATTATGGTTTGTCATTGTTAAGGCAGCTGAATCAGGTAAGGGTCGGCGATGAAAGAGGCCTGATTATAATTGACATAAAATCTGAGCTGATTGAGTCAATGCTCAGGGAGACCGACCTTGGGAAAAACAGCGAGCTTCATCTTATTAGCCCCGATATGTATGACATTGCTGTCATAATGGCTGAAGGGGAAAGCAAGCTTATCGATAAAAATGATACCGCCAGCAAAATAACCGAAATGAGCTTCTATTCGAAATTAAATGGCAATGAGGGAACTTTATTTGATAAATATAAAGGCCAGGAGTATATGATCATACATAAAAAAATCAATACTACAACCGGAGACTCAGGCTTTACTCTGGTCGGCCTTGTACCTACCTCAAATTACAGAGAGGCAGCAAGCAGCATCAGCGTAGTAACTGCTGTTTTTACCCTGGTGGCGATAGTTTTTGCTCTGATTATAGGATTTTATCTGGCGATAGTTATATCAAAAGGGATCAATAAAATCCTGAACCTGTCAAAAAAAGTTGCTTCGGGTGATTTGACTGTAAAACTGGATGTAAAGGGCAGGGACGAGCTGAGTATCCTTACTGAAAGCATAAACTCGATGGTTGAGAGCATGAGAGATCTGATTTCAAATGCTGCCGACACAGCCCTTACTGTTATAAAATCGGCTCAGACAGTAGCAACCACTACAAATCATATTTCAGTTGTTTCTCATGAGGTGACAAATGCGATCCAGGAAATTTCCCAGGGCTCCATGGTACAGGCAGCTGACTCGGAGAAGGGTGTAAGCAAAATGAAAGAGCTTGCCCTAAAAATCAACTCGGTTGCCGATTATGCTAAAACCATTGAATCTTACTCAGATGAAACCATCAGGCTGACAGAGGAAGGGCTGAGATCGGTTGAGGATCTGGAAAACAAGGCACAGGAGACCACAGACATCACCAGAACCATTATAACCGATGCGCAGGAGCTGAATACTCATTCGCAGCTGATAGGAAAAATAGTAAAGGTTATAAGCAACATAGCCGAGCAAACCAATCTGTTGGCGCTTAATGCTGCAATAGAAGCGGCAAGGGCCGGAGAAGCAGGCAGAGGCTTTGCAGTGGTTTCGGATGAGATCAGAAAACTGGCAGAACAATCATCCTCGGCTACCAGGGAGATCGCCACAATAATAAAGAACACCCAGAACCAGACGGCACGAGTCGTTGAAAGCGCAGAGGCTTCAGAGAATATTCTTAAATTACATAATATAGCCGTTGAAAACACATTGGCTGTGTTTAAGAAAATATCCTCCTCAATGGTGGATCTGGCCAACAAGGTCAGTGAAATAACAAAAGGAATGGAGGATATGGAAAAATACAAGGAAAGCACCCTTACGGCAATATACAGTATTTCCTCAGTATCGCAGCAGATTGCCGCTTCGACCGAAGAAGTGTCTGCATCTACAGAGGAACAGCTAAGCTCGATCGAAGAGCTGGCAATGTTTGCAAAACAGCTTGATGAAACAGCCCAAAATCTGAATGAATCCATCAAGAGCTTCAAGATCAGTTAAATAAAAACATGAAGTCTTTCAAAAAGAGGTTCGATAAAGAAGCGTTCACTTAGGGATTGAAGAAAAACTTGAATGAACAGCTTCAAGCGGGGCAAAAAGAGACCAGTCACAATCAGGCATGAATGCTTGAAGTGACTGGTTTTTTATTAAAGATATTTTTTTGAATTAGTGATTGATATTAATTGTTTTCGCCGCCGCGAAATGTCAGAAAGCTGATGGTATTGCCTGTCCAAAAAATGATGGATATAATATCCATATCATAGAGAAAGGAAAAGCGCTTCTGTTTTGATGTACCATTGTTCGCAGCA
>DULR01000054.1 GCA_012840245.1 Clostridiaceae bacterium
AGAAGAACAGAAGGTATCTTGCGGATATTACCAAGATACGTGGCTTACTTAAAACAGAGAAACTTGTGAGCCTTACTGCGTAGCGCATGCTGATGGTGAAGAATGTCGGAAAGCCGTATGAGGGAGAACCTCACGTACGGTTTGATGAGGGGAAGGTGGGGCAACCCACCGACCCACTCTATAAGGAGCGTTCCCGACCGAAGATTCTGAAAAGACTAGCTGTCTCAAAACTAGGTCTGAGGCATGCTTATCAGAGCTGATATGCCTCCGCAGGAGCAATTGAAACTTGAGCATTTACAGCTTCCTGCGACGAGGACAGCAAGAAGATCTGATAAGCATGTCAATAATATTATTTTGAGACAGCCCCTTGCTTAGCAGTGATTTTTCAGTTCATGATGAAGTCTTGGTTTTCTTTTTTGATGCGGACCTGCTTTCCTTCTGTGCTTCCTCTGTATAGTCACAATCTGGATTAGCGCATTTATAAGTTATAATATTGCCTTTGCTTTTCTGTGTAACAAAGCTTGAGCATTTGGGGCAACTCCTGTCAGAAGGCATATCCCAGGTCATAAAGTCGCATTTGGGGTAATTTTCACAGCCCAGATACTTCCTGTTTCTCTTTGTTTTGCGGTATATGACCTTTCCTGAGCATTTCGGACACTTGACGCCTGCTTCTTCCAGGAATGGCTTGGTATTCTTGCACTCCGGAAATCCTGGGCATGCCAGGAACCTGCCAAATCTTCCGTTTTTTATAACCATATTCCTTCCGCAAATTTCACAGACAACATCGGAAACTTCAACCGGCATTTCGATCTTGCTTATTGTTTCAGCCTGTTTTACTGTTTCGCTGAAGGAATCATAAAATTCTTTCAATAAGGTTTTCCAGTCTACACTTCCCTCTTCCACCTTATCAAGATTCTCTTCCATTTTCGCAGTAAAATCTACGTTCACAATGTCAGAGAAATTTGAAATCATAAACTGATTTACGATCTTGCCCAGTTCGGTCGGTACAAGCTGCTTTTTGTTGCGCTCTACGTATCCCCTGTTAATGATGGTACTGATGATGGGAGCATAGGTGCTTGGTCTTCCTATTCCCTTATCTTCAAGCGCTTTGACCAATGTTGCCTCGGTATACCTCGGCGGCGGCTCAGTAAAATGCTGATTGGATTCATAGCCGACTAATGCCAGTTTCTCGTTTTTATTGATTGCAGGCAGCATTTGGGAGGATTCCTTCTCTACGTTATCCCTTCCCTCTTCATAAAGCGCTATAAAGCCTTTAAATATCAGCTTTGAACCGTTTGCCCTCAAATTGATGACCGTATTAGCAAAGGTTTTGGGTGTTCCTTCGATTTCGACAGTCATGGTATCATAAACCGCGGATTCCATCTGACAAGCCAGGAACCTGTCCCATATCAGCTTGTATAATTTGTACTGATCCGCAGCAAGAAAAGGCCTCAGGCTTTCAGGGTCTTTTTCTATATATGTGGGGCGTATTGCCTCATGGGCGTCCTGGGCAGCAGATTTTGTTTTGAAATGCCTGGGTTTGGCAGGCAGATAATCATTTCCGAAATGCTCAAGGATATAATTTCTTGCATCCGAAAGGGCATTCTCAGAAATACGCACCGAGTCTGTTCTCATATATGTAATCAGACCTACTGAGCCCTCGTCACCGATGTCGACGCCTTCATAGAGCTGCTGGGCTATCATCATTGTTTTTTGAGCACTGAACCCGAGTTTTCGGGAAGCATCCTGCTGCAGTGTGCTTGTTATGAACGGGGGAGCAGGCGTTCTTTTCTTTTCGCTTTTCTTCACTTCAGACACAATAAAATCTGAATCTTTGAGCATAGCCACAATTTCATCGGCCTGCTCTTTATTCTTGATACCTGTTTTCTTGCCGTTCTTTCCATGATATTTGGCGGTGAAGATATGCCCTTCTTCTGTTTTGAATCTGGCATCTATGGACCAGTATTCTTCTGGTATGAAATTTTCGATTTCCTTTTCACGATCGCAAATAATACGGGTAGCAACAGACTGGACTCTTCCGGCGCTCAATCCTTTCCGTACTTTTTTCCAAAGGACAGGACTGATCTCATAGCCAACTATCCTATCCAAGATCCTGCGTGCCTGCTGAGCATCGACAAGATTCATATCGATTTGTCTGGGACTTTTTACTGCATTTTCAACAGCATTCTTTGTTATCTCATTAAAGGTAATACGGCAATCGGTTTGAGGATCGATTTTCAATATATGGGAAAGATGCCACGATATAGCCTCTCCTTCGCGATCCGGGTCAGTTGCAAGAAATATTTTATCCACATTTGAAGCATCTTCCTTCAGGTTTTTTATAAGCCCGCTTTTTCCTGCAATGATGATGTACATGGGATTAAAATCGCTTTTTATGTCAACACCCAGGTGGCTCTGTGGAAGGTCCCTTATATGTCCCATAGAAGCTACAACTTTATAGTTTGACCCCAAATATTTCCTGATCGTCTTTGCCTTTGCCGGTGATTCCACAATAACGAGATACTTTGACATTCTTTCCTCCAATGTGAATCTAGATTCTTCGCTTCATTCAGAATGACGTTTATTCACTCAGAATGATAAGTTAATAATAGCCTTTTAACATGAGTTATACTATCATTGATAGTTTATTTTGTAAACCGTGTTTTTATTCTTGAGCGTTTTCCATTGTCACCATTCGCTCTTCTAATGCTTATTGTTTTCCCTGGGGCATTCAACTGTACCGTCTGATTTTATCGCGGTATAAATCAGTCCCGAGCAATTCGGCATTGACTTAAGATAGCCTCCGTCAACAAGAACTTGTACGGTTTCAGGATATGAACCGTTATCGTTCTTATATTCCTCGGCGGCTAAACGAATCACTTTCTGATTATGAAGGCAGGCGCTTTCAGCCGCCTTTTCCTGAGTATTAATATATATAGGGATTGCTATACCGGCAAGAATAGCAATTATAACTATAACTATCATTAACTCTACAAATGTGAAGCCTTTATCATCGTATTTCTTCATATCGAGCCTCTTTATAATTCTAAAATGATAGGCAGGGTTTGCCCTGCCTATATATGGTGTTAATAATCATTTATAGTTTTAAAAAAACATACTAATTTTCCCAAGTGACTGGCAACGATTTAACATCTCCGGTAAACCAAGTACCAGTATTTGAACCCCTTTTAGCTACAGCTCTATATGGTGATGATGCAGTTCCATCTCCTGTAATTTCATATGTTACACCATCAGGACCAACTGGCCACGATTGTAAATAGGTACCGACCAAATTGCCTGATGAACCATGTGTAGGTTCCTTTGTTGAATTGGTAGAAAATTGCATAATTGCACCGTCAATTATTCTTAAGTTTGCTTCTACAGCTCTACGGTTTGCATTTGTTGTCACGGAATTATAAACCGGCACAGCAATAGCGGTAAGAATTCCAATGATAACTACCACTACCATGAGTTCAACCAGGGTAAAACCCTTTCGACTTTTCATAAAAGACTTCAACATAAAATACCCTCCCAAAAATTTAATTACTGGTCTTATTTCGACACGTAATCATATAATGATTATACCACACAATTTAGTTTTTAAAATACAATTTACAAAAAATCGGAAATCATATTGCCCATTCATTCATCGATGCTTACCTGGTTCTTACGCTTATCTCGTTGCTTGGTCCGGATAAGTTCCCTTCTGCATCAACAGCTCTTACATAAAACCTGTAATTTGTATTGCCACTTAAAGATGAAACTCTGCATGAGGTATCAGTTACAGTCATTCTGTAATCACCGTTGACATATACCTCATATCCTGCAACAGAGAAATTGTCACTGGAAGCATTCCAGCTCAAATCTACATAATTCGTGCCTCTTCCTGTATTCCTCAGATTGGTGGGAGCCGTGGGCGGCTGGCCATCCTTTAAAGGATTACCGGCAACATCGGTCAGATTATTTAATACAAGGGTATTATTACTTAAATCAATAGTTTCACTGAAAACCAGGGTTACAGTCTTATTGTTATTCCTTGTTGTAACACTGGTCGGAGTCAATGTTCTGCCCGACTCTATGATTATGATACTGTAATTCGACAGAGTTCTGATTTGGGTGTCTTCCATCTCCTCACTGAAGGTTAAAGTGAGATTTCTGTCGTTGCTGCCAACAGTTTTAGATATGAGGTCCGGTGGAGTGGTATCCTTTTTGATATCATAATCGATACCATTGGGGATCGCCACATCTCCGGCATATATTTGTCTTACTGCACCTTTTGATATGGATAGCTTTTTCTCTGCCCCGTTCTTAACCTGGTAATCAGTTGCATATGGCGATCTGAGACTGATAAGCAGGTATTCACCCTTTGATTTGTCTATAGAAGCATTATTTATTGCCTTTCCGTCGAAGGATATCCTGGCTGCCGACGTAAAATTCTGGAGATAAAACGGCATATCCATAGTATTCAAAGGCTTGCTGAATTTAACCTTTATGGTTTCGGTGGATATAAATTCAGCAGATTCGATGTCCATGCCAAATCCGGGACCGAGTATTATTTCCTGGAAGAGTGTATCAAATGAGCCTTCTGACTTGTTCCATGTCCTGAGTCCTAACATTGATCCTCCTGACCAGTAGCTGTCTGTACCCATTTTTTTGCCGGTAAAGGTCTTTGTGCCTGTTTTTCTACCGGATGCATCATATACATCCATCGTATAAGAGCCAAAATCACCGAACCACATTTCATTGGAGCGGTTACCATTTTCATCGATGATTGTTGCTTTAAAGATCAGGCTGCCGTCATTCTGGATCTGTACAACAATTTCAGTAAAATACCGCCTGTTCCATTCGGGATTTCCCTGATAATCTCCGCCTGTCCATCTGAATCTATCATTTCTGATATCAGAAGGCCTGTAAATACCATTGTTGGTCAATCCATGGCTGGTACTGGGATTATGGTCGCCGTTCTCGATCTTTCTTACCAGAAAACCTCCGGCACCGGGGTCAAACTGGAACATATAGCCCGAATCCCTGTTATTGTTGTTCCTGTTTATAGTTCCGTTGATAAGAACCCCATAGCCGCTTCCGCCTCTTACCTGCGCGTCAACGGTGATGCTGTAGCTTTTTGTATCAGCAACATATTCAGATACGTCTTTGGATATATGGGTGCCGCCATTGGCAACAGCCGGATTGTATGCGTCTGCTCCGTTCGTAATGGTCAGGTTGAGATCTTCAGTATCGGGAGACAAAACGGATTCGACGATATAATCAAGACGCCTGAATACTGATGACACAAAACCTGCCGGCTTGTCAGGATCATTCTCTGCGTAAATGTCATCAATAAACTTCTTCCAGAAAGGATTGCCGATTATAGGAGGATGAATATGCTTAGGTGTGCTGAAATAATAATTCTCGGAAGAAATGCCGCTAATTGAAACAGGTTTGACACCGAATCTGACCCATAAGCCCGATTTGCCGGTCGGGACGATATCCCTTAATGTGGAAAAAGCCATTGGTGATGAAAAATCTTCGGATTCCGACCATTGCCAGATATATTCGGAAGCTCCTTCACTGCCGCAGCCATTGGATATATAATCGTATTCCCCATGCAGGTTAGAATCTTCGTATGGGGTGATGCTTCCGTCACTGTTTTCGACAATTATCCTGACACTCGCTGCAGAAGGAGGCATGGTGGCTTTTGTAACAGTTATAATATAATCGGCCGTAGACCCGTCCTCGGCAGTTACTGTATACGTTTTGGGTGTAGTGAAATTGACCGGCCGATCATTAGGATACTGTGGTATGCCATCCAGCGAGATGGATTTTCCTATATAGCTGAAATGAGGTATAAGGCTGGACAGATCTGCTTCGCCAATTATATATATGTTGACGTTATACTCATATTCTTCAACATAAACAATATAGGAAGCGCTCAGGGAAGGATTGTATTCTTGTTTGAAACCGAACTCCAGCAACCTTTTTTCACTGTCTGCATGTGAATAGCAGATAACAGGTCCGGATTCAAGCCCATCCTCAGTCAGGCCCGAGTCGTCGATGGTCCGTCCTTCGGGAAAATTCAGAATCTGAACCTCCGAGCCTGATGAAAAGGACATCGTTCCCGATCTCGCAGTGATGTTAAAGCTTAAGACCGAATCCGAGCCAATGCTCTTGCTGAACTCAAGGGTCGTGAACTCAGCATCAGAATTGATCCCTCCAAGCGCATCCACCAGGTTTCCTTTTCCTTTATAATGCTTAAGGATTCCGTCAGATATATAAATATACTTTCTGTCTTCATTAAAGCTTGAAGGCAGGTACGGAAGGATAGTGACCTCATTTGCGTAACGCAGTTCCCTGCTGATGAATTCTGACGCAAACTGTACGTTCTCCTGGGCAATGTAACGCATTTCTCCGCGTTCAAAGGTATTTCCTCCAAAGGATAACAATTCAAAGCCAAGGGATACAACAATAATGAGTATGGTCAGAGCGACAAGCAGCTCGATCACACTGAAACCGCTTTTATTTATTCTGTTTTTAATGTTATCTTTGCATTCCATCGGTATTCTCCATCACCTGATCCATGTCATCGCTTTGGAACGAATGCACTGTAAGTAACCCTGTTGTTCCCTGTTCCCTTTTCGACACTGATCTTCCTGCCAGGTACTTCGATCGTTGTCACATCATCATTTTCATCGACAAAGTAAATAGTCAATACTTCTTCGTCTTCTGTCACTCCTGATGAAAAAAGCTTTTCGATCTCTCCCTGGGCAATATTGGATGATTTGTTCTTCTCACCTGCTGAAAAAATGCTCGTATAAGAATTGGTCAAAAGCGGAATGAACCCTGCTGCAAGTATGAACAGCAAGGCAGCCGCCACTAAAAGCTCAGTTAATGAAAATCCACCATCATATGCTTTTTTTCCCGGTTTAGGCATGTCACTTCCACTTTCCTTTTTCATACCTTATTGTAACAGTTTCTTCGGTAATACCTTCAAAGTATGATTCGGTGATAAACCCAGCATCGTTTATATATGTTACATCAGTATTGCCGCTGTTTGTTACTTCTCCTGCTATCATTGCGCCTGTAAAAGAATCGTTCCCATGCAGTCTGACTTTGGCACCGGGAGCATACAGAAGGCCCCTGAAGCGATTTACATCAAATATGCCGGCATTAGCTCCCGCCGGAGGCATAAGAACAAGGAAGGATTCAATAGGCAAGGATTCATTGGAAATGTTAATTTCTCCGTGATTGCTCGAGGTTTTTAAATTTTTCGCATATAAAACCAGTCTGCCGGTGCCCTGTATTTTTATCTCACCGGAAACGATTATGTTGTTGGCAACTACGGTGAGGTCCCGGCCGGATAAATTAAACTGCAGTATGCCATCCTTATCGACATTTATTTCATCATAAAAACCGTCGGTATCTATATATCTGATCGTATTTTTTTCAACTGCCAGCTTAGTGGAGCTGTTGTTTTGCGGAAAAATAACGCCTGGGTAAGTCCTTGGGGAATTTTCGATAAATTCGGGTCTGGATGATCCGTTAATGGTGATTTTGCCACTGGATTCCAATGAGCCTATTATATCCACATTGCCGTTCAATGTTATGGAACCGGTTGCGAATATTGCGTTTTTAAATATATTCGGCGGCATTCCCGTATCAATTGTTTCTTTGATTTCAAGAGCTGCAGAAGCTGTTTCACCTTTGAAATAACCAACCGATTCTATTGTGATAACCGAACCTTTCCTGCGCAATGTAACTGTAAAAGAACCGTCTTCGATATTAACAGGAACAGAGGCAATATCCAGTATTTTGTCTATTTTGTTCTTCAGGGCGGCTGTATCGGTCTCATTGATCATATGTGAATAAATGGCTTCAGCGCCTGAGCGCGCTAAATAATAGGCCTGCTTCTGCCTGGAGGACTTGTCGGCCTGTTTGACGCTATTGATGCCATATTGCCATATTACTGCTCCCAGTACGGTAAAAACGAATATCACTATCAATGTGATAATCATCGCCATACCTTTTTTGGATCTTCTTATCATTTTCCCACCTGCTTTTACATCTACACTACGACTCTCAGCAATTCTTCCATCGATGTCAAACCTTGTTTTACCTTATTGAGACCGTCCAGTCTTAAAGTGGACATGCCTTCCTGAATTGCCAGTTCCCTGATTTCATTCGTTGATGAGCAGCTGAGGATAAGTTTCTGCATTTTTTCTGAGACTCTCAGGAATTCAAAGACTCCCTTTCTTCCCCTATACCCGGTGTTATTGCAGGATAAACAGCCAGTGGCCTTATATAATGTCACCGAATCCTCGTGCGGCTCAAGAGGAAAATCAGGAGCAATGCCCAGGATCTCTTCACGGCTCAATGTGTAAGGCTTCCGGCATGATGGGCAAAGTAGGCGTATGAGTCTCTGGGCAATGACGCCCACCAGGGATGAAGCTGTCAGGAATGGCTCAACTCCCATCTCTCCAAGCCTTGTTACAGCTCCGGGAGCATCGTTCGTATGCAGGGTCGAAAATACAAGATGACCGGTAAGCGCTGATTCTACTGCTATCTTGGCTGTTTCGCGGTCACGTATCTCGCCCACCATAATGATATCAGGATCGCTTCTTAAAATGGACCGCAGGCCTGAAGCAAAGGTCATCCCGGCTTTGGAGTTCATCTGTATCTGGTTGATCCCTGCCATTTTCCTTTCAATGGGATCTTCAAGAGTGATGATATTTTTATCGGGTGTGTTGATCTCAGCCAGAGTAGCATAAAGGGTCGTGCTTTTACCGCTTCCGGTAGGCCCTGTTATAAGGATGAATCCATATGGAAGATGCATGGCCTCCTTGTATCTCTTAAGCTGGTTCTCAGGGAACCCAAGCTCCTCGAGGGTTATCATCCTGCTGCTGCGGTTTAAAAGCCTCAGTGTCAGTTTTTCACCATAGGCTGACGGAAGAGATGCAACACGGATGTCGATGGTCTTATCCTCTACCTTGAGGGTGATACGGCCATCCTGCGGTATGCGCCTTTCGGCTATATCCATTCCTCCCATGACCTTTATTCGGGAAGAAACCAGAGGATGAAATTTCAAAGGCTGCTGCATTATCTCATGCAATACGCCATCGATCCTGTAACGGACTCGTGTGAACTTCTCCTGGGGCTCAATATGTACATCGCTTGCTCCGACCTTCACAGCCTGGTTTATGATCTGATTGACCAATAAAACAGCAGGTTTTTCATTTATTGAATAATCCTCATCGGAGGTTGCCGCAGCTTCTTCGAAATCTTCCTCCGGCTGGTCGTCGAAATTCTTGCTTACATTGGTGAACTGATCCAATACGGCAGCCAGTTCACGATCGGGAACAACGACCGGCTGGACCTCAAACCCGGTCAGCAGTTGGATATCATCGATCGCGATAATATCATTGGGATTCTGCATCGCAACCAGGAGCTTGTTGTCTTTCATCCCGATGGGGAGAAGTTTGTATTTATTCGCGATCTCAGGGGTGATCAGATTGGCGCAGGCCATATCGATGCCTGTTTCGTTTATGGACATGAATTGAAAACCCGACTTTGCAGCCATTGCACGAGCAATACACTCTTCACTGCAGCAGCCAAGATCGATAAGACACTGGCCAAGCTTCGCCTTCTGGCCTTTCTTCCTTCTCTGGGCCTGAAGTTCCAGCGCTTTTTTGATCTGCTCTTCGGTAACTATCCCCATTTTTACCAGTTGTTCACCCAGGTAGCCTGCCTCAGAAATGAGTCCCATAATAACCATCCTTTTATCTTTATCGTTAATACGTATCGATTATTTGAAGAAAGCTTTTGCAGTAACGGAGGCATTTACGGTACCGTCAGATCCTTCTCCGTCTATCTGAATTCCGTCGATCCTTATAAGCCTGTCACCATTTGAGACTCTTTTAATAAAATCCACCAATGATGCATATTTCCCTTTGAACATAAGCTGTATCGGCATTTCGTTCATATTTCCGTTTGTGGTCCTTTTTTCGAACCGGATATGCACGAAATCAGTGCCTTTTTCTCTTGCCAGTTGATCAATGTATTCGATCAACCTGTCTTCTTCAGGCGACTTAGGAATTTGCTCCGATAAAATCACATGGGCTTTTTCAAGCTCAGGCCTGATATGCGTCAGTTTCTTAAGTTCATCAAGATATGCTTTCCTTTCACTGAGCATGGCTTCTTCCGATCTTATCCGCTCTGTTGTTTCATTGATGCTCTTAATTTTGACAAAGTTGAAAACCATCAGAAGAATGGCCACAATGCCTGAAAGAAGCAGCAATGTATTTCCTGTTGTATTTTTCCTGTCTTTCATAGCTATCTGACCTCCAACGGGATTTTATATCCTGGACCCTGAAGTATAAGAAAGCTTAATTCAAACTCTACTGAATCATAATTACCGGACAGGGAGGAAAACTTGCAGTTTATCTCTCCGATCCCTTCTGTATCACCCAGCTTTTTGAGCCAGCCGCTCACCGCACCATGATCTTTACCGGTCCCAAGAATGACGCATTCTCCGGAGCTTCCCTGATAATTAAATTTCATACTCCTCAGAATCACCGATTCAGGGACAGAATTTCCTATGGATGATATAAGCAGGCTCCAGTCAGGATTCGATCCTGCTGCTGCAGTTACCTCCTTGCTCAATACTCCAACCTCATCATAGAAAATCTTGATATCACCCATTTTTTCGATCTGGGCTTCAACTGCAGCATATTCAGCCCTTATTCCGTTCAGTTCGGCTGTCTTCCCCGAAGCATATACAGAAAGTATGGTATATGCCAGAAAAAGCACACCCATTATCCCTGTGGCAAGCAAGAGACCGATGTTCTTTTTCTTTGCTTTCAGGTTATGGATCTTGTATTCATATGGCAACAGGCTGATACTGTACATATTGACCTCCATCCGGCCTTTGACCGGTAAATAATTTTTTCAGGACAGACCTCTGAGAGCCAGGCTTATGCATGCTGTATAGTCTGAGGATCTGAAACTTCCTGATTTGCTTTTGCCTGTGTGGTTTTCAAGGTTTGTATATGGAGCGGGAATGCTGACAGCAAGCCCTGTCAACTCTCTCAGTCTTGCGGCGACCTGATTTTGCTGTGCTCCGCAGCCAAGCAGATAAAGGGTTTCTATTGCTTCACCGCTCTGCATCATGTAATAGCTGACCGATGATTTTATCTCACTGAACAATATATCTGCTATAACATTGTTTACATGATCCTGAGCTTCACCGGTTTTATATTCTGACCATGAAGGCCACTGGCTGAAATTCACCGATCGGGCAATGACCAGCTCTCCTTCTCTGAAAATAAGGATATTCCCGATGTCATGGTTGAAACAGGCAATAACGAATGTTCCGTTAGGATTTCCTATTAAAGCTGCGCGGCCTATGGCCAGCATTGTCGAGTCTATTTCTTTTATCGATGTATTCGCATTGGTCAAAGCTTCTATGAAATCATTGAGCATCTTTTTTCTGGCAGCCACCAGAACGACATTAATAAACTCGCCTTCCTCGGTTTTTTTGTCACTGACCACCACATAGTCAAGTTCAAGTTCTTCAAGGGAGACCGGTATATAATCCTGAGCCTGGAAACGTATCATGCTCCTTATTTTGTCTTCCGGAACCTTTGGGAAGGACGCGAATCGCACAATGACATCCTGATTGTTGACTCCCAGAATTATATCCTTGCTTTTAAAGCCGTTTTCCTTGATCAGTCTCTCAAGACTTGCTCCAAAAAGCTTCGTATTTGCTATCCGGCTTTCTTTTACTATACCGTCGGGCAGTTTTACTCTTCCCCAGGCCGAAACAACAGGTTTTTTGACAGTCCCCCGCAATTCGACCGCCCTGAGCTCCTGTGAATCCAATTCGATCCCTATAATGCTTTTACTGAAAAAACCCATACCATAAACCCCGTCTTTCTGGTTATTGATAGCAAATAATATCATTTATATGCCCGATGATGTAACAGCAGAGAATATCGGTGAATAAAGCGCGATCAGCATCCCGCCGATAAGTATTCCTATCACAATCAATGCTATAGGCTGGATCAAAGCCTGAAGGCCTCTCGTAGTGGCTGCAACTTCCTGTTCATAGAATTCAGCTACCTTGTCCAGCATTGAAGGCAAAGTGCCCGATTCCTCACCAACTGAAATCATGTGGGTCACCATGGGAGGGAATACATCGTTCTCCTCAAGTGTAGATGCAATGCTTTTCCCTTCCTCGATCCTTTTTGCAGCAAGCTGGACAGCTTCGTTAAGCAGGTCGCTTCCAGAAGTGGGACCGGCGCTCTCCAGAGCCTGTACGACAGAGATCCCGCCTTCCAGAAGGGTAGCAAGAGTCCTCGTAAAACGGGCTATGACCGATTTTAAAATGACCGGCCCGAAAACAGGCATCTTTAATTTGACCCGTTCCCAGAGATCATGACCGGTACTGCTTCTGAAGAATAATACAAAGACCGCAGCAACGCCTGTGGCAGCAAGTATCCATACAGGATAATCCTTCCTGATGGATGCCGACATATTGAATATGATCTGTGTAACAGCATTTATTTCAACGTTCTCAGGCAATGAGCCCTGAAATACAGGAACAAGGAAAACCAGCATTACAATAAAGATCAGTAACGCAAATATACCTATGGTCCTTGGATACGATATGGCGGATTTGACCTCATCCTTTAAGATCTTTTCCTTCTGAAGCTGCTCTGAAAGCCTCAGCAACGACTTTTCAAGATTTCCTCCCACCTCTCCGGCTCTGATCATCGATATGTACAAATCTGAAAAGATGTGGGGATACGCGCTGAAGGCATCAGTCAGATTCATACCACCCTCAAGATTCCTGGCTATATTTCCAAGCGCTGAACGAAGAGAAGGATTCTCCGATTGCCTGCTGAGCGTATTGATGGCTCTTGTAACAGGAATGCCGGAGCCGATCATTGCTGAAAGCTGTCTGCTGAATAAAGCAAGATCTCCCAGTGTAACTTTCTTTTCCATGGAGAGAAAACTGCTTTTTTTCCTTGGCTTCATCTCTTTAAGCTCGACAATGGAAAGGCCCATGCTGCGAAGTTTTTCAACAGCCTGAGGAATATTGTCCGAACTTAATTGTCCCTTGATCGTCTGCCCTTGCTTATTTAAGCATTCGTAACTGAAGGATCCCATCAGTAACCTCCCCTGTTAAAAGAAACTGTTCTGCATGAGTCTTTCGACCTCTATCCTGTCGATACAGTGTTCCAGAACCGAATCCCGGCTTATTTTCCCCTGCTTGTAAAGCTTGACGAGAGCCTGATCCATGGTTTGCATCCCCTGGGCATGACCGGTTTGTATCGATGAATACAGCTGATGCTCTTTACCTTCCCTTATCTGACTTCTTATCGCCGGTGTATCGACCATATATTCTATAGCGGCTACTCTTCCCTTTCCGTCGATGGTCGGGACCAACTGCTGTGATATGACGGCCCTTAATGAGTTTGCCAATTGCTGCCTTATCTGCAGTCGTTTATCATCACTGAACGAATCGATGATCCTCGTAATAGTCAAAGGAGCAGTTTGCGTGTGCAGGGTAGAAAGAACCAAATGGCCTGTTTCAGCAGCAGTCAGAGCAATGGAGATACTGTCCTGGTCCCTCATCTCGCCTATCATGATAATATCCGGGTCGTGTCTCAAAACGTGGCGAAGAGCTGATGAAAAGCTGTGTGTATCAGTTCCCAGCTCTCTTTGCCGTACAGTCGACTTTTTATGTCTGTGAAGAAACTCGATCGGATCTTCGACTGTAACTATATTGCAGGCTCTGGTGCTGTTTATGAGGTCGATCATCGCGGCGAGGGTGGTCGATTTTCCGCTGCCTGTCGGACCGGTAACGAGTATAAGTCCTCTTGGAAGATCACAAAGTCTTTTTATGTCCTGCGGCAGTCCCAGTTTATCAAATTCGGGAATTACAAAGGGAACAGCCCTGAACACCGCAGCCAGAGTACCTCTCTGGAACATAACATTGCCCCTGAATCTGGCGCATCCGGCTATCGCATACGAAAAATCCAGTTCCCAGTCCTGCTCAAGCCGTTCTTTCTGATAATCCTTCAAAAGAGACAGGATCATAAATTCCAGGTCATCCTGCTTCAGCGGCGGAGCCTGGATGGGCACCAGTTCGCCGTTGATCCTGATGCATGGAGACATCCCGACTACCAGATGCAGGTCTGAACCTTGTCTTTCGACGCATAGTTCGAGAAGCTGATCGATCGTAAAATCATAATCTGAATTTGTTACAGCAAAACGCATACAAAAAACCTCGGATCTTAAGGTTGATTCTTAGTTTGAAATACCGTCCAGCAAGGGATCATCGATGTATTTCACATAATCCTTGACTTTCTTGATGTTTTCGGAAGTTTCTTCAAGATACATTATGTACAGGTAGTCATTGTCTCTTGATACATTGTTGGTTATTGTAAAGCTGGTCTCAGGAATGCCTGTAAGTTCGGAAAGCAGTCTGCGCCTTTCGGCCAGCCTGTACATTCCTCCGGCAATGTCCGAATAATCTACGGGAACCTTGATTTTTTCAGACATCACATCAAGCTTGTTAATATGATTCAATACATAGAGCTTGAAATCTGAAGGACAATGCACTATAACGCTCCTGGAGAATTCAGGGTAATTCAGATAGTTGATTTCAACGTTGTAAAGACCAAGCTTGTCGAAACGGCTCTTCAGCTCCTGAGCCGTAATGTTGACCGTTTTGTATACAAAGAAGATGTTATCGTTGATGTGGTCCTTGATATCAAACTTACTTATTATACTTTTCGCCAGCTTTATAGAATCATCGCTTCCGTTAAGCCATATGGTCTGAAGACTTCTTTCAAAGGTGACTTTCTGGATATCGGGAACCAGTTCATCCAATATTGGGATGATTTCATCAACAGTAAGGTAATTCAGTTTGACAGCTGTAAAAGTTATATTTTCACCAAAGGCATTTTCAGGAATATCAACCTTCTGCTGGATGCCTTTGACTTCGTTCAGCACCTTATTGCCTGCATATATCCATAAAGTCATCGGGTTCGATTCTATGACTATTCCCGGATCCATTCCCATCTGCTGCAGGATGTCATTCAATTGCCCAGCAGTGATATATGACAGTCTGACAGGCGCAAGAAGGTCTGAGCCGGCGCTTATATCCTCAGATACGTTTTCAGCTCTGTCAAGCATCGATACAAGCTCGTTGACCTTGCTCAGATCCTGTGGCAAGCCCTGTATAAAAATAACTCTTTTGTTGCTGCTGAGGGTTACCTTCCTTACCGGGATACCCAGAGCGTCTATTTGCGAGGATATAACATCGGAATCTATGTACTTAAGAGAAAATTTAGTCAGAGAAAGCTTGTTGTAAAATTCCTTGTTCAGAGTATCTCTGGAACCTACGATCAGAGTTCCCCCATCTTCGATATAATCCAGACCTGTGGAATTCAGCAGATATTCGAGCGCAGTCTCTGGTTTGACATCCTGTATGCTGAAATTCACGCTCATCGGCTCGCTTGTGTAGATGATGTTTTTACCCATATTAACGGCAATAGCCGATAAAACATCTCTTATATCAGCTTCCCGCATATCAACGCTTATATTTTCTTCATTTGGCTCTGCGGCAGCATATGTGATCATGAAACATGACATTAACAACGAGCAGACCAAAAAAGCAGCAATTATTGCATAGACCTTTCTTATCATATTAATTTTCTCCTCTCCCAAAAGAAAATCAAATCCAGTCCTTAAGCAGTCAGCCATCCAAAGACAGAACCATTCTGTCTGTATCTGATTCAAGTGTTATCTGGTTTTTATCTATTTCGACGACCTTCCAGTCACTGTCGCCCAAAAAGTCTTCTTTTTCAACTATATATGAGTAGCTTCCCCATTTAACGACAGCAGTTGGTCTAGACTTCGAATAGACCACTCCAACAAGTCTCATGGGCTCTGTAAAGGGATCTTTTTTTATATCTATATCATTGCTGTCGGAACGGATGATTTGAGGCAATACTTCAACCTGCTGCTGGTTTGTATCGATCTGACCCGCAGTATTGGAGGGTACTTGTGAAACCGTGCCTTTCTCCTTTACTCCCCGCAGGTTGACAATGATCATAACGACGATCAATACGGCAAGTAAAGGCAGCAAAAATTTCAGAGATCTATTTTCATCGAAGAACTTTTTCAAAGCAGAATCACTGTCTGATTTTCTGACCATAATTATCCCTTCCTGTTATAATAATCGACATGTCTTGTGTTGTAAAAATATGCAATATTATGACTATTATGAAAACAGTAAGTAACTTAATTTTATAACATTCTGCATCATCTGGCAAGAAAACCCTTAAAGCATACAGAATCATCAATAGCAGATGCTCAAATACCATCTTAAAAACTGGTTGCCATATAATGCTGAGAACAAAGCTGCAGTAATTATGAACGGACCAAAAGGGATGGCGCTTTTTCTGTCCTTGATTTTAAAAAGTAAGAGTATAATACTTGTAATACCACCCAACAACACCGAAATAACAAGGGTGAGCAAAGACAGCTTCCAGCCCAGGAACAAACCTATGGGCATAAAGATCTTCACATCGCCCATTCCCATTGCCCCGTCGTTCTTGTATATGGCAAGACCAATGAGCGCAACAGCAAAAAGTATCAGCGATGATGAAAACATTCCTATCAATGGTGTGTACCATAAAGCCGATTCATAAAGTCCGAAAGGTTTTATAAACACATGATATAAAAATACCGCCGCACCACCTATCAATCCGGACAAAACAAGGCCGTTCGGGATGATCATATGCTGCAGATCGATGAAAAAAACAGGAATGAGTATCGTAAACAGCAGTATCAAACCTGCCGCTTCAATCGTAAAACCATATCTTAAGTATATGATCAGCCATATGACTGAGGTGATCATCTCTACAACAGGATATTGGATCGAAACAGGTTCATTGCAATATCTGCATTTACCTTTTAGAAATATGTAGCTGAAAACAGGAATCAGATCTTTGGCTTTTAAACGGTTTTTACATTTAGGGCAGCTTGACGGAGGATGAAGAACCGACTGCCCTAAAGGGATCCTGTATATGCATACGTTCAAAAAGGAACCGAAGCAAAGTCCTGCAAGAAATACAAACACAGGAGCAAATATCCGGAACTCAGATGATGAAACATCTATCATCAAATCTTTCCCTTCATCTTTCGTGCTTTGTATAATTCATCGGATTCAGGCATGGTTATCTTAACAGAAATATCATCGTCTTTCAGTATGAAATCTTTTCCGAATGTAATGCATCCGATTTCCGAAGCCTTGATATCATGCTGGTTGAGTATCTTTAACAGTTCTTCGCCATTTGGGGTTGTGATCAGCATCGAACCGCTCGATATCAGCTTTAACGGATCGATCGAAAGAAATTCACAAATGCGTCTTGTTTCTTCAAGTATGGGAATACGGTTTTTATATATCTCAATGCCATATCCGCTTGCCGAGCCGATCTCCCAGGCAGCTCCAAGAACACCGCCTTCGGTGACGTCGTGCATGCAGCTCACTCCGAATTTGGCTGCCAATATTCCTTCTTTTACGACACTGATGTTGTTTAAAAGATTCTTAGCTGAATCAACGAATTCCCCGCCGAATTCCCTCGTCAGTTCTTCCTCAAAAAGCCATGCAAGTATGGTGGTGCCTTCCAGTGCGGCATACTTGGTTAGTATTATCGAATCGCCCGGTTTGGCTCCCTTTGTTGTTATAAGATTATCCCTCCTGACCTTGCCTATGGCGGTGATGCTCAATACCAGGCGGTTTACCGCATCGGTAACCTCAGTATGTCCTCCGATAATATCTACCTTCATTGCAGCAGATACTTCCTTTAATTGTTTGATCAGATTCTCTACTGTTGTAAGTTCGGTATTGACAGGCGCAAGGATGGTAACCAGAAGGCCGACAGGTTCTGCGCCTGCAGAAGCCAGATCATTCAGAGATATATGGATCCCCAATGTTCCGATCTCATCATCTGCCCCTGTAATGGGATCTGTTGTAACGACACAAAGATCCCCTGACAGATCGAGAGCGGCGCAGTCTTCTCCGATCCCTGGCCTGGTAATGACTTCGGAGCGTATGGGATCTGAAAATTCAGACAACAGCTTTTCCAATATATCATTAGGTATTTTACCTATTTCAAGTTTCAATTGGTCTCCTCCTTTGCAGCTGCCATATGATCCTTGATTTCCTGAATGAGATCACGGGCTGTTTCCATGAGCCTTTGAGGTATCTTGTCCTTATGCTGCGGATCAGCATTCAGCATGATAAGGCGGCTGAACCACTTTATGCTGTCATCGTAACGATTCAGCCTTTTACAAAGCTCACCTATTATAAAAAGACAGGTGTACTCGTCGATCTTTCCTTCTGTACTCAGATCCTCCTGTCCATAAGCATCCATATAATTTTTCAATGCATGCTCCAAAAACTTTCTTTCGTTTTCTGAATCATTTCTGTATCGGTAAAGCCATGCGATCCGCAGGCATATTTTTGCTATTTCGGATTTAGGCGCTTCCATATCGGTCAGATTCAGCAAAACGAGCTTGAATGCTTCAAGAGCTTTTTCTATGGTCCTGTGTCCTGTAAAGCTGCGCTTTTTCCATCTTTTCGTTATCATTTCCCGGATACGCGCCTTCTCATATTTGTTTATGCTCTGAAAGCTGGTTACATGAGCGCCATATCCGCATTCCGGACAAATAACCGCTTCATAGAACAATGGATTTTCACCTTCATAGTATGGGCAGAAATCAGTGTCTTGTTTCAGTAATTTTATTGATTTGTACCTTATTTTTGTATATTCAATTTTTGAATCGCAAACAGGGCAGTCGATACGGGTATTGTACCAGGGTGTTATTTCGGCCATCAATGTCTCATCCCTTCAGTAATCTTATCCTATTACCTTATACCACTTAATGACCATGAATAACAACCATGACCGTTTGCGAAGCCAAAGTTTGCATTATGAAAGGGTTTTCACAGATTCAACGTTTCTGTGTTCGATAAAGCCTCGTTTATAAGTCTCTCCTCATCCAAAACCTTCTCATATTCCAAAGTTTTTGAAAGCGAAGGCTTCGTGACGGGATGTTTCGCTACGAATACAGTGCAGCAGTCCTCATACGGAAGGATGGAAGTGTCGAAAGTATCTATTTTCCTCGCTATTTCTATCACTTCATTTTTATCCATGCCTATCAGCGGTCTGTATACCGGAAGAGATACGGCATGATTGGTCACAAGCATGCTCTCCATGGTCTGACTGGCCACCTGTCCAATGGCCTCACCGGTCACAAGAGCCAGCGAACCGTTTTTTTCAGCGATCCTCTGAGCTATCTTCATCATATATCTGCGCATAATTATCGTAAGATATTCATGTGGACATTTTTGATTGATCTCCAGCTGTATCTCTGTAAAGGGTACGATATGAAGCCTGATACCCATTGACCATTCGGAAATTTTCTCAGCAAGCTTTATTACCTTATCCCTGGCTCTGTCGCTGGTATATGGATAGCTGTGGAAATAGACCGCTTCCATATCAACACCGCGTTTTGCGATCATCCAGCCTGCAACGGGACTGTCTATTCCTCCGGAAAGAAGAAGTGTCGCCCTTCCTCCCGTTCCGGTAGGCAAGCCCCTGGCACCGGGTATGATCTGTGAATACAGATATGTTTCCTCCCGGACCTCTATATAGAGAATAAAGTCAGGATAATGGACATTTACTTTCAACCGGGGAAAATTACGCAGCACATGCGCTCCGATCTCAGCACAGATCTGGGGCGAATTAAGAGGAAAGTTTTTGTCTCCTCGCCTGGCTTCGACCTTGAAAGTTTCATATGAGTTTTTCTCCAGAAGATCACCAACGACCTTTATAGCCGTATCCTTTATTACTTCATAATCGGATGGCACCTTCACTACAGGGCTGACCGATGCTATACCAAAAATCTTTCTCAATCTTATGATAGCTTCTTCGACATCAAAGTCACTGTTGCCCGATTCCACATAGATTCTGCTTTGGGATTTTCTGACTCTGATATTTCCCATATTTGAAAGCTTCCGCTTTATATTGTCCACCAGCCTGTTTTCAAATATATTTTTATTCAGGCCTTTCAAAAATATTTCTTCGTATCTGATCAGGATAATGTTCTCCATACATTTGACCTCTCAGGTTTTATTTTATTTTTTCCATGATATCCAAAATAGCTTTGACTGTGGTTTCGGCTTCATCAACAGTGTTGAATGAACCGAAACTGAACCGTATCGTTCCCTCTGCCCATGACCTTGAAAGACCAACTGCTTTCAGGACATGGCTTATGCTGTCCTTCTTTGAATTGCATGCCGATCCGCTTGAGACATATATATCATGCATCTCAAGATAATGAAGCAGAGTCTCGGATTTTATGCCTTTAAACGATATGCTCAGGATATTTTCTACCCCATCGGACGGTGAATTTACCCTGATACTGGATCCCAGAGCTTCCGAAAGACCGTCTGTGATCCTTTCTTTTATTTTTTTGCAGTTAGCCTGGTCTTTCTTCATATTTGCCGTTTTTGTGCATGCAGCCAGACTGAATCCGGCTATGCAGGGAACATTTACAGTGCCCGAGCGGATCTTGCGTTCATGTCCTCCGCCCATCATCATGGGATGGACTCTTGTTCCCTTTCTTATATAGATCATGCCGACGCCCTTGGGCCCATGTATTTTATGAGCACTGAATGATATCAGATCAGCTTCCAGTTCCCTTGTGCTTATCGGTATCTTTCCATAGCCCTGGACAGCATCGACATGGAATATTGTTTTGCTGTTGCCGGACTTTATTATGCGGGAAGCTTCAATTATCGGTTCTATGGTGCCAAGTTCATTATTGACAGCCATAATATTCACGAGTATGGTATCCTTCCGAAGCTTTCTTTTCAGGTCATCAAGACCGATTTTGCCGTATTCGTCTACTTCGAGATATTCTACCTCGTAGCCGATCCTTTCAAGCTCTTTCAGCGATTCAAGGCTCGCAGCGTGTTCTACGGGTGAAGAAAGTATATGTGAGCCCGAGCGCTTGAGGATCTCAGCCGAGCCTTTGATTGCAAGGTTGACCGATTCGGTGCCTCCGGAAGTAAAGACTATCTCCTCCGGCTTTGCCTTTATGGTTTCTGCAATATCCGCTCTTGCTTCTTCCAGTATGCGCTCGGCACGCAACCCGAAATTATGGAGCGAAGACGAATTTCCATAGTCCTCCAGCATTATCCTGGATATCAGATTAACAACTTCATTGTATGGCTTTGTTGTTGCACTGTTGTCAAAATATATCATTCCGCATGCCTTCCTCTATTGTTTTGTATTATGCATCCAGTCCCCGCGCCTCGATCCCTTTTGAGGAAACCTCCAGAAGAGCATAGGTCTTTGCGCCGGAACCGCGTGAATAATATAAACTGCCCGGATTCACAAAAAGGGTATTTGATCTGTACCCTATGTAAGGAGTATGAGTGTGTCCGAAAAGAACTGCATCCACATTTTCTCTTTTTGCTTTGTTCTCCAGCCTCTCCAGACCGTTCTTGACGTCATATCGGTGACCGTGTGTCAGCAGAAGTTTTTTCCCTTCGATATCGAGCAGTATATCAGCCGGCTTATCAAAAACAAAATCGCAATTCCCGGGTACGACATGGAATTCGAGGTCAGGAAACTGATCAATCAGTCTCCCGGCATCCTTGTAATAATCTCCAAGATGGATTATTCCATTGATCTGCGGGTATGCATTTATAACTTTCAATGCGGTAAAAACATCACCGTGTGTATCGCTAATAACAAGAAAAATCTTCATGGCCGACTCCAGTTCTTAAGTTTTGCTGCCAAAAGCTCAAAAGCTTTTCCTCTGTGGCTGATCTGGTTTTTTGTTTCGGTATCAAGCTGAGCCATGGTTTTTCTGAATTCGGGGATGAAGAAAACGGGATCATAACCGAAACCATTGTCTCCCTTTGGCTTTAAAGCTATTTTCCCCTCCAGGGTCCCCGTAAATATCATCTCATCTGTATCGGTAACAAGAGATGCGGCACATCTGAAACGCGCATTTCGGTATTCATCAGGGATCCCATCCAGAAGGGCCAGGATACCTTCGTATTGCTTTTTTTCACTGCTCGTTCCCAGAAATCTGGAAGAATAGATTCCGGGAGCACCGTTCAAAAAATCCACTTCGAGACCGCTGTCATCGGCTACGACCATGCCGCCTGTCAGTTTCTGAATGGTCCTAGCCTTTAAAAGGGAATTCTCCTCGAAGCTACTTCCTGTTTCTTCAACATCTATGTTTATATCGAGATCTTTAAGTGAAAGGACTTCATAATCATATCCAGCCAGCAATCTCTTTATCTCTTTTACCTTGCCTTCGTTATTTGTTGCTATGACAAGCCTTCTCATTTCTCCTCCCCAATATTTCCGAAGGGATTTTTACTGTGTAAAAACTGCAGATTGACGTTTTATCGGATATATCCCATTTTACTTATTCAGCAGAACGCTTTTTTGGATATCTATGATCTTTTCTATACCCTGCTTTGCCAGATCGATCAGATTGTCCAGGACCTGACGGTTAAAGGGACTTTGCTCTCCGGTAGCCTGAACTTCGATAAACTGGCCCGAAGCTGTCATGACGACATTCATATCGATGCTGGCTGCAGAATCTTCCTCGTAACACAAATCGAGCAATTGCTCTCCGTTGACATACCCTACACTTACAGCAGCTACAAAATCCTTTATCGGTATCTCGCTGATCTGCCTGCTGTCTACAAGTTTAGCGCATGCATCCATCAGCGCGACGAACCCGCCGGTTATTGCTGCGGTCCTTGTTCCTCCGTCAGCCTGGATAACATCGCAATCAATAGTTATGGTCCTTTCCCCAAGCATCCTGAAATCCATCACTGACCTCAGGGATCTTCCTATAAGTCTTTGGATCTCATTAGCTCTTCCGTTTATCCGCAAGTTGTTCCGGTCCCTGTTGTTTCTTACCGAAGTAGCCCTCGGAAGCATGTCATACTCTGCTGTGACCCAGCCTTCGCCGGTTCCTTTTTTGAATAAAGGGACCTTGTCCTCGACACTGGCGGTGCAGATGAGCTTTGTATCGCCAAACTCGACCAGGACTGAGCCTTCAGCGTATTTGTTTATATCCCTGGTCAGCCTGATTTTTCTCAGTTCATTGTATTTCCTTCCGTCAACTCTGCTTGTTTCCATAATTTAAAAACCTCTTTTTTTTAACTATGTTACCACATGTATAGCATGTTATCCAGATAATTAAAATATACTTTACCAGAATTTGAATAAGGTTTCATAATCAGAATAGAAGCTCTCTCCGAGGCACAGCTCCATGGAACCGTGTATTAAAACAGCCCATAGATATGCCTTTGCCGAAAAATCTCCTTTTGAATTTCCTTATGAGCTTTGCCGCAGGAAGTAAAGGAACAGTATATATCGGTTTAATGCCGAAACGGGCCAATAAAGCCCGTTTCTTCTTTGAACATATTTCCGACGTAATCCGTCATTTGCTCAGGATCTGTATTATACTGTTTGCCAGAGATTCTGCGGCTTTCTGAATAAATGCATCGGTATTGAGCAGGGCCAAATCATCAGGGTGTGACATGCAAGCTACTTCAGCCAGGATCGCGGGCATTTTGGTGTACTTCAGAACTTTTGTTTCCGTCCTGGCAGATAGGCCAAGGTTCCCGGTTTTAAGGTCTTTTACCAGATTATCCAGCATGAGGGTCGCATAAGCCTTTCCTTTATAGCTTGTATAATGGTAAAGGACCATCGAACCTTTCATTCCGTTTGGCATGCTGTTATTGTGTATGCTCACAAACAATGTGGCATTCAGATCATTAGCAAATTTATATCTGTCTTCAAGGCTGACGTAAACATCAGTCCTGCGGGTCATATGGACATTGACGCCTTTTGATTTCAATATAGCTTCACATCTCAAGGATATATCAAGGTTATAATCTTTCTCCTTACAGCCGTTGAACACAGCACCTGGATCTTTCCCACCATGGCCTGGATCAAGAACCACAACTTTTGAACCGCTTACAGGAGCCATTACTGAAGCAACAGAAACATAAAGTTCGTCAGGTCCGGAACCGGCAGCGATCTCGAATTTCATATCCGGATTTGTCTTTTCGATTGAAAGGAATGAGTTTTTGGCTGAAGTATAAACAGTTACATTTTTGACGAGATCATCGCTGATGGTAAAAGTACCCGAACCCAGGCTGACAACGTTCACAGGGATAACGAATGTGACCAGACTGCCGGTATCTTCGACTATGATCTTGTCTTTATAAGTGTTGAATTTATTCACTATTCCAGAGCCAGTCAGTTTCAGTACGGTTTTTCCGTCACCCGGGCCGGCCTTTATGTTGGTCGGACCGTTTGAAGGTTCAGAGCCCGCTGAAGGAGAAGGACTGGATGATGGAGTCGTACTGTTCGACGGTGCGGGAGTTGCAGAAGGCGTTGCCGATGGCTTCGGGGTAGCTACCGGTGTTGAAGAAGGCGCAGGTGAATTGGCCGGAACAGATGTGCTTCCCTTGTTGATCAGAAAAACAGAATTCCCTCCCGTAACAGTGTGTGAATATGTGATCGAATCTGTATATGGTATGCGTATGATCGTGCTGTTCTGCTTCTGATTATAACTGATTAGGGCACCATATATTACCGAATTTCCGGTAAGGAAGCCGTCGGTGAATCCTTTGTCGTTGCCCGGGATCGTGATCTGTATAAACTTCTCTTTTTCTCTTACTTCAAACCTCGGGGCATTTCCGACTGAAGCCTGGATAAGGCCTATACCTTTAAGTTCGATCCTGCAGGTATTGCCTGTTATAGTCCATGACATCGGACCGTTCTGCGATATTACAGGTATTTTATCCGAAGAGCCTTCTGATGGAACCGGAGATGTCGCGGGAACCGTTTCCTGGGGCTTCGGAGTTGCAGAAGCAGAAGGAGACGGGGCTGGCGAAGCCGATGATGATGGATTGGGTGTGGGTGCCGGAGACGGCGATTGCGTATTCGATGATGAGGAGCTTCCGTTCAGAGTAAGCACTATCGACTTGCCGTCCGAGGATGTCGTAAGCTTATATGAAGGCTTTGCAGTCGTCTCCACTACAACATTCGTACGCTTTGGATCCGACATGTTGGCCATACGTATCTGAACCACTGTGCCTTTATTTACATCAAACTTTATGGTTTTTGATACTGAAGCGTTCAATATTTCAAAAACGAGACGGTAATTTTTTATCGATCCTTCCGGAGGCATTACATATTGCCTCACTATGTCCGTGGAAGGTGAATATATGCGGATTTCTTCAGAAGTGCCGTTCTGGGCGTATGTAACTTTTTGAATCGTTCCTCCGGGGGAAATCTCCAGAGTGTTTGATGCTTCGGCCTGTACCGGCATACTTATCAAAACAGACAGTATCAGGCAGAAAACGATCAAAATTGACATGATTTTTTTCATTATTACACCTCTCGAAGCTTTTCTTTGGTATCTTCTTCCCTTATGTCGATTTTACCACATTTTACGGGGCTTCAATTAACAAAATCGAACAATAAGATTACAGGTTTTTTTCAAATTTCCTGTTCAAAATAATATATCGGCTTTTTAGGGTGATCGGATTCACTGTATGAATAAAAACAACCGCAATATTTTTGCATATAGTAATTTCTGGCCCTTGAAATCTCCCTTCCTCTCCTGTAAAGAGGTCTGAAATCTTCGTAGTGGAAAATAAGGCCATACTTTTCTGCGGCAGAGAAACCCAGTTCCTTTATGAGATCATGGTCCTGATAGGGACTTATAAGAAGGCTTGTTGTAAAAGCTTCAAAATCATTCTCTTTTGCGAATCTGGCGATGTTCTCAATCCTCAGTGCATAGCATGTCCTGCAGCGACGGGCTTTATCGGTATTCAGGCTTTCTTTCCAGTATTCCAGCCTGTATTCATCAAAATAAGCAACAGGCAGATCATAATGTCCTGCCATGGTTATTACCGATTCCTTACGCTTCTTGAACTCTTCGAAAGGGTGGATATTCGGGTTATGGAAAAAGCCATGCAGAACCATGTCATGCCTGCCTTTAAGTGTATCGACTATGGCTACGGCACATGGAGCGCAGCATATGTGCAATAAGAGCTTCATATTTATCCTTTCTGTAAGATCGCTAATCCTTTTTGCATCCAGTAAGCTTCATCCCGACCCTGAGTTCATGACCGCACGCGTACTGCAAAGGCGTCATGCTTTTGCAGCATTCGGGCTGTATCATGTTTATGAAAATCGCGCCGTCTGTTGTTTTGACCCACATTCCGTCAGCGCTTATATATAAGATGGTGCCCGGGCATATTTGCGTATCGTTGACTACATTCGCCAGACTGTCAGGATATCCTTTTATTTTGGAGCAGCATATTTTTGTCCTTTTGCCGCACATATCGGTATATGCTCCAGGCCATGGAGTGGTTCCGCGTATCCTGTTGTGGATCTGGAGTGTGGTTTGAGACCAGTCTATGATCCCGGTACTCTTTTCGATCTTGGGAGCATATGTCGCCTGGCTTTCATCCTGCCTTTCAGGCTTTAGAGTTCCGTTTTCCAGTTCTTTCAGAGTTTTTATAAGAGTTTCTGCACCAAGTAATGACAACCTGTCGTGAAGTTCACCTGCCGTCATGTCGATAGGTATGTCTATTTCGGCTTTCAGCAGCATATCTCCTGTATCGAGGCCTACTTCTGTGAACATTGTGGTTATGCCGGTCTTTGTTTCACCGTTTATTATTGCCCAATGTATGGGAGCTGCTCCTCTGTATTTGGGCAGCAGCGATCCGTGGACATTTATGGTACCATATTTGGGTATATCCAGCAGGCTTTTGGGCAATATCTGACCGTAAGCACATGTAACGATCAGATCCGGAGCCATCTGAGCTATTTTGCTTATAAGCTCTGTATCCTTTGAGAGCTTTTCGGGCTGGAAAACAGGAATGTTGTGTGCCACAGCATACTCTTTGACCGGAGGCGGCACTTCTTTAAGTCCTCTGCTTCCGCGTCTTGTGCTGTCTGTCTTTGTCACGACGCCTATAATCTCATAGTTGTTTTCAAAAAGAGCTTTTAAAGAGGGAACGGCGAAATCCGGCGTTCCCATGAATATTATCCTCATTGTAATATCGATTCCTCTTTCTGCTGCCATTATTATCATTGTGTGTGCGCACAGCGACTGAAAAATCTGACATGTACCAAACTACTTTTCTTCATTTTCAAATTCCACGAACTCTATTACTTTTTCATCAAACAGGATACCATCCAGGTGATCCAGTTCGTGGCATATGCATATGGCAAGAAGTCCGAACCCTTCTGTTCTCACTTTCTTTCCATGGCGGTTGAGATATTCTACCACGACCCTTGCCGGACGTCTGACTTTGCCATATACTCCGGGTAAACTAAGGCATCCTTCTATCTCAACCTGTTCACCTTCGGTTTCTATGATCACAGGATTTATCATTTCTATCAGTCCGTCCCCGACATCGATGACCACCAGACGCTTCAGAATACCTACCTGCGGTGCGGCAAGCCCCACTCCGTTTCCGGCCTGATACATGGTTTCTTTCATATCGTCAAGCAGTTCAAGTATCCTGTCATTTATCTCTTTTACTTCCTTGCATCTTTTGTTTAAAATATCGTCACCTTTTTGAACTATTTTTCTTATGGCCATATCAAAACTCCTTAATTCGATACTTGGTCTGCCGTTAAAATCAATTATCCTTAATCGGCAGTTTTGCAGCTGACAACTGACCAGCCGGGAAATCATCCTACAGATAGTATACTATGATTCGATATAAATAAAAAGATGCAGAAAAACAGTTTAAGCTTGCATGAACCATAAAATCCGTAAAACCGAGGATCTATCTTTTTATCAGCAGAACTGACAGGTCGTTTACATTAGTTCCTGTCGGGCCTGTAATGATAAGGCCGCCGCTTGCCTGAAGCGCATGATAGGCATCATTGTTTTCAAGGGTTTTGAATATGTCGATGCCTTTTTCGGCCAGGATCATTTTGGTATCGGTATCCACATATCCCCCTGCGGCATCTGTCGGTCCGTCGGTACCGTCTGAGCCAACAGAGAAAACGGCCACATTCTCAAGCTCTGAAATGCCTTCTGCCGCAGCCAATGCAAGCTCCTGATTCCTGCCTCCCTTGCCTTTGCCTTTAAGCTGGACGACTGTTTCTCCACCTGCGATAAATGCAAGGGATCTGTCCGTTGATTGATGGTATTGGGCTATCGAAGCAAGAAAACTTCCTGCTTCCCTTGCCTGGCATCTGAGGCTTGCAGTAAGTATCACCGGTTCATAACCCAGTTCCCTGCAGGTACGTTCTGCGGCGATGCAAAGCTGTTTGACGCTTCCGGTAATTTTCGTCCTCACATTGCTTAATTCTGCCGGACTTTCTTTTTTCAACAGTTCCATTATTTCTTCAGATACTGCTAATCCATATTTGCGTATTATCCCTACTGCCTGCTCCGATGTCGATGAATCGGGGTACGCAGGCCCTGAAGCTATCATGTCCAAAGGGTCTCCTATAATATCTGATAATACGACTGAGAAAACCTCAGCCGGCTCACAAAGCTTCGCAAATTTTCCTCCTTTTACGGCCGACAGGCGCTTTCTGATGGTGTTTATCTCAGTGATATCGGCTCCGGAAGCCAGAAGCTGCCCTGTCAGATCTGAGAGTTCTTTTTCATTTATAAGAGGCTTCTCAAACAGGGCCGAACCGCCGCCCGAAATCAGAAACAGCACCTTGTCTTTGGAAGTAAGCCCTGATACCATCTTTATCGCTTCTTCGGTAGCAGCGAACGAATTGGCATCTGGTATCGGGTGACCTGCCTCCATGATCCTGACATTTGGTATGTTTCCCTTTGAGTGGTCATACTTTGTTATAACTATTCCTTCATCGATCCGGCTGCCTAACAGGTCGTATGCCGCTTTTGCCATAGACCATGCTGCTTTTCCTATGGATACCAGTACCAGCCTCCCACCGGAAAAGTCCTCGTCCTGTAAAGCTTTTTTTACAGCAGTATCGGGAAGCGCTGCGTTGATCGCGGATTCTATTATCTTATTGGCATCGGTTCTCAAGCTCATATGGAATTCCTCCTGACAGACATATAAATATTATAATACAATACAGGAGGCGCCGAAGCAAACACTCCGGCGCACTTCACTCTGAGAATATGAAATGTTTATTAAATAAAATTTATTATAAAAAGAGATATATAAGGTATACGTTTATAATCGAAGCTATCCCGACAACAAGAGTTCCAAGTGTTTGTGTCTTGTAGCCGTCCTCAACCCTCATGTTTCCGAAGTTGGTAACCACCCAGAAATAGCTGTCGTTTGCATGGGAAACAGTCATTGCGCCTGCGCCTATGGCTATTACCGTCAGTGCGGCAAGAATAGGTGTGTTAAAACCTAATGCAGTCAGCATAGGAGCTACTATGCCGGCGGTCGTTGTCAACGCAACTGTGGAAGAACCCTGAGCAGTCTTCAATATTGCAGAAAGCAGGAACGGGAATAACAATCCAAGCGAGGAAAGCACCGCGGAATTTTCTTTGATGAAATTGACCATTTGTGATGACGCGATAACATTTCCAAGAACTCCACCCGCAGCAGTGATGAAAAGAATGGGACCTGTAACTTTGAGTGTATCGTTCGTAAACTCATAGAAGTCCTTCATCATATTTTGCTGTGCAAGAGGTATTATGGCCAGCAATACACCTACGGCAATGGCTATTATAGGTGTACCAAGGAAAGTTATCACCGGGATCGGAGTACCTGCCATCTGAAGAGCTGATGAAAGGCCCATCAGCAAAATGGGGACTATTATCGGAGCAAACGAAACCAGTCCGCTTGGAAGTTTGCCGTAGCTGGCAACAAGCTCTTCATACGAACGCACTACTTCCTCACCGCTGTCTTCTCCAGCTTCTTCACGATCTTTGACCCTTCTGCCGATGTATTTTGCAAATACATAGCTTGCTATGAGAGGCAGGATTGAACAGACGAGACCCAGGATTATCACAAACAATAAGTTTGTATCCTGATTGAGACCTTGTTCAAACAGAGTATTGGCAGCTGCTATAGGACCTGGTGTCGGAGGAATGAAACAGTGAGAAATATACAGTCCAAGAGAAAGTGCAATGGTGCAGGCTACCGAAGATTTGCCTGTACGTCTGACCAGCGCTTTTCTGATCGGATTGAGGATTACGAACCCGCTGTCACAGAAAACAGGAATGGAAACGATCCAGCCCATTATCAGCATGGCGAGCTCCGGATTTCTTTTGCCTACAAGTTTGACGACTGAATCAGCCATTTTCAGAGCAGCTCCTGATTTTTCAAGCAATGTACCGATCAGTGCGCCAAAAATAATCACGATACCTATGCTTTTGAAGGTGTTGCTGAATCCTGTACCGATCACTCCGGGAATATCCGTTAACGGAATTCCTGCAACAATTGCAAAAAGCAAGGACACGGCCATGATCGAAAGGAATGGATGAAGCCTGAACTTGGAAATTGCGACAATCATTATCACGATTGCGATCACAAATGCAATAACCAATGCAAAGCCAGTCATAATAAGCCCTCCTTGTTAAATTGAATAATGACATAAATTATGTCTTGTAATTAAGTATATCACAAATATTTGTGCAACACTAATAAAATATTGTAAAATGGCATTTATTATTTTGGTACATATTACAAAATAAGTGCCACTATATAATCGAAGTTTTCCCGTTTTGTTGAATCATCATTCCAGAATTCCAAGTCAATACCATAAAAAAAGAGCTGTCTCAAAGACCAAGCGACAGTCTTTTTGAGACAACCCCATTCGTGCTTATTTATTCAATCAAAAAATCATAAGCCTCCTGGATCTATATCAACACTTATATCGGTATCTCCTGTTCTAAGTTTCGGAAAGCCGTCAAGAGTGTCGTTCATGAGCTTTATGAGTTTATTTATCGATACCATTTTTATTATTATCCTCCACCTGGCCCGGTTTTTGACCACGAACACCGGCATCGGCAGCACTTCTGAACACTGAAAATCGGTCGTATTGCCGCAGCTTTCAATAATGTTTCTTCTGATGGTCTCAAGGCTCTCCCTTGCATGATCAGGATTTTCTCCTGAGACCATAATAACGCCTATATGGCAAAAAGGTGGCGTATACATCAGCTTTCTCACCGTTATCTCTTTCCGGTAGAAAGCTTCATAATCATGTTCCATTGCCGATTGAATAGCATAGTCATCTATATTGTATGCCTGGACTACAACTCTTCCCGGTTTCGAACCACGGCCTGCACGGCCCGATGCCTGGGTTATGAGCTGAAATGTACGCTCACTCGCCCTGTAATCGCTGCTGAAAAGATAAGCATCGGCAGCCAGTATCCCAACCAGGGTCACATCAGGGAAATCATGACCTTTGGCTACCATCTGTGTTCCAAGAAGGATATCGGCATCCTTGCTGCGGAATGCGTTCAGTATTTTTTGATGCCCATGCTTGCCGCTTGTTGTATCCATGTCCATCCTCAATGTTCTGAATCCTTCCGGATGGTTTTGAAGTTCTTCTTCGACCCTTTGAGTCCCGGTGCCGAAAGCTTTGATTTTATTTCCTGAGCAGCCCGGACAATTTCCCGGAATAGGTTCGGAATATCCGCAATAATGGCATATCAGCAGTTTGTCATGCGTATGCACTGTAAGTGTGACACTGCATCTTGGGCATTTCAGTGCCAATCCGCATTCGCGGCATAGCAAAAAAGTCGCATAACCTCTTTTATTAAGGAACAAAATGCTCTGCTCTTCGTTTTTTTTGTTCACGATCAGCTCATCTTCAAGTCTTTTGCTCAGGATGCCGCGATTCCCTGCCCGCAATTCTTCTCTCAGGTCAACCAATACCATCTCAGGCATCGGCATGGAGTTGGGACGGCTTTTCATCGTAGAAAGGCCTATTTTTCCGTTCATGGCACGATAATAAGTTTCAACCGAAGGTGTTGCAGAACCTAATACAAGAAGGCAGCCGTTTATATTGCAGCGCGCTCTGGCGATCTGTCTTGCGTCATATTTCGGTGTGTTTTCTGATTTATATGTTGGTTCATGTTCTTCATCGATAATGATTATGCCGGGATTTTCTGTCGGCGCAAAAACAGCCGATCTGGCCCCTATCACGACATCGACGTCTCCCGCCCTGATTTTTCTCCATTGATCGTAACGCTCGCCCTGTGAAAGCCTGCTGTGCTGTATGGCCACCCTGTTTCCGAATCTTGCCTTAAAACAGCTTATCATCTGGGGTGTCAATGATATTTCAGGCACCAGAACTATTGCTGATTTACCTTTTTTAACGACCTCTTCAATAAGTCTTATATATACTTCTGTCTTTCCGCTGCCGGTAACACCATGCAGCAGTACTTCATTGAGCCTGTTTTCGCTTAAAAGAGGCCGGATCTCTTCAAGAACATCTTTTTGCTCGTCAGTAAGACCAATTTCATTTTGATTTTCACATTCACAGTCGATATCGAAAGGATTCCTTTCGACTTCTACCTCGCAGTATGAAACCCAGCCCTTTTTCATCATGGATCTGACAGCGGCATGAGATGCTCCGGTTATCTGAAGAAGGTCCCGAAGCGCGCAAACTTCCTCGGTAAACAGTACATCCATTACTCTTACCTGGTGGATGCTCCTTACTTTCCCTTCTTCGACCAATGTGTCGAACTCGTCCTTGCTGATGGCTGGAGCAACTGCTTTAACGATTTTTTCACTTACATCCTGTGCAAATGCTTCGTATTTCTCTATAAGCCCGCTATCGATCAGGGACAGGATCTCTTTTCTGGTTTCTTCATCCTTTATCAGTTCCTGTTCCGGAATACCTTCCTTGCTTTTTGCAAGAGATTCCATTACTGATTGCTGAACTGCAGTAAGTGCCATATTTTTTATACTATCAGGCGAATGTACGCCGGCAATGCGGATCCAGCTTTGCTTTTTCAGATTGATACCAGCCGGGACCATCAAACGTATTGCATCGCCCCACGTGCAGAAATATCTTGTTTTCATCCACTGGGCAAGCTTGATCATTTCTCCGGACAACAATGGGGTTTTGTCAATGACCTCGGCTATTTTCTTAAGTTTCTGTGAGGGTTCGTCAATTCGGGTCCTGATTATCCATGCCGATCTTAACTTGTTGTTCGCTCCGAACGGAACAAGAACGCGGACACCAGGCACGATGCCATCAGAATCATCTTCTGATGCAATATAGTCATAAAGCTTGTCATAGCTTCTTGTCGCATCGGCGATCGCAACCTCGGCAATCAGCATTTAATTCCCCCCGTGTTTGAATTTATGACAGTAAAAACTTGCAATTTATAAAGGCGAAGGAATGATCCCCCGCCTTTATATAGTACATTTTTATTTTTCTCAAGTCAAAAGTGTTTGATCGATTATAAACTCAACAGGAGTATTCCTTGTGAACATATTCAGGAATACTGCTGATATCGCCGCTTATTGAAAATATAAACTGGGTATCGAATTTTTCAGAAAGAGCTTTTACCTGATCGAAGAAATAATTGTATTGATCCTGGTTGATTTCATAATTAGACAGCGCATCTACATAAATGGCCTTGATATCATAATTCTGGGCAATCAGCCCGCACATGAAGGAAAGTAATTGTTCCATGGTTCTGATCGGGAATTCGGAAATGTCAACATATCTTATCTGGTGCCTTAAATTCGTTATATGTGATATTCCCCGGTTAATGAATACAACGTCTCCGCTGCAGTTCTCATAAAAATCATTGGCGCTTGCTATCAGGTACTTTGTCTTGCCAATCCCCTTGTTTCCGTAAACTACCTTTATCATGGGTATCGTCCCCTTTCCTAATCTTTTTTATTATTGTTTTCCTTTATGACCTCCATTTTTGAAACTGAGATCTCATAGGCAACTCTTTCCTCGGTTTCAGTTTCTGAAATCTTCTTCTGGTAGGTCCTGCTTTGAATACGTCCCCATATGCGTATGTTGTCGCCAATTTCAAGGGTGCTCGCAAATCTTGCATTCCTGCCCCATGCTATGCACGGAATATAGTCCGACTTGTTGTAGGCTCTGTTTACAGCCAGCAATATATCAGCTATTTCTCTTCCGAAAGGAGTTGTCCTGTACATGGGTTTCCTGCAAATATAGCCATTAAGAGTGATCTGGTTCGGATTCCTGTTCGTCACCTCCTCGTCAGAAACTTCGATTTCTCTTGCAAAAACTGTAAGCATCAGTTTATGCCCGCTTGTGTTGTTGTAATTGTTATATGAACGAAATTGTCCTTCAACAATAAGATACTTTGACATTAAAATGTTATCAGGGCTTATCAAACGCTCAGAAAACATTACGGGTAAATTATCATATGTTTCACTAAGGCGGGGCACCTGTATATAAACTATGTAAAACCCTTCTCCATATACCTCATGGCTAAATTCAGGATCTGTTATAACCTTTCCGACTACACTGACACTGTTGTTTTCCAAAGTCAAGTTTCCTGACATTCGAAACCCCAACTCCTCTCAAGTCTTTCGTATCTATCGAACATGCTTCCCTGATAATTATTATTCAGCTTCAGGTTCGTTTAGAATCAATCTTTATTCAATATATTCCGCCTTAGTATACCGTCCTGATTAATATTTTAAATAAACTCCAAAAATATTCTTATTCATAATTGAATCATATAATATATTTCACCATAAAGAAAGAGGGTTAAACATGTTTTTTTGGTCAATCTTTTATTTGTCTGCCGTCAAAACGTATTTTATAATCGCCTTTCAATAAAATATCCGAAACCGTAACGCATTCAAAGCCATTAGCCGTAAGGTTTTCAAGGATGGACGGCAAAACCTTCTCAGTATATTTTGTGTCATTGTGGAACAGGATGATCGAACCATTCTCTGTCCTTTTGACCACACGGTTGTATATATCCTGTTCCGACAAGCTGTCCTTCCAGTCGAGAGAATCAACGTCCCATTGGATGACCTGATATCCTATCCTTCTCGCGGTTTTTACCGTTGCTGAACTGTATTCGCCGTATGGAGGCCTGAACAGGGTCACTTTCCTGCCGGTTATCCCTTCCAGCACATCACTGCAAAGATTTATTTCTTCCTTTATTTTGCTTTCGGGAATACCTCCCATATGTATGTGGGAATAACCATGATTGGCTACTTCATGACCTCTTTCATCCATGAGTTTAACCATTTCCGGATATTTTTTCGCCCATAATCCAACTATAAAAAAGGTGGCTCTGGCATTATATTTATCGAGAATGTCAAGAATATTCGGGATATCGTCGGCTCCCCAGGCGCAGTCAAAAGTTATGGCACATTTTTTGCCTTCGCATTCCACCGAATATATTGGTATGTCATCGCGATAATGATTTGAGACCGGAGCCAGATATTCTCCGGCAAGCAACGAATTTATGATTACAAGGATGATTACAGCGGCCAGGAACAACAGGGGGACTATATCCTTCCTGCGTAAGCGTATAAGCAGAATTCCCATTGAGATTTCCGCCTCTGAAACTTTACTTCTCATTTGAATTTTATGCTTCTATGTGCACGTTATGCCTGCTGCCCCTAAACTCAAAATGTGCAAAAAGGTCCGTCCCCGATGCACACGACTCCCGGTCATAAAAGCATATACTTCCCGTTTATACTTTTTTTCACGAAGCCCTCAATCTCCAGTTCCAGCAATATCTCATACAGTTCATCGGGTGGTATGTTTGTTTTTTCTGACAGCTCCTCATCGAACAGATCTTCGATCTTCAAAGCACTTATTATCTTTCTCTCTGTCTGGCCAAGCTTTGCGTCCCTTTCTTCCTTCTTCTTCCTTGCTTTCTTTACAACTGGCGATGATCCGAAACTAAGTTCATCCAGGATGTCGTCAACACTGAGGACTAACTTTGCTCCATCTTTTATCAGTTTGTTTGTTCCCATACTGTTATAGTTATTGATGTTGCCTGGTATTGCGAACACATCCCTGCCCTGTTCCAGGGCGTAATTGGCAGTTATCAGAGAACCGCTTTTCATGCCTGCTTCAACAACCAGGGTACCTATTGACATTCCACTTATGATGCGGTTTCTGTCTGGAAAATTATAGGTCGAGGGCGGAGTGCCTGGCGGATACTCGGATATGACAGCGCCTGAACCTGCGATCCTTTCCATAATGCTTGCGTTTTCGGGAGGATATGGCACATCTGCACCGCATCCTAAAACTGCTACTGTCTCACCGCCGGCTTCAAGAGCTCCTGCATGAGCAGCCGTATCTATGCCTCTTGCCATACCGCTTACTATGCAAATATCGGACAGAGCGAGATTATATGCCATTTTATTGGCTGTTTCGATCCCATATCCCGAAGCTTTTCTGGAGCCGACTATAGCTATGGAATTGGATTTTGGGATTGATCCCCTGACATAAAGAACGATGGGAGGGTCAGTTATATATTTCAGCATCTCCGGATATTCATCGTCGGACAAGGTGATTATTTTTATTCTTTTCTTATGGCACTCTTCAATGATCCTGTCAGCTTCAGCCCTTGTTTCGTCACTGTGAAATAAGTCATACTGCTGTTTTGAGAATCCCACTTTCATAAGTATGTCAAAATCCGCCTCATATACCTTTGAGGCGCTTCCCAGTGACATAATTGCATCCAGCTTCTTTTGGGGGCGTAAATTCTCTATCCTGCTCAGCATCAACCAAAATTCCAATTCTCTGCTCAATTTTTCACCTCAAAACTAAACCCTAACCGTCCGGTCAAGAGCTCTGTATTGAATTGCCTCTGCAACATGCTTTGCCTGAATAATGTCCGAGCCTTCCATATCGGCGATGGTACGGGATACCTTTAATATGCGGTCATGAGCTCTTGCGCTTAAGTTCAGCTTATCAAAAGCAGCCCTCAGAACTTTTTTGCCTTCCCCGCTTATCTTGCAGAACTCTCTTACCATTGCGCCGTTTAAGTGAGCATTGCAATAGATCCCATACTTTCTGTATCTCTCAAGCTGTATTTTTCTGGCCTGATTGACACGCTTCCTTATCTCTTCCGATGTCTCTTCGGGTTTGCCGCTCTCTATTTCGGTATATTTCAGAGTCGGCACCTGTATATGTATGTCTATCCTGTCCATCAAAGGACCTGACAGCCTTGAAAGGTAATTTTCGGCATCTTTGAATGAACAGGTGCATTTTTTGGTCGGATCGCCGTAATACCCGCATTTGCACGGATTAGCCGCTGCCACCAGCATGAACCTGCACGGATATGTCACTGTAGCATTTATCCTTGATATATTAGCCATTCCGTCCTCAATGGGTTGCCTTAATACATCCAGCGTTCTTCTGGGAAACTCCGGTATTTCATCGAGGAAAAGGACTCCATGGTGGGCAAGGCTTACTTCTCCCGGTTTAGGCTGGCTCCCTCCTCCCACCAGGCTTACCGAGCTGACAGTATGATGTGGCGAACGGAATGGCCTTTCCCTGATCAGCGGGGAATCCTGTGTCAAAAGCCCTGCTACGCTGTATATTTTTGTTATCTCCAGAGATTCCTCAAAAGCAAGGTCAGGCAAAATGGTGGGCAATCTTCTGGCTAACATTGTTTTGCCCGAACCGGGACTGCCTATCATGATCAGGTTGTGTCCCCCGCTTGCTGCAACCTCTAGAGCCCGTTTTGCATTTTTCTGTCCTTTTACATCTGAAAAATCATCATTGTATATGCTCTGATTTGAAATGAATAACTCAGAATATTGCTTTGCTTCGAGCGGATCTGTTCCTTTAAAGTGCTCCACCGCTTCCCTCAAAGTTTTTACAGAATATATCTCAAGTCCCCGGATAACTGAAACCTCTTTATAATTGCTCTCGGGAACCATGATTTTCTTAAAACCGATCTCCTTTGCGGCTATAGCCTTGCACAGCATCCCTGAAATATGGCGGATGCTTCCGTCAAGAGCAAGCTCTCCGGCAAGCATATATCCTTCTACTGCATTTTGAGGGATTATTCCGGCAGAGACAAGAATACTAAGAGCTATGGGCAAATCGAATCCTGAGCCCTCTTTTCTGGTATCGGCAGGAGCCAGATTGACGGTTATCCTTCTTATAGGAAACTCATAGCCTGAGTTGTTTATTGCTGCTTTTACCCTTTCTCTGGCTTCTTTGACAGAGGTGTCTGCCAGACCTACTATGTCAAATCCCGGAATCCCATTGGATATGTCAGATTCGACCTGAATATGATAGCCTTCCAGTCCGATAAGTCCGCAGGTGGAAACTCTGCTGAACATAAAAAACCTCCATACAGGAATATCTGTTTGGAGTACATACTAACATAAATTACTTATATTTACAAGTAAATTTATTTATAATTAATAAATTTTGTATTTATGGTCCAGAAGCATGCCATAGTCCCCGGCATAAACGAACCCAAGCTTCTCATAGACACGGCCTGCTTCTTCGTTCGTGAAGAAGAGATTTGGGATCTTGTTCGAGTTATAGAGGTCCTGACATATACATGAAACCACCAGGGATGCGAGCCCCTGATTACGGTATTCGCGGCGTGTGACTACACCACCGATGGTGGCATATTTTGATGATTCTATGGTAGTATAAGCCTGAGAGACTATTTTCCCATCCCTCTTGAGGACGAAATACCTGCATATTCCCAATTCTATACGTCTTCTGATGCCACGTTCGATTTCTTTTTCGGAACTGTAAAACCTTGCGAATTCCGGGATGCTGTATATCAGCTCAGCAAGTTCCCTGCAATCGTCCAGATCTGCCCGGACTACATCCCTGCATTCCACGAGCTTGCTTTTATCCTTATGTATCATGTGGCATGAAGGCTCCAGAACCATACCACTCAGATCCAGTGATATCTCGCTAAGGAGATCAAGCTTTCCTGAGATTATATCTGAGCCTATAAAAGAAGCAAAGCTTGCAAGTTCTTCCAGGTCATAAAGAAAACCCCTGCTGTATATATATAGGCTGTTAAAATGCCGCATGAGCACAGCAAGGGTATCCCCTCCTCCACTGAAGTAGAGCCAGACATCCTGAAAGTCCTTATCAAAGCCATATTTCTCAATATGGGCAATTAGAGTTGTATTTATACTTCCCTCGTAGTCAAGATATTCGACAACTCTTTCGTAATCTTTCTTTTCGGCTCTTTTTATCATTTTACCTCATCAGTCGATGAAACTCTTGTTCAATTTCCTCATATCGACCCCTACCTTATCAAGATACATCTTAATCTTCTCAGTTTCAAGCGGTCTCTTGATACTCAGTTTTGTCGTTTTTATAAGCTCCTCATGGCTGAGAACGAAATAACGAAGTATCTTATACTGAGGAATTCCTTTATTTATATTTTTTATCGCTGCCTCCAGCTCATCGGCGATCTGTTCCTTCGTATATCCCTTCTGCTCGAAATAATCCCTGTCGATGACGAGTTTTGCGCAAACCTGGATATCGCCGTCAGGAGCCCTGTTTCCCCATGCAAATGATTCCTTTACGCCCGGTATGGTGTTCAAAAGGATCTCATACTCTTCAGGGAAGGCTTTCTTTCCGTTTGTGAAGACTATCATGGATTTTGCTCTTCCGGTTATCCTGAGGTAACCCTTGTCGTCTATCAGACCCAGGTCGCCTGTTCTGAACCAGCCATCCTCCTCCATGACTTTGCTCGTTTCTTCCGGATTTTCGAAGTAACCCAGCATCACGTTGTCGCCTCTGGCCATGATCTCGCCGATGCCGCTTTCATCCGGGTTGTCGATGGTAACTTCAACATCTTTTATGGGGATTCCAACTGTACCATGTACATTATGGAAATAAGTCGTAGCACTTATCACAGGAGAAGTCTCAGTCAAGCCATATCCCTGCAGGAACGTGATCCCGAAGCACTGAAAACCGGTGAGGATCTCGGCACTGATGGGCGCAGCACCCGATACCATCAGTCTCAGTTTGGGTCCTAATTTTTCCAGAACGGGACGGAACAGTTTTCTGCGAACGTCGATACCAAGCTTCAGCAAAAAGCCTGAAATCTTTTTCATGGTATTGATCAGCCCCAGTTTTCCCTGTTTTTTGATACCATCCATTACTCTGCCGTATATGGCTTCAAAAATCGCAGGAACACCGACAAGGATCGATACATTGAACTCCTGTATATTCTGAGCCAGATGCTTTATGCCCTCTGAGTATGAAATGGTAACACCCATCAGCAGCATGAACATCAGCCCGATCGTATTTTCAAATGTATGATGCAGAGGAAGCAGTGAAAGATGCACATCGGTAGGGTAAACCTCCATCAATGCAGAAACTGCCGATACATTGCTGGCTATATTTTTATGTGACAGCATCACCCCTTTAGAAGCCATGGTGGTCCCGGAGGTAAAAAGCAGGATCGACATTTCTTCGCGATTTATCTTTGCGTCGATGAAGCTCCTGTCCCCCTGCTTCAAAAGCTCAGTTCCAGTCCTTATCAGTGAACTCATCGAAAGGAATCCCGGATCATCGGGCAAATCGATATCATCCATGCAGATGTAATACTTCAGAGATGTCTCTTTTTTTGAGAACTCAACCATCATGTCGTGGTAAGTACGGCTGTAGAATATGGCTTCTACCCGGCCTCTTGAGACAAGGTTCTCGACTTCGTTTACCGGAAGGTATTTATCGAGTGGCACACCTACGCCTGTGCCATTGATTATGGAAAAATATGCTACACCCCACTCATAACGATTTTCAGAGATTATCGAAATGTAGCTTCCATTAAGGCCGAGGTTGTATAATGCTGTCCCCAGTGCATCAACGTCTCTGTCAAGATCAATGTATGTTTTTTCGATCAATTTTCCGTCTCTTTTGAATTTGAAGGCTGTTTTCTGTCCGTACTTCTCTGCGCTTCTCTTTACCAGTTCCCTTAAGTCTGAAACATATGATGCTTCATAATGCCCATGTCCCTTTACGATCCTTCTGCCTTTTTCAAAATAGATTTCATATCCCTTGCTCATCAAAATCCCGCCCCCGTTTATTAGCAGTTTTTAATATTTAATATTATTACCTAGTGATAATTATACATGAAAAAAATAAAAGTTTCAAGATATATAGCATATCCCAAAACTTTTTTTAATATAAAGGCATCGAATCAATTATATCAATTTAATAAACAATCCCTATTTTTTCTCCGGTACGACTTCCAGCCAGTATCCGTCCGGATCCTCAATAAAATAGATCCCCATCGCTTTATTCTCATAGCATATGCAGCCCATTTTCTTATGATGCTCATATGCTTCTTCGTAATTATCCACTTTGAAGGCTATATGAGTTTCATTATCCCCAAGATCGTAACCGCCTTCCTTGTCTCTCAGCCATGTCAGCTCAATGCTTATCGGAGACTTACTGTTGCCGATATATACAAGTATAAAGCTGCCGTCGGACGCTTCATGCCGACGGATCTCATTCAAACCCAATGCTTCTTTGTAAAATGCAAGTGATTTCTCCAGATCCGCGACATTGATATTGATGTGGTCGATTCTGAATTCCATTTCAATTCCTCCCTGCATTAAAAATATCACTTAGTGTATCACTGATTATGATTATAGCAAAGATAGAGTTTTATAACACTATCCACTTCCTGATTTACAATCAACTATGTTTATACCGGCCTGAAGTTATGTACTTATAAAAGATCATTTTCTCTAAGCGTAATGTTATGTTAAGATAAATTCAGACAAAAATCTACATATGCAGGTGATACCATGGCTAAGCTCTATTTCAGATACGCAGTTATGAATGCTGGTAAATCCACTCAGCTTCTTCAGATCGCCTATGACTATGAGAAGAACAATGACAGGAAAATTCTTTGCCTCAAGCCAAAGACTGATACCAAGGAAGGCGATTACATAATTAGCCGTCTGGAAAATGGTGAAATAAAAAGAAAATGTGACTTTTTAATTCCCGGAGATAAAGACTGGCTTTATGACAGGCTGGTATCTGAAATAAATAATTCGTCTGCAGATAATCCATTATCAATCGTTTTGATCGATGAAGCGCAGTTCCTTTCTAAGGAAAATGTATGGGATCTGGCCAGAATAGTTACCGAGTTCAATATACCTGTGATCTGTTTTGGGATAAAAGTAGATGCATTCGGAAATCCGTTTGAGGGAAGCACTTATCTGTTTGCGCTTGCCCAGGATATCGAGGAAGTAACCACCAGGGCAATATGCCGCATAAGTAAAAAACCTAAAAAGGCAACAATGAACTTAAGGCTTGTAAACGGCAAACCTGTATTTGAAGGCGACCAGGTCGCAATAGAGAACGATCAGGACATAAAATACCTGCCTGTTTGTCTCGATGTTTACATGAAGCTAAAGCACGGACAGATGACCTTGCCTGGCCAGAATTATTAAAATTGGCTGTCTCTATCAAATTATATTGCCATGCTGTTCAGATCTTCCTGCTGTCCTCGTCGCAGGAAGTTGTTAATGCTCAAGTTTACTCTCACGAGGTCGCTGGCAATCTCGCCTTCCGGGCTCGTGCCGGCTAAAATCTGCGTCCGGCAGATTTTACCTCGTTCGAGCAGCACTGTTCGCATTACAACATTCAACTGCTCCTGCGGAGGCAGTTCAGCTCTGAACAGCATGCCAAATAATAAAACCCCTTAAGTATTTTCAGATCATCTGTTCACCCGGATATCGAAGCTCCCATTGAGCTCTCAGACTGTCCATGGTTTCCATTATTGCTATGGATTCATCAAGAGGCATTATTTCGCTTTCAATCCTGCCCTGTTTTATGCAGTTCATTGCCTCGATGGCCTCAAACTGGTATCCTGTTGATTTATACGGGCTGTCGAAGACTTCTTCCTTTTCGTTTGAAAGTGAAAGTATCGCCCTGCTGGCCTTATAGAACTCCGGAACATGGATCCTTCCTTTGGTTCCAAAGATCCAGACGTCATTTATTAGATCTGCCTTGAATGATGCGCTCAAGCTTGCCATTTTCCCGTCATCATACCCGAAAAGCATTGCACATTTTTCATCAACGCCGGTGGGACCTATATCGGCAAGGCTTTTTATGGTTTTTGGCTGAGTTCCGAAAACCATTGAAGCGAATGAAACAGGATAGATCCCCAAATCAAGCAAAGCTCCCCCTCCAAGCTCGGGATTGAGTACCCTGCCCTTTGGATCGTGGACTCCTCCAAATCCGAAGTCTGCCTTCAACATTTGCACTTCACCGATTACTCCTTCCCGGAGCCATTTTCGGACCTTTTCTACTGCAGGGAAAAACCTGGTCCACATGGCTTCCATGAGAAACAGCTTCTTTTGTCTTGCCAGTTTGGCCAGCTCTCGTGTATCCCTTGCATTCAACGTGAACGGCTTTTCGCACAACACCGATTTTCCTGCATCGAGACAGAGCTTTGCACACTCTTTGTGAAAAGGATGAGGCGTAGCTACGTATATAATGTCTATATCGGGGTCGGAGGCAAGTTCGGCATAACTCCCATAGCTCTTTTCTATCCCGTATCTCTTTGAAAAATCCTCGGCACGTTTCTTGCCCCTTGAGCCGACAGCGATCAGCCTTGCGTCTTCAGCCGCAAGCAAGCCTTCGGCAAATTTGTGCGCTATGGCACCAGGGCCTAATATGCCCCATTTGATGATATTATTCATACAATACTCTCCTTTACATTATTGTTAGCATATCAATCCAGCTGTTCCAGTACGGATTTCATATCGTTGACCGGGATAGCATAGTTGCCGCCTTTGTTGCCCTCAACGACCATGCCCACAACTTCACTGTTATAATTGAATATCGGTCCGCCGCTTGAGCCAGGCGACATAGTGCCTTTGGAAAGAGTCAGATATGTGTCTGCACCGAAATGAGCCCTTCCCGAATATATGCACTCACCGATGACATTTTTTATGCCTTCGGGGCTTGTTATGCTTACCAGCTTTTCACCGTCGATGAGTTTGCTCGAATCACCCAGGTTCAATGACGGGAGAGTCACAGGGGCCTTAAATACCGCCATATCAAGGTCGGGGTCTGTATAATGGATCGTGGCATATCTTGAATTGTCGGTATCGTCTGTAAACACAAATATTTCATCGTATCCCTCAATAACGTGCTTTGCTGTCACAACATAACCGTTATATATCCAACCGCTTCCCTGATTTCTTGTTTTGCCTTTATATGCATATATAGTGACGCATGAATTCTTGCAGTTGGCGACGACTTCCTCAAGGTCGGTTTTGCGTATTACTTCCTTTATAACTTCTACCTCTCTGATGACCTCTACCTCTTTTGGAACCTCGATTTCCTTAACTATGACCTTTTCAATCACTTCAGGCTCTTTGAACATATCTATGACCAATATCACAGGCAATGTCAAAATAAAGCCCAGTATGAATCCTAAAAATAATTTTCTCATAACCTCACCATGTTTATTTTATCATAAAAAAAAACAGCCCTTGAAAGAGCTGCTCATATTATCATGTAACCATTACAGTTCCCTGTTTTCGTATATCCTGACTGAAATAACGTATGAAACAGCCAGAAGCGCGAAAGAAATCATTGGAACTACCAGGAAAGGCAGGTTTTGAATAAAGCCTCCGATCTGCTCCATATCGGTTGTAAAAATGGTAATTATTCCTCCTAAAGCAGCAACTACTATAACAGTGATCAGGGTGAACCACAGTCTTCCCTTATCCACGCCGAATCTGAACGCAATGGGCAGATTTATTGTCGAATAAAACAGTCCCAGAGACATCAGCATAAATGCCTGTTTCATCAAGCTCATAAAATCTCCCGCATTCCCGTCTATGCTCCATTTGATGACTGTCGATGCGATAAAAAGGACTGATGCGGCCAAAGCTCCCAAAACAGTTATGATATATTTGCTCATGACAATATCTTTACGTGAATATGGCAGAGCGATAGCATAATGATCCCATTTGCATCTTTCGTCAAGCCCCATTACCGTCAGAGGCAGCATGGCAAGGAATACCGATGAAAATCCCGCAAAGAAATAACCGCTGCCTGTAACTGCAAGGATGCTGTATATCAGAGACAGAATGATCATTATTCTTCCTTGTTTCCAGATAACGAACCAATCTTTTATCAATAAACCCTTCATCTTCCTGTTCCCTCCCTGGCTATAAATACTATGATATCCTCAATGCTTGCTCTTTCCACTGAAAATACCGACGGGATCCTTCTCCTCTCGACAAGCGCTTCGATGCAATAGTTGTTCTCTTTTACGCCTTTCACCGCATCAGGTGGAACAGCTTCGAAATCCGCCCTGCTGCATTTCAGTATCCCATATTTCTCCAGCAATTCGTCCTTTTCCTCGCAGAACACAAGCCGGCCCTTATGCAGAAAAGCGATATAATCACAGATCTTTTCAAGATCGCTGACTATATGTGAGGAGATCAATACCGAGTTGCTCTCGTCTCTTGTAAAATCATTTATTATGTTCAGTATCTCATCCCTGGCTATCGGATCAAGCCCGCTCGTTGCCTCGTCAAGCAGCAACAGCTTGGCATCATGTGATAAAGCGACGGCGATAGACAGCTTCATCTTCATGCCCCGGGAAAATTCCTTGAATGCCTTTTCGTGCGGCAGGGACAGTTTGTCTATATATCTGTAAAATAGTTCCTCATTCCATCTTTTATAGGTGCTTTTCATCACGACATTGACCTGCTTTACGGTGAAATTATCAGGAAAGTATGCTTCGTCAAGAACTACTCCCATGTCTTCTTTTTTCTCTTTGAAATTTATCCTGTTGTCTTCTCCAAATATTTCGATACTTCCGCTGTCCCTTTTGCGTGAATTGAGGATAAGCCTGATTGTCGTAGTTTTTCCTGCCCCGTTTTCGCCTATCAGCCCCATGATGCAGCCTCTGGGCAGAGTAAGGCTGATGTTGTCAAGCTTGAAGCCTTTATAAGCTTTTGACAGGTCTTTGATTACCAATGCATTCATGATCTACTCTTCCTCCTTGATCAAAATCTGAAACATACCGACCAGTTCGTCATTGCTGATATTGCACATTGCCGCAAGTTCAGCGATTTTCTGCATATATTCCTCGATCTTCTTCAGATTTTCCTCCTTTATCAGTTCGACATTCTTTTCAGCTACAAAGCAGCCTTTGCCTGCAACGGTATATATGAAGCCGTCCCTCTCAAGCTCGTCATAAGCTCTCTTCGTTGTTATCACACTAATACGAAGATCCTTGGCAAGATTCCTGATGGAGGGCAATGCTTCTCCTTCCTTGAGTTTGCCTGAAATAATAAGGTTTTTTATCTGAGAATATATCTGGTCATAAATCGGCTGATTGCTGGAGTTGCTTATTATGATATCCAGAATTCCCACTCCCTTTCTACTGTATATATACAGTATATACAGTAATAACATTTATGTCAATAATTTTTTTGAACAGCCGAAGACCTGACATGATAAGTCTGTGAATAAAAAAACAGCCTTTGCAAAAAAGGCTGTGTTATATATTAAAAGCAGTACTGCTATCTGTCAGACTAATTTTTTATCATTTTGATTCCACTTCTTCAAGTTCATAATCCCATATGGCTTTAATCAGAAAATATAATCCCGCAATTACAGCTGCCAGTACTATAGCTTCGAACATAACATGCACCTCCTGATCACGGTAAAAAATATAGTTAATTTTTTATCATTCTATGTTAATATTTTAACACTATATGATAATTTTTTAACATAGTTATATTATACAAAAATTATAGTTTTTATTTGGATATTTTAATACGATATAATAGAAATCGCTGACCCTAATGGTTCAACAGGTTTAATCAGGATTTTCACAACTTTCACCAGGGTTATTACAAGACGAGCATTTGGTCTTGAAAATGGTAAAAAATCCCCCGGGATCAACCGGGGGTATCCTTTTGCTTATTTTCAACTTTACGGAATGTGGCTTCATATGTACCCATAGCCGCCATTGCAACTACTACAGCATTAAGCAGGATCAGTCCTGTCCTGTCAAAAGTCAATGTTCCCGTAAGTACATATTCGACCGACAAAAGAATCAACAATGAAATAACATATACCACATATCTTGTCGGGATCTTCCAAAGTTTGTCGAGTGGAGCTTTAATGAACTGGATGATAAGTAAGACAGCTGCTGTTGCTCCGTACATCGTACCTAGGAATTCCCAGGTCAAATAATTTCTGGCGGGTTCAGCAGTCGATGCATCATCTGCAATGGCGACTGTTGTCATAAATAAAACAAATAATATAATAGTGCAAATAAAGAAAAAAAGATTTTTCGGATTTCTCATACTTACCTCCCTTCTCCCCAATAACCTGAAGTCAGCATTTTTTGAGCGATTATGAAACCAATATTCTTATTTGGCTTATTATAGCATTGAGCCTGCTGATTTCTTTTCTTAAGGCTTCGATTTCCTGTGTGAGTTGTTTTACCTTTTCACTGTCCGTATCTACTTTTATGGTTTTGACTTTGTCGTATATGGCAAGTATCGACTGCCCATATGTCTTTCCCGGATATGCCCATTTGCCGTTCAGATCAGTCCATGTCGGTGCAGTACCGATGTATCCGGCTTGCTTCAACACATCAAATCTTGGGTCAACGAGCGGGTTTGAAAAGGTCGGATTTTTGACGGCATAAGCTTTCAGGTGTTGGATATGTGCCCTGATACCGATGCGCCAGTCAGGAAATTTACACCCCACAGGTACGCCATTTACGATCTGTCCCGTAACGCCAAGTCCGGCCGGATTATGCCATTCTATTCTTGCAACACCGGTAAAACGGAAGTAGTTTGTCTCGTGTATAGCCTGGCAAAAAGCTATGTCTCCTCTGACCCCTTCAGTTTTTCCTTCTTCAAGATAGATTTCTTCTATCCCCTGCGGAGCATTGGGATTAACGCTGCGCAGGAATTTACGCATTTGCTCAGCAGTCAGTTCGGGTTCACCCATTATATATACAGTTTCATTCACGGCATGTATCATCCTTTCCTGATGAAAATTTCTTTTCGGGCAGGCGGTATTCTTCATGTGTTTATGCCCGTCTATTAGCTTTATATTCAGGAACTGGTATTTGGGATACCATAACAGTTCAACACCGGCATTTAACTGAACTTCAGGCATGGTCTTGTCTTCATCGTATTCAATTTGGAATAACCGATGGCAATAACAAGGTAAGCAAATTCCTGGCTATCTGGTATAACATTTTAGAGACGACTGCATCGTACAGATTTTGATTACCGGAATGATCTCAGAAAATGAAGCAAAAAAAGAAGCGAAACATTTTTCTATAAAATAAAAGAAACCGCTGAAACATAAGTTTAGCGGTTTCTCTATGGAGCTGGAGGACGGACTCGAACCCCCGACCTGCTGATTACAAGTCAGCTGCTCTACCTGCTGAGCTACTCCAGCATTATTTAAAATGGTGACCCCTAGGGGATTCGAACCCCTGTTACCGCCGTGAGAGGGCGATGTCTTAACCACTTGACCAAGGGGCCACATGTCATTGCCCGAAAACCGGACAAAGACTATTTTAACGGCTCAATACGCTCTTGTCAAGCTAAAAAAATTATAAGTTTTAAGGAAAGTTTGTCGAAAGCTCATCAGAAGGAATTGAAGCTTACGACTTCCTCCAGGCTCTTCTTGCCTCTCACAGGCTTTTCATCGGGATATCCCAGAGTCAGCATAGTTACGAGTTCATGGGTATCGGGGCAATTCAACAGCTTCTCTGTTTCTTTGGAATGGTCTCTCCTGTACGAGCCTATCCAGCATGATCCGATGCCATAATGCCATGCGGCCAGAATAAGATTTTCGGTAGCTGCGCTGGCATCTTCGAACAGGCATGGAGCGTTTCTCTCGCAGAACACCGCTATTACACAATAGGCATCCTTTATAAATCTGCCGTATCTGGTGATGCTGGTCAGCTTTTCCTTAAGCTCCTGGTCGGTAACGACCACGAACTTCCATGGCTGAGCATTATGACCTGATGGTGCCAGTCTTCCGCAATCAAGAATGTCCATCAGGATATCATTCGGGATCTTTTTTTTCTGATATCTTCTGATGCTTCTTCTGGTTTTCATGACCTCGATGGTATTCATATTGACCTCCCATATACTTATAAATTATCGCTTCTTTGATTTTTTACCGCCATTGCTTTTCTTCGCGCCGATATGCTTCAGGATCCTGTCAATATCCTTATCTTTATTCTTTTTCTTTTTGGTTGTTTCTGGTTCAACATTAATTATATCATTATCCTCTTTTTCATCAATCAGGATAAAATCGATCTGTCTGGTCTCAGTGCTGACTTTGACAAGCTGGACCTTTACTTTGTCGCCGATGCGGTATATTTTTCTGGTTCTTTCCCCAATAAGGCAGAGTGCGTTTTCGTGATAGCTGTAATAGTCATCGTCTATAGAGCTTAAACGAACCAGCCCCTCTACGGTATTCTCAAGTTCCACGAACATACCGAAAGCCGTTATGTTCGATATAGTCCCGTAAAATTCTTCGCCGACCCTGTCCTTCATGAATTCGGCTTTCTTTAGGTCTATGCAATCCCTTTCGGCATCCTGCGCTGCCCTCTCACGTTCTGAGCTTATCTGGGCTATACTGTGGAGGATGCTCCTGTAATGATCGATCCTTTTCTCATCAAGCTTACCGTTGATCTGCTCCTTCATAATTCGATGGATTATCAGATCAGGATAACGCCTGATAGGTGACGTAAAATGTGAATAGTACTCGGCTGCAAGCCCAAAATGCCAGTCGTGGGTATCGCTGTACCTGGCCTTCTGGAGCGAACGCAGAATTAGCATGTTGATGGCTTTCTCCTCAGGCTTGCCTTTGATCTGGTTTATAACTTCCTGAATTGCTTTGGGATGTACATCCCTGTAACCTTTCAGTCTATATCCGAAGTTCCCGAGGATCATGTTGAGATTTTCCATCTTTTCCGGATCTGGGTCTTCGTGGATCCTGTAAACGAAAGGTATACCGATCCAGTAGAAGTGTTCGGAAACCACTTCGTTGCACAATAGCATGAATTCTTCGATTATGTTGTTGGCAATAGTCATTTTATATCTTTTTATATCTGTGGTTTTGCCGTTTTCGTCAACTATTACCTTGGTTTCATCGAAATCAAAATCTACAGAGCCTCTGCGCCTTCTTTTTTCTTTCAGGATCAGCGCGAGAGTTTTCATGTTTTCAAAATCCTCAAGAAATCCCTTGTATCTTTCCTTAAGTTCTGCGTCGTCCTCCTCGAGGATCTTGTAAACATTGGTATATGTCATGCGTTCATTGACGTGGATGACACTTTCGAATATATCATGATCCACCACATTACCGGTATGATCGATATCCATTATCACACTGAAGGCAAGACGGTCGGTTTTTGCATTCAAGCTGCATATGTTGTTTGACAGCTCTTTTGGAAGCATGGGGATCACCCTGTCAGGGAAATATACGCTCGTTCCCCTTTTTAGCGCTTCCTTATCGAGAGCAGAACCTTCCTTCACATAATGGGTCACATCGGCGATATGGACACCGAGTCTGAACTTGCCGTCAGGCAAAATTTCTATTGATACGGCGTCATCGAGATCACGGGCATCCTCGCCGTCAATGGTGACCATCCTGAGAGACCTGAGATCTCTTCTGTCCTTGCACTCTTCTTCCAGAACTCTGTCAGGGACCGATCTGGCTTCCTGCAATACTTCTTCGGGGAATTCATAAGGTATGCCGTAAGCACGTATTATCGACATTACGTCAACACCTTTTTCCCCTTCGTCTCCCAGGATCTCGATGATGCGCCCCTCAGCATTCCTGTTCTTCTCAGGCCATTTTATGATCTCCACTACGACCTTCTGGCCTTTTTGAGCTCCGTTGACAAATTCTTTCGGTATCAATATATCGCCTGACAGCCTTGAATGATCAGGTGTAACGAAGCCCAGATGCTCGCTTCTGTCAAACTTGCCTATTATGGTTTTGTTCACACGCTCGATTATGCTTATTATCTCGCCTTCCTGATGCCTTCCGCCCGATGATTTGCCGATCAGTCTTGCAATGACCCTGTCTCCATGCATCGCGCCGTTTATGTTGTTTGCCGATATGAAAACATCTTCTATCCCCGAATCAGGCAATACAAAGCCGAATCCTTTAGGATTCCCCTGGAACCTTCCTGCTACCAGGCCCATTCTTTCAGGTATCCCGTATCTTTCTTTCCGGGTTTTTATTATCAAACCGTCAGCTTCCATCTCATCCAGAAGCTTTTTCAGCTCAGGCCTGTCATCAGGAGGAACATCGAGCACCACTGCCAGCTCTTCGAACTTCAGAGGCTGGTATGCGCGCTCCCTCATGAAAGCAACTATACGTTTTTTTCTTTCTTCCATCAACTCATTTATCATCAGATAACCTTCCTTTAAAAATGATGACGGCAGCTGCCGTCATCGTTTTCTGTAATCTGTTTCAGATTTATTATTTATCATAGTTTGGCTCAGTATTCTTAAAAACATTTAAATCTGCAATTACAATCCCAACTGATCGCTTATCTCCTTGAGAGCTTCAAGCGAAATCGCTGTAAATTCTTCGAGAGTCAGGCCCAGTTCCGAACAGGAGGCTATCTGCTCACGATTCGCTCCACGCGCAAAGCCTTTTTGGTGGAAACGATTGATAACGAATCCTGCATCGACATCCTTCAGCTTTTTATCAGGCAGGATCAGTGCGCAGGCTATGATCAGTCCTGACATGGGATCGGCACAGTAAAGAGCTTTGTCAATTTTCCTTCTTCGTGGAATGTTGTTCATCGGATTGTGGGCGCGGACTGCATAAACAATGGTACTGTCGGCATTCAAACCTTCCAGGATATCTCCCCCCATTTTTCCGTGAAGGGTCATGTCTCCGTTTACTCTTTCATAGTCGATATCATGGACCAGGCCGGTTATCCCCCAAAGGTTTTCATGCTCGTTGAAATGTCTGGCAAGCTTCCGCATTATTGCTTCAACGGCAAGGCTATGCTTTATCATGTTTTCATTTTCGATCCTGAGCATCAATTCTTCCAAAGCTCTCTCGCGATCCAATTTGCAATTCCTCCCCATTTTTGACGTCAGTTTAATTATAGCAGAATTAGCCAGAGCTGCAAACAATGAAAGGCAACTCAATAATAAAGCTTGTCAAAGGGCACATTATCAGTTAGAATAGTCAACGTGGCTCGTCCATGCCAGTTCGCAAAATCCTGGCTAGGTTTGAAACCTTAAACAAAACTACGGAGCTCCGGTTGCTCAGGTAAAAACCGGTGTTTGCACTGCAAACAAAAAGGAGTAAAAATGAAATTATCACCAAAATCCATTATCCAGTCGGCAATGATCGCCGCCATTTATTCTGTTTTCACCATTATCTTAGGCTCTTTTGGATTCGGTCCCGTTCAATTCCGCATAGCTGAAGCATTAACAGTCCTTCCTGCTGTTATGCCTTCCTCCATTCCCGGTCTGTTCATAGGCTGCATACTCGCTAACTGGCTAGGCGGCTTTGGTACGGCAGATATTGTTTTCGGAAGTATGGCAACTCTTCTGGCAGCCGTCTGCACCAGATTTCTAAGGAACAGCCGTTTTCTGTATCCGCTTCCACCCGTTTTATTCAACGCGGCAATCGTCGGTTCATATGTATATTATCTTTATGACAGAACCTATACCCTGGTTGCAACCATGGTGTTTATAGGGTTTTCAGAGCTCGTCATCTGTTACGGTATAGGTCTTCCCCTTATAGAATTCATAAAAAAGAATCCTGCACTTAAACGGATTCTTTCAGACCAATAGAAAAGTCTCCGTTTTAGCTTTTGTACAGGTGGTATATATAACCCGATACTATGATTTTGACTTTAGGGAGTAAATAATGAGATTAGTTGGACTTGATCAAATCAGCGGAGACGAAACATTGGGAAAGGCCATATTCGATATTGACGGCAGAAAACTTCTCAATGCAGGTGTTTCCCTCAGACCCGCCATTGTGCAGAAGCTTTTTGAAAAAGGAGTATCAAATGTTTATATAGAAGATGATATATCTGAAGGAATCGAAGCTGAAAGTCTCCTTTGCGAAGAAACAAGGACTCAGGCAAAGTTGATCGTCCGGGACGAAATGAACAGGCTGTCTCAGAAAAAGACGATGGATTATTCAAGACTGAACAAACTGGTCAACTCCATTCTTGATGAGATCCTCGCCAGAAAAATCGATATCATCAATGTTAAAGATATCCGCATGCAGGACGAGCAAACCTTTGCCCACTGCGTCAATGTGTGCATCATGGCTATCGCGCTGGCTACAAAGCTGTCTCTTCCCGTATCGAAGGTAAAAAACATTGCCATGGGCGCGATGTTGCATGATATAGGCAAGGCTTTCCTACCTCCTGAGCTGCTGAACAAAACAGAACCTCTTACCGAGGCAGAAATGATCGAAATGAGAAAGCATCCTGTCCTTGGATATAATCTGATCAAGGATAATGATGAGACTCCCGCCACGACCAAGGTGGCCGTACTTATGCACCACGAACATGTCAACGGAAGCGGATACCCGATGCATCTCACAGGAGACAAAATACATTATTCTGCGCGGATCCTGACCGTCTGCGACGAGTTTGACACAGCCATAAACGACAGGAAGAACAACAGGGTGTTGCGAACGACTGACGCCGTAGAATACCTGATCGGCGCGTCAGGGCATGTTTTTGACAAAGCCATAGTGGATGAGTTCATCAAAATGATCCCCATATATAACGAAGGCAGTATTGTACTTCTGAGCAACGGAAATCTTGCCATCGTTGTGAAAAACAATCCCGTGAACCTGACTCGTCCTGTTGTCCGTATGTTCTATAATCCGAAGACCAGAACAAAGTTCAACAAAACGAACATAATAGATCTCAGGAAAGAGCTCTCCATAAAAATAATCCGCGAAATAAAAGTAAATATAAAAGAGATAATCAAATAGCGATTATCTCTTTCTTTTTTGCTTTCATATTTTTGATATCAAATATGAATCATATTCGGTATCAATAATCCATACCGGCTCTCAATACTTCCATTTCTTCGGGTATCATCTGATGCTTGCTTTTGGAAAGTATGCCGTAAAGAGCTTTTTCAAAGTTCTCAGGAGTAACGCAGCCGGTCACTTTGATCAGTTTTCCCAGAAGATAAATATTAGAGTATGTCTTGTTCCCCATTTCGCTGGCCAGCTCGGTAGCAGGGATCTCAAAAAGATTTATGTCTTTTCTCTCAGGCTTTTTATGCACCATCGAACTGTCGGCGATAAGTACTCCGCCCGGCTTAAGCCAGCTTTCGAATTTCTCGAGAGACGGATTGTTCATAACTATCAAAGCCGAGCAGGAATTGAGAACAGGAGAAGCTATGGCTTCTTCCGAAATAACCACCATGCAGTTTGCCGTACCACCTCTCATTTCAGGCCCGTATGAGGGAAGGAACGATACCTGCCTTTCCTCAAGCATGCCTGCATACGCAAGAAGCCTTCCGGCCGAAAGAATTCCCTGTCCGCCGAAACCGGCAATTATGATCTCGTGTAGAAACATATCCTAAACCTCCAGATTTGCACCGACAAATACGCCAAGTGGATAATGCGGTATCATTTCTCTTTCAACTCGTTTCATTGCCTCGACAGGACTTAAGCCCCAGTTGGTCGGGCATGTGGAAAGGACCTCCACCAGAGAAAAGCCTTTTCCTGCCAGTTGAACCCTGAATGCCTTTTTGACTGCTTCCTTTGCCTTCTTTATATGCCTGACGTCATGGAGGGAAACCCTTTCGATATATGCCGGTCCTTCCAGTGTAGCCAGCATCTCGGATACCCGGATCGGAAAACCATTTACTTTAGGATCTCTTCCGAACGGAGTAGTGGTAGTCATTTGTCCCAATAAGGTAGTTGGAGCCATCTGACCGGAAGTCATGCCGTAAATTGTGTTGTTGATAAAAATAACCGTAATGTTTTCACCCCTAGTCGCAGCATGGACTATTTCGGATGTACCGATGGCTGCCAGGTCACCATCGCCCTGATATGTAAAAACTACATTTTCAGGAAGGCATCTTTTGATTCCTGTAGCTACAGCCGGAGCACGGCCATGGGCCGCCTGCACCATATCACAGTTAAAATACAAATAATTATTGTATGCGCAGCCTACGGGTGAAACACCAATGGTCTTTCCCTCTATATCCAGTTCGTCTATGGCTTCTGCTATAAGCCTGTGGGCGATTCCATGGGTACAGCCCGGGCAATAATGCATGGGGACATCCACCAGTGCATGTGGAGCTTTAAATACAACTGCCATTTTTGCTCTCCTTCCTTATCGCAGGATTCAGTCATGTTTTTCTTTGATTTCCTTGACCTTTGACATGATATCTTTAACAGTCGGGATCATTCCACCCATTCTGCCGACAAAATAAACAGGCTTTCTTCCTTCAATGGTGAGACGTACGTCTTCGACCATCTGACCCGAACTCATTTCGACAGTCAGGAACGCCTTTGGTATATCTAAAACCTTATCAAAAGCATCGGTCGGGAACGGGAACAGTGTAATCGGCCTTAAAAGCCCCAGCTTGATCCCCTGTTCGGCTGCTTCCCTGATCACTCCTTTGCATATGCGGGCGACAGAGCCGTATGCCACCAGAATGATCTCAGCGTCGTCGCAGTTATAGAGCTCATATCGCTGCTCGTTTTGTGAAATCAGTTTATATTTGTTCTGAAGGCCGATGTTCCATTGTTCGAGAACAGCAGGATCAAGATGGATCGAGGTTATCATGTTATGCTCTCTTTTGTTGTCATGGCCGTTTGCCGCCCATGACTTGTCGAAGGTCTCGATTTTCTCTTCATCCCGGAAATTTACGACTTCCATCATCTGACCCAGAACCCCGTCACCTAGGATCATTGTCATTATGCGGTACCGGTCAGCTATGTTAAAAGCTTCCACAGTCAGTTCATATAGTTCCTGAACGCTGGCAGGAGCCAGAACGACCATATGATAATCTCCGTGACCTCCGCCTTTGGTAGCCTGAAAATAATCGCTCTGCGAAGGCTGAATACCTCCAAGGCCAGGTCCGCCACGCATGATATTTACGATGACTGCAGGCAGTTGAGCTCCGGCTATGTAAGAGATACCTTCCTGCTTCAGACTGATCCCTGGGCTTGAAGAAGATGTCATGACCCTGTGCCCGGTACTGGCAGCGCCGTATACCATATTAATGGCGGCCACTTCGCTTTCTGCCTGCAGGAATACTCCTCCCACCGCCGGCATTCTTTTTGCCATGTAATGCATGATCTCAGTCTGTGGTGTTATGGGATAGCCGAAATAATGCCTGCAACCGGCCCGGATGGCTGCTTCCGCAATGACTTCATTGCCTTTCATCAATAGTTTTTGTCCCATCTTGCTCCTCCTATTTCTCTACAGTAATAACGCAATCCGGACATACTGTAGCGCAAAAAGCACAACCGATGCATTTATCCATTTCAACTACTCCTGCGGGGAAATAGCCTTTTGCGTTCAGTCTCTCCTGATTCTCTCTGATGATTTTCTTAGGGCATACCTCAATGCATAAGCCGCAGCCTTTGCAACGCTCTTCCCTGAATGTCACCTTGGCCATATTTGCTGCTCCTTCTATCATTTATAGATTCATTAAATTCTGCTATTAGTCTAGTTTAAATTTATTTTTGCGTATTGTCAACAAAATGGTTCAATACAATGAAGCGATAAATCATTACAGCTATGATTGTGAACGGCAAAAAAAATGCCAGAGCGAATTGCTCCGACATTTTATAAAATAATCAACATTGGGGGGATGATTGATTATTTTGTCAGGTATTGATCTTTGTACAAATATGCTCTCAGCAGGAACAATACGGCCTGTTCACGGGTACAGGTATCGTTGGGTCCGAAATTGCCTTTTCCGTCACCAACAGTTATCTTATATTTAGCCATGAACTTGGCAGGATTGATACCGTATGCCAAAAAGCCTGCCTGATCTTTGAAGTCAGAAACATCCCTGACTTCGTTGGCTATAAATTCGGGAGTGATTTCAGGGTAGCATGCGGTAATGGTCCTGGTGATCATGGCAGCCATTTGCTGTCGGAGGAGCTTGCTTTTCGGTTCGAATACCGTTCCGTCTCCGGCTCCTGCTGTTATTCCCAGATTGAATGCTTTCAGGATATCAGGATTTGTTGTATCTTTGAATGTTTTTGTTGGATGAGGCTCTGCCTTTTTGCCTGTAACTATTTCATAAAAATTGACGGCTACTTCGGCAAATTCCTCACGGGTTATGGGATCATTCATCTTTCCCCTTATGCTGTCAGTAATGAATCCAAGCTCAGCGGCCTGATCAAGTTCAGGAACAGCCCAGGAGCTTGCTGATTCATAACCTGGTGTACCTAACGATACAGTATTTGAGAAAGGTGAAACGACACGAGATCCAACAACCGGTTCATAAACATAGAGAACTCTGAAATAATACACATTCTTTTCGATTATTATATTATCTACATAATCTTTTTCGACAGGATCTAAGTAATCACTGGTACCAAAAGGAATTGCACTCCACCAGTCGTGTCCTTCAACTTCTGAAAACCAATTTCCGTTTCCTACTTTGAAATCAACCTTAATTCCAATGGGAAATGCCTCATTTATCTCACTGACAGAATCGGGATTTGTCCAGCTTAATGCGAAATAAGGCTTTTGATCTTCTTTATATTTTAGCTCAACCTGAAGGTTTTGAGGCGCTTCAATTGTTTTTGGAGGCTGAACCTGGGTGCCTCCTCCTATGGTTGTCTCATTGGAATATGGAGAAGTTACATAATCCTCATCCTCATAACCATAAGCTGCAAAAGCAAACCGCATTCTGAAAGTATATTTGTTGTTTGCCAGGTCAATATCTTCATCATTATCATACCCAAAAGACCAATGAGTAAAAAATACTTGTTGCACATTGTTTTCATCAACTGCAATATTGCCTAAATACCCGAAATAGGAAACATCGATTTCATCATCAAAATCATAGGTTTCACTGTTTACTTTAGGCACATTATAATGCCATGGACCATCATTAACCTTCCAATCGATGCAATAATAGATTTCACCATCCCATTCCTCATTTTCTATAGCATTTACAATGCTTTGAGGTATAGTCCATCTTAACTGAAGACCGTCATCATAAAAAACATTTACGTTTTGAGGCGCTTCCAGTGTGGCAGGGTTATCAGCAAAACTGATGATTGTTGATGATAAAACGAAGACAAAAGCGAGTAACAGTGCAAATAATCTTTTTTTCATAATCAAACCTCCTAATTTTTTCACGTTGTAGCCGTTTGCGAAACGGCAAAACGCTCTAAATAAAAGCGTTTACGCACTCAATTTATATTGAACTCCTCCATATTTAGGGATATAATAGAATTAACATCAAACTAAAATAAACCAAATATGGAGGTAATTCACTAATGTTAAACCAAATTTCTTTCACTAATACACTA
>DULR01000055.1 GCA_012840245.1 Clostridiaceae bacterium
AAATCCCGTTCCTGAGAATTGCATATGTCCTCGCTGTGGAGCTCCACATATTTATCTATACGACAATACCGGTGGCCGAGGTCAACTGTTGTGTAAAGTTTGTGATCTTCGCTTTACCAGGGCTAAGTTTGGGAATAGTCCTGCGCAAAATCATCCGGTAACTCAGGAGGAGCAGTGACATCAGTTACCATGTAGGTAACGACAGGGATATTGGCACCATCCACCTCTATGGTGTAGGTTAAAAGCTTCCAGGCAAAGTAATAGCCATATGGTTCGGCTTCTGAGGGCAAATCACATATGGTTCCCGAGTAAGTGCTACCCACTGACGTGATTTTTGCTGTCCCGATCTCTGTTTCGACACCGCCGACTACGCCTGTTGAAACCTCAAAATTATAGACAGGAGTCTCCTCTTTCAGGCCGCCACCGGCTTTAAACTCAATACTTACGGTGTGAGTATAGGATTCTTCCGTTTCTTTAGTTATTGAGATTTCCTGAGAGGTACTTCCGCTGCCGTAATCCACGCCCGACCAGTCGCCATTAAAGACAATTGCGTTGTCGAGACCAAAAGCGGTTTGCGGATAAGAAGACGGATCCCCCGGTGTGGATTTCAGCACGTTCCCACTGATAGCCAGCAGGGTAGGGTAGTCTTTTGCTATTTTTTCGTATTTTTCAAGCGAAATAGTTTTCACCGCCGCGGTATGCGGGATGTTAACGGTTGTAGTGCCTTGTTTATATACTATATTGCCGCTTGAATCGATTTCCGGATAATAGATATCGTAGTAATATACTTCAACTGGAATGGAGTAAAAGACTACTGTATCCTGTCCGGCCTGGGTGGCATAAGTAACCGTCGTCTCCATGGTGGAGCTTTCGGCATATTCATAGGTAAATCCGTATGTAGCGCTGGCCTCGGTTTCTGCAAAAGTCCATTTATCTCCCACTTGAAAGGAGATATATGCGCCGGCGCTTATTGTAACCGCTTTGCTGGAGCCCTGACCGTCTCCCTTACTGCTGGAATAAGAGGTTTCTGATTCCATCATACCGCCTCCCTGGCCAGGTCCTTGAAATAAGGCGGGGAAGCAAGCACCGCCAAAACTTTGGGGTCTGAATAATGAACCTCATGCCGACCGGTGTACTTAAGATATGTCGTATCATTGTCGGTGTCGCAAAGGACGATGGTAGCGCTGCGTTTCAGGGAAAGGCCGAAAGTCCTGTTTTTAAAGTCACCATCTGCGGTAATCGTGCCGGGTTTGTATGCGTAATTATACTCCGACGCGAAAAAGCTGCCTGCCCTTATAGTGCCGTCATCATTGGCAGCAAATGCGCCTTCATCGGAATTTATGGAAAGGAAACGCGCAGATATATATTCCTTAAGCTGAGCATCAGTATTATTCGGCTGCCACTTTATCGGGATCGCCGTTCAGTTTATTGTCCTCGCCTATCATGTATGTAGACTCTACCGAATCCTGAACAAGGATCTCATAAACCCGATTTTCAGTAAAGCTGTCCCGACCGTAAGGGTTATCGGTGCTGTAGAGATCCACATCCTCAGGAATGACGGATGTATCGATCCCCAAAGCGTCAAAAACGTTGGATTCGCTGGTAATCCTTTATCAGAATCATTTGAATGTTATCATTTGAAAGTGCAAATCAGAGTTAAGATGGCACAAACAAGACAGTGCAAAAAATAATTTTACTATTTAATCCTAAAGAACAAAGTTGTTATTAATATGTGTTTGCCTAAGAATTAAATGAGAAGAAAAAATATCGATAAATCAATGAAGCTGCTGTCTATATTTTTATCCCTTTGGACCTTATCAGTCCGGTGACAACAGCATAAGAAAGGGCAGTGATAACAGGTATGAGAAGCCCTATAGTCTGCACAGCACCTCCGGCACTCAAAAGCAGATTATAGATAACATGGAATGTAATGGCAATGCACAAAAGGCCGAAGACACCTGCTACTTTCAGCCACGGTCTTTTCCATACATACAGAAGCCCATAGCCTACTATAGTCCCGCATGCAATATGCATAGCTCCGGTACAAAAACCGCGCATAAGCAGAAATAAAAGCTGTGATGAGCCGTTTTCTAAGAGGTAACAGGTATTTTCAAATGTTGCAAAGCCCGCTGCCATAAACAGGATAGCGCTTCGCGCATCCTTCTGATTCGGTTCATATACCAGAAGGAAAAAAAGAATAGGCAGCAGCTTCATTGTTTCTTCAATAGTCGGTGCCAGCTCCACCGTAGCCTGTATTAAGTCGGCATCATAATAGCTTGCAAAAAAAGTATTGATATAGGCTGATAAAAGGCACATACCCATACCGGCAATAAAAAAGATGAAAACCGGCCTGCTGCGCTTATCAGCACACAGCATGGCGATCAGCAAAGGGGCGGCAATGCAGATAAACACGTTTTCGATATAAATCAACCTCTCACCGCCTTTTTCAGAGTTGGCAGAAATGTAATGAACGTGGCAGTCAGGAGAAAGTCAAACCAAAAATAAGGGTTTGAAAGGCTGTTTTCCTTCCAAAAGCATGAAGAGACCCACAGACTGTATTCCACCAGAATGAAAGCTAAACCGCAAGGTGGAAAGATTTACTGCTGTGCATCAATAAAGGGCGCAGCCTTTTTTAACCGCGCTCCAGCAGATGATCGATTTGCTTAATGCTTTTCCCCATAACCTGCGCTGCCTGTGAATAGCTCATATTCTCAAAATACAGTAGATCAGCCCTGGAACCGACTGCCCGGATATCTCATGGGTTTCAGGCAAATAAAGTAGAGTATTGAATACAGAATTCGGCCTGCTGTCTACATAGCTGCCTGAAAAGTAAAAATACCTTCTCTTGCTGTGAACTGATATATACCCTGGTATTTTTCCACAATATAAACCATGCTTTTTATACCCATTCCATACTCTTTATCCTTTGATACCGGCAGCCCCTTATCAAATACCGGTTCGGTACTATAGCTGTTCTGAACTTCCATGCAAAGCTTGTTTTTCTTATTATACAACCGCAGCTTAATAAATCGTTTCTCGTTGTCAGCTTTTTTCACACAGGCATTTATGGCATTTTCCAGAACATTAGAAAGCAAGCTGCACAGATCAGGGATGGAAAACCTGCTGAAATCCGCAGCAGAGACAATAAACTCAATGTGAATCTCTCTTTCAGAAGCTTTCGCATTATATGCCGAAAGGATCAGATTTATCGACTCATTTTCGGAGTAACGTATCACTTTGAAATTATCGATCTCCTTACAGGTGCTTTCTATGTAGCTCAAGGCTTCCTTCAGCCGGTTTTCTTAAATGCATGCATTCAGATAGTTGAGATGGTGTCTGAGGTCATGTCTGAAAACCGCAGCCTGTTTTTGGGATTGTCTGAGGGTTTCTATCTCATATTGCGATTGATCTGCCATTATTTTTAAAATAGCCTGCTCCACTTCTATTTCTTTTTTTTCATAGAGAGTTTTAAGATAGATTATGGAGAATATAAAGTATATGACAACTATCGATGCATCCATAAATTCCACGACCGCAGCCCCGCCTTTATACAGAATATCGGAATAAACAGTCATCCCGTACTCCATTATGTAATATATCAGCGGTACTGCGATAAAAAGCCCCAGGACCTTGTTTTCTTCATATTTAAGCCGGGATACATATGGTGATATATACCTGATTATAAGTATAAGGAGTGGAACGGTTACAGCAATTTGAACAGCATATGATATTGTCTCATTATAGTTCCAGAAGATCGATACAAACGTTCCAAACCATTTTCTCGGAGTGCAGAACAAATATGCTGATAAGACAGCTATCCCTGACAGAAGAACTCTTTTTTTATAGACATACCTTAAAATCATGAACAGCGGCAAATGTATCAATAACGGGTATGACTTAAACAGGAGCTCTTCTCCGATCAGAAAATATCCAATAATCTGTACTGAGCCAAATAAGCCAAGTATGATAAAATAGTCTTTTTTCTTTTTCGTGAAGCTTATGCCTGAGAAAGAAAGAGACAGAGCAACTCCGAAAATAAGTACGAGACCATAATTCAATATTCGTAAATGTTGCATCTATTCTTCCTCCATCAGTAAAGCCAGATATCTGTCCTTTATCTCCCGGGCTTTCCCCTGTGCAATAGGAACTGATGTCTGGTTCTGCAGCAATATGCTGCTGTTACCGATATTATCGATATAATTAATATTAACAACATATGAACGGTGAGTCCTGATAAAGAATCTATATTGGAGCATGCTTATCAAATTCGCGGATTTCTTTTGCAACCTCAATTCCGGTATAGGCCGGCAATATTATATCAAGCAGATACAAGCTGAAATTTCTCTTTTTATCTAATGATGATATCAGATCAAATCCATTTTGAAATACAGCATATTCACAATTCAGATGTTTTGCTGTCCTGTACTCGTCAACCAGATCGGCCATTTTTGATAGATCATCTATATTGTCATCGCATATTGCAATATTCAGCATACGCATTCCTCACAACTGCAGCTGTATGAATATATTGTAGCACAAAACCAAAAGTTTTGGTGCTGGTTATTGATTCATGTCGAAAAAAACATGTTTCATGCAAAAAACGGTTTTATGACAGTCGGTTCTGATAGATTAAGATCATAAGAAATGAAAAAACTTTGCAATCCTTGCAGAGGCTGAAACAGGAGGCTTCTCTATGTTACCAACCATATTGGCTATAGTTTTTGTGCTTTGTGCAATTACTTTATGGTTTTTGATCACACAGCATAATCTCGTGGATCTGGATGAAAAAGCCAAAAATGCGATGTGTCAAATTGGATTGCAGCTGTCAAGCCACTATGGCGCATTATTGGCAATATTGGATGTGGCAAAGATCTATGACGCAGAAGAGAGTGAACCGCTCATTGAAGATGTCATATCCAAAAGAAGTATTGTTGCTGCAAAATCCAGCCCCAAAGATGTACTTTTTCAGGAACAAGTGATCTCTGATGTACTGGACAGGTTAGCTTTGATTTCAGAGAAGCATCCTCAACTAAAAACCAACAGGAAATATATTAAGGCGATGGATGCGGTTTTGACCTATAAAAACATGATCCTTACCAGCAAGTTGATATATAACGATTTCGCGGCAAAGCTCAACCGCAGGATCCGCTTGTTCCCTGTATCAATGGTTTCCCGCCTGTTGAAGCTTACCGAAAGAGAGTTTCTGAATTAGGTATTGAATTTTTTTATGATTCATAATAAAAGTCTTAACTTATGGATCCGACCGAACAATTTATTCTGTACAACTCCCTTAAAAAATAAAACACCCCAAAATGCTTATTGTTTATAAGAAATTTGGGGTGCTTTTATATATTAATATTGATCTGAAGGTGCACAGAGGAACCGTCCCCTTGTGCTGCTTTTAATATTTTTTGAACAGTAAAGCTCCGTTGTGTCCACCAAAGCCAAGGGCATTTGAAATGGCATATTCTATATCTTTTTTGCGCCCCTGATTGGGAACATAGTCCAGATCGCATTCAGGATCAGGATCACGAAGGTTTATTGTCGGGGGTAAAAATCCGTCTTTCAATGCCATTACTGTAATTACAGCCTCTATCCCGCCGGCGGCTCCAAGAAGGTGACCGGTCATTGATTTTGTGGCACTGACAGCAATATTGGTGCCAAAAACTCTTTTAACGACTTTGGTTTCAAGAGGATCATTCAATGGAGTGCTTGTGCCATGTGCATTGAAATATCCTACCATTTCTGGCGTTATGCCGGCATCTTCCAGCGCCAGCTCCAGACATCTGGCTCCCGCGTCGCCATCAGGATCGGGTGCGGTTATGTGATAAGCGTCGCATGTACAGCCATAGCCCACAAGTTCTGCCAGAATATTTGCTCCTCTTTTTACCGCATGCTCATATTCCTCCAGGACAAGGACACCTGCGCCTTCTCCCATAACAAAACCGTCACGGTTTTTGTCAAATGGTCTGCATGCACTTTCCGGATCGGGATTTTCACTCATTGCCCTCATGGCACAAAAGCCTGAAAAGCCCAAAGGTGAAATGGATGCTTCTGCACCACCGGAGATCATAATATCTGCATACCCGTTCTGGATCACCCTCATGGCATCCCCTATGGAATGATTTGCTGTCGCACAGGCTGTAACAACACAGGCATTATAACCTTTGAGGCCGAACTTGATGGCAACCTGTCCCGAAGCTATATTGGCGATCATCATAGGTACAAAGAACGGGCTGACTCTTTTTGGGCCTTTTTCAAACAGTACCCTGCAATTCTCCTCCAAAGTCTCGATTCCGCCAATGCCTGAACCGATTATTACACCGGCCCGGTAAGGATCTACTGTCGACAGATCAAGGCCTGCCATTGTAATAGCCTGATGGGTCGCGTGAATGGCATACTGGGTAAACAAGTCCATTCTTTTTGCTTCCTTTTTGTCTATGCACACCGTAGGGTCAAAGTCATCGATCTGAGCGCCTACCTTTGTCGGATAATCGGATGTGTCGAACCTGGTTATGGTCTTTATACCGTTTTTCCCTTCTTTTATTGCGCTCCAAAAGGTCTCCAGGTTCGTGCCGAGCGAATGTACGACACCCAAACCTGTAACTACCACTCTTTTTTTCATTGTTCTGACCTCCCAAAATCAGATCATCTATCTTAAAACTTCTTATACTTGCTTCAAACCATTGATAATCAAAAAGTCCCAACATAACAGGTGTTGGGACTTTTGTACGATTAGGATATACCTCAAGGCATCCAGGATATGGCCAGCCATATCCCGGATGCATCATTTGACTTATTGATGAGCTTTAATGTATTCAACAGCATCACCGACAGTTGCTATTTTCTCTGCTTCCTTGTCTGGTATTTCCAAATCAAATTCTTCCTCAAGAGCCATGATAAGCTCAACTATATCGAGAGAATCAGCACCAAGGTCGTCGATAAAGGAAGATTCCGGTTTAATTTCATCAGCATCTACGCCTAATTGTTCTACGATGATATCCCTTACTTTCTCAAATACCATACCATTCACCCCCTTCCAGACAGGAAATATTCGATGAACTAATCCATATTATTGCTGCTTTCAGAGAATAAATACCATCTGAGATTTCAATCTCTGATTATTCATTCCCAGAGAATACTTTCCTGTGAAAATATTCTCTTGAAATAATATTACATATATAACCCACCGTCAATATTTATTACCTGTCCCGTAATATATTGAGCTCTGTCGGAAGCAAGGAATACTGCCAGTTCTGCTACTTCGGAAGCTGTCCCAAATCTTCCGAGAGGTATGCTTTTCAGGTAGTTTTCCCTGATTTCCGCAGAGAGTGAGTCCGTCATTTGTGTCTCTATAAAACCAGGTGCTATAGCATTACAGGTTATCCCGCGGGCTCCGAACTCCCTGGCCACAGACTTCGTAAAACCAACAAGTCCGGCTTTTGATGCCGCGTAGTTTGCCTGTCCTGTATTTCCCATGAGACCTACGATTGAAGAAATATTTATAATGCTGCCACTGCGTTTTTTCATCATTATCCTGACAGCTGCCTTGGTACAGAGAAAGGCGCTCTTGAGATTCGTTTCGATCACTTTGTCCCAGTCCTCTTCCTCCATACGTATCAAAAGCTTGTCACGGGTTATGCCTGCATTGTTCACCAGAACATCCACACTTCCGAATGTCTGGACCGTTTTTTCAACGATCCCCTGAGCTGCTTCGGGATCGCTCAGATCTCCGGCGAAGCCTTCCGCAGAAAATCCGTTTCCCCTGAATTCATCACGAACCTCATATACCTTGTCGCTGGTTCCGGACAGCATGACATTTGCTCCCAGCTGGGCGAACCGCTGTGCTATGGCATAACCGATACCGCGTGTCGACCCGGTTACTATTACTGTTTTACCCTGAAAATTAATTTTGATCATCCCCTCATCTGGAAATATGACATTGCCGTTTTGCAGTAAATCAAGCCTTCAATGCGGCAACAGTATTGTTCAAGGATGCGATGTCTTCCACATTCAGAACCTTTACTTCCTTATCGATCTTCTTGATGAATCCGCTCAGAACCTTGCCCGGACCTACCTCGATGAACGTATCCACACCGTTTTGGATCAAGGTCCTGACGCAGTCCTCCCAGAGAACAGACCTGCTCACCTGGTTTATCAGAAGCTCTTTTATCTGATCATGGGATTCTATGATCTTTCCTGTTACATTTGTCACAACAGGTATGTTCATTTCTTTGATTTCAACACCTTCCAGCTCTTTGGCCAGTTTTTCGCCTGCAGGCTTAAGAAGGCTGCAATGGAACGGAGCGCTGACATTAAGGAGCATTGCCCTTTTAGCCCCTTTTTCAGTGGCGAGCCTGACAGCTTCGTTTATCGCCGCGGTTTCACCAGCAATGACTATCTGGCCGGGACAGTTGAAATTAGCTGCTTCAACCACTCCATGAGCGCCTGCAGCTTTGCAGACTTCAAGCACATCCTCCCTGGACAATCCCAAAATGGCGGCCATAGTACCAGCACCCAGCGGTACGGCCTCCTGCATGTACTTCCCACGTTTACGGACCAGCCTGACCGCATCTTTGAATGTAACAGAGCCCGACAGGACATGCGCCGAATACTCACCCAGGCTTAAACCGGCAGTAAAATCTGCTTTTATTCCTGCCTCGATCAATGGCCGGGCGCAAGCGATGCTTGCGGTCAATATAGCCGGTTGAGTATTTTCAGTGATTTTCAGAGTTTCATCATCGCTTTCAAAAAGCATTTTTCTGACATCAAAGCCTAAAGCCTCTGTCGCTTCGTCGAATATACGGGCAGCTCCTTCAAAGGATCCGGCTATCTCCCTGCCCATACCAACATATTGAGCGCCCTGACCGGGAAAAACAAATGCAATTTTACCCATACAGATTTCCTCCAATCAATCAGCTCATTTTGACCACGTCAACAATGCCGCACCATACGTAAGACCTCCGCCGAAAGCAACCAAAATAAGCTTATCGCCCTTTTTGAGCAAACCTTTTTTAGCCGCTTCATCAAGGCAGACCGGCACACTGGCGCTGGAGATATTTCCTGTGTATTCAAGATTGGTATAAACCTTATCCATCGGAACATCAAGCCTTTTGGCAGCGTTTTGCAGTATCCTCATGTTGGCCTGATGGGGGAATATATATTTGATATCATTTATCGAAATCCCTGAGTCATCCAGAACATTCTTAGTTGATTCACTCATGATCTTAGACGCGAAAGTAAATACTTCGCTGCCATCCATCCAGATAACCTGTTTTTTGCCTTCGTTTCTGAGGGCCAGATCCTCCTCTGTAGCATAAAAGCAGGGTATTGTAAGTACAGATCCGTCTTCACCGCACGCTCCCAGTATTGCTGAGCTGATCCCGGTGCCGTCGTCAACTCTGCCTAACACAACGGCTCCTGCACCGTCGCCGAAAAGCACACAAGTCCTTCTGTCGGTAAAATCAACGATCCTGCTCAACGCTTCTGCCGATACGATGAGGATATTCTTATACGTTCCGTTCTCTATAAACTGTCTTGATATCTGAAGTGCATATATGAAACCGGTACATGCGGCATTCATATCAAAAGCCGCAGCTTTTCCGGCCCCGATCAGCTTCTGCACCTGGCAGGCCAATGAAGGAGACAGATAATCAGGCGTTATGGTGGTAGCTATGATCAGGTCGATATCATCGGCAGCGATCCCCGCATCGGCAATCGCTCTATTCGATGCCCCGGCGGCCAGTTCAGCCAAAGGCATGCTATCATCGATGATACGTCTTTCCCTTATGCCTGTTCTTTTGACGATCCATTCATCGCTTGTCTCAACAATGCTTTCAAGTTGGAAATTTGTAAGCTTTTTATCAGGCAGCATACTGCCTGTTCCCGTTATTCCGGCTTTAAAGGGCTTTATCATAAACTCCTCCGACTTCCATGCACGCAAAGATATTTTTCATTTGATCCAGAACTGCTGTACAAGCCGAACTGCAGGCCTTCAAAATAGTGTTTTTTATTGCCTTTGATCTGGAGTTGCCATGGCATTTGTAGATCATGCCGTTGACCCCCAGGATAGGCGTGCCTCCAAGTTCTTCAGGATCGATTTCCTTTTTCAGTTTCTTAAGCTCATGCTTGACAAGAAAATAACTGATTTTTCCCGATAAACTCTTTGAGTACATCTTTTTCAGATAATCCATAAAGTATTTTCCGGTACCTTCCATGATCTTGAGCATTGCGTTTCCTGTAAATCCATCGCAAACGGCCACATCGACTTTCCCATCGGTAATGTCCCGGCCTTCAACGTTGCCGATAAAGTTGATATCAGCTTTCTTCAGTATCTCATATGCCTGTTTCAGCGCTTCGTTGCCCTTGCTTTCTTCAGTACCTACATTAACGAGCCCGACACGGGGTTTCTCGATCCCGTGCATTCTTTTCATATATTCAGAACCCATTATACCGAACTGGACATAATTTATGGGTTTGATCTGCGTATTCATTCCTGCGTCAATTATCATGGTCTTGCCTTTGATCGAAGGAACTACCGGCGCAAGGGCCGGCCTTGAAACACCTTGCATTCTTCCGGCAATCAGAAGCGAGCCTGCCAGCAAAGCCCCTGTACTTCCGGCTGATATAAAGGCTTGCGCTGATTGAGCTTTTATTTTTTTCATGCCTACGACGATCGAAGAGTTGGGTTTTTTCTTAATAGCCTCGGTAGGCTTATCCAGATTGGTTATTTCATCTGTCGTTTCAGTTATTATTATCCTGGGGTTATTGATGTTCTCTTTGCCTAGACACTTCTCTATTTTGGCACGATCACCCAGAAGTTCTATTTCAAACCCTTCGGTTTCCAAAGCTTCAAGACAACCCTTTATTATTTCATCGGGCGCGTTGTCTCCTCCCATTGCGTCAACAATAATTCTCAAGCCCTCAGCCCCTTAATGCTCATTGTAAATCCATGCAGTTTTTTATATTTGAATAGTTTATATCTTCGATCAATCATGTTTTCGGAACTTCGACCAGTAAGAACTTTCCCCTGAAGACCTCAACCTGCTTATTATAAATCATTACCCAAACTATATACTTTCCGGAGGGACGCCTCTGCTTGATGGAAACTTTGGCGACCAGCCTGCTTCCTGCATATACAGGCTGTTTGTATTTGATATTGGCAACACCGACCAAAGCCACGTCAGCATCGATCACGGCTATAGCGATCGATTCGGCCATCGAATAGATATAATGTCCCCGGACTATCTTTGACTGGGCAAAAACCATCTGCTCGGTAGTATCCAGTATGGAAATGGCGCTTTCTCCCAAATTGAGCTCTACTATTTCGCCTATGACCTCTTCGGAATTCAGAGCTCTCAGTTTATTCAGATTTCTTGATGCCATATCACGGATACGCTGCCTCAGTTCGGGCACGCCTATTTCCAGTCTGTCCAGTCTGACAGTCGGCACACTTACCGACAAGATCTCGGCCAGTTCCTCATCCGTTAAAAACGGGTCTTCCTTAAGCTTCTCAATAAGTTTCAGTTGTCTTTCTTTTTTTGCGCTTGGATCTCTACTCAAAGCCACATCTCCATATAATTATTACCTGATAATATGGTCTGTTGATAGTATATTACATTTTCCTATTCTATGCAATACCGAGATTGTTTATATCATGACTTTCTAAACTAAACATAAACATGCCGGAGATGAATAAAGCACCGTGATACGGTGCTCTGAAGCTGCAGTTTCATGTCGATGAAGGAGGTATGCTCTGCATTCCGGATGGTGTAAAATCAATATTGGTATCTTCAAAGATTGATTTCATCAAACCTTTTGCAAAAGCTCCGATCTGCTCTCTGAAAATTATTGCGAGGCCTACCATTATTGCGAGGATTATAACAACTTCAACTGTGTTGATACCTTTTTGGCTTTTTATAAAATTTTTAGCTCTGTGCCACATATTTGACCTCCCGATACAAAATTTTACTTACATATTTATGCAATAATTTTATAATTTTGTATCGGCGATGTCAACCATCATAATTGCGCAGGCTAGCTCTTCTTCATGATCCCGATAACTTTGCCGGCTGTTTCATAAGAGAAGCCTCTGTGCAGCAGGAACCGGTAGACCTTCTGTTCAGTCTTCACATCGGACAGATCATACTTGCCGAATTTTCTTTTAGCCTCACGAAGAGCCACTTCATAATCATCTATTTCAAACTCCGACAACGCCCTTTCGATGATCTCGCCATCTATGCCTTTATTTTTGAGCTCATATGCAAGAGCTTTCTTCGAAAGAGCTTTCGTCCTCAGCCGTTCTGAAATGTATTTCAGCGCGAAGCGGTTATCATCCAGATATCCTATGGCTTTCAGCTCGCTGGCGGCAGTTTGCGCCACATCTGCATCGAATCCCGCTTCTCTCAGTTTCTTCAATATTTCGCTTTCGCTTCTGTCTTTAAAGGTAAGGTACCTTACCGCTTGTTCCCTGGCTGCCCGCACCAGGACCCCGGTTCGGATATGAGACAACTTTTCCTCACTTATCTCGGTCTCTTCGTAAAGGTTGTTCTTTATGTAATCCTCACTGGGGATAGTAAAAGAATAATTATTATCGATGAAGACACGCATCATGTCTTTACCCTTGACTTTCTCAACAGATGTTATCGTCATACTTTACCACCTTTTAACATAAGAATAGGATCCACTTTATTATACCTTTTCACGGGACAGGTGAGCAAATAGTAATTCAATTTTTACTTCTTTCAACAGCCATGCATCTGATCAGAAAAATAAAAAAGCTGTCAAATAGATTTTGACAGCTTCTGAGGGAGAACATGAAGGAATGAAGAAGATTTTCTATATATTTCAGCCTCTCTTTTTCCTGGTCATTACATCAAAGAACACGGCTGCAACAAGAACACCTCCGCGGATTACGTACTGATAGGAAATATCCACGCCCATCAGGTTCATACCGCTGGTAAGAGACATCATGACCAATGCCCCGACCACAGAACCTGTTATTTTTCCAACACCTCCGTTTGCCGAAGCTCCTCCTATGAATGCCGACGCTATGGCATCCAGCTCGAAAAGAGTTCCGGCCGTTGTTGTCGCCGATTTGAGCCTGGATGTGAACAAAATACCTGACAATGCTGAAAGCATGCCCATAGACGCGAATATTATGTAGGTGATCTTCTTGACGCTTATACCGGCAAGCTCAGCAGCGTTGCCATTGCCTCCCACAGCATAGATATGGCGGCCCAGCGTCGTTTTCTGTGTTACGAAATGATAGATCATAACGACTACCAGACATATCACCGCAGTCCATGACAGTCCGTTATATCCCGCCAGGATCCAGCTTATATAGGCAATTATAATGGATACGAAAACCAGCTTGATTATATAGAGAGGAGTTGAAATAACCTCAAACTGATATTTCAGCTTATTCTGTCTGCCTCTTATTGATGTATAAATAAAGGCAAGTATTGCGATCCCACCTATGATCAGAGTCAGGATATGTACGTTTTTGCCTCTGAAGGGATCGGGGATGAATCCGTTGCCTATATCATTGAAGCCTTTATTTGGAACGATGATGGTACCTGTTTTCTGAGTGACCATCAGAAGAAGCCCGCGGAAAATGAACATTCCTGCCAGAGAAACAACATAAGCGGGAATACTCAGTTTACCGACCATAAAGCCGTTAATAAGACCGACCATAAGGCCAAACACAAGAATTATGGGAATAACTATCCATTCAGACATGCCGTACCGGGTCATGAATATTGCCGCTACAGCACCCAAAAAGCCTGCGAGGAATCCGACTGAAAGGTCTATGTATCTGCAGACGATGATAAGGGTCATACCTATGGCCAAAACTATGATATATCCTGTTTGATCTATCAGCGTGCTGATATTGCGCGGTGAAATGAAAACACCGTTGGTTATTATCGCGAAAGCGGTTATGATGAACACCAATGCGATATACATCCCATATTCGCGTATGTTTCTCCTGAGTAAATAAACCAACTCTTTGAGCAGATCATTTTCTTTTGTCCTGAGGTTTTCCGGTTCAGTCATTTTCTATCCCTCCCTGTATCGAGTACCATCAGATCGTGGCGACTTCCATTATTCGCTCTTCGGTTGCGTCTTCGGCTCTGATCTCTCCTGTCACTTTTCCTTCGGCCATTACATATATCCTGTCGCTCATACCTATGACCTCCAGCAGATCTGAAGATATCATTATGATGGACATTCCCTCTGCGACCAGCCTGTTCATGATCGTATAGATCTCGTATTTAGCTCCTACGTCGATCCCTCTCGTAGGCTCGTCCAGAATCAATATTTTCGGCCTGGCAAAAAGTGATCTGCACAGGGATACCTTCTGCTGGTTCCCTCCGCTTAAGTTGCCGACTATCTGTTCTACCGAAGGTGTCTTGATGTTGAATGAACTCTTATATTCATTGGCTACTTTTACCTCTTCATTTTCATTGATCACGCCATAGCTTGCCAAAGCTCTGAGGTTTGCCAGTGTTATGTTTGATTTGATATCCTGTATGAGAATCAGCCCTTCTCCCTTTCTGTCCTCAGATACATAACAGATCCCGGCTTCCAGAGCCTTGCTCGTATGACCGAACGAAACCGGCCGGCCGTTAAGATAAAGCTCTCCGTTGATCTTATAACCTCTCGGATTGCCGAAAATACTCAGGGCAAGCTCTGTCCTGCCGGCTCCCATGAGGCCCGATATGCCGACGATCTCTCCTTTGCGGACATTTATACTGATGTTGTGCAATATCTCTCTCCCAAGCTTTGGATCATATGCACTCCAGTTTTTTATCTCAAGGCTTATATCTCCGATTTCTTTTTTCTCACGTCTCGGATAAACGTTGTCGATCTCACGACCTACCATATATTTGATAATGTCGCTTTCGTTTATCGTATTCTGCGTGGCATCCATGGAGCATATCGTTTTTCCGTCCCTTAAAACGGTTATCGTATCTGCGATCGATATGACTTCTTTCAGCTTGTGGGAAATCATAATCGATGTGACCCCTTGCTGCTTGAGCTCCCTTATTATCTGCAGAAGGTTCCGGCTGTCTATTTCATTCAGGGCTGCTGTAGGCTCATCGAGGATCAGCAGCTTTACATTCTTGCTTAATGCCTTTGCAATCTCAATAAGTTGCTGTGCGCCAACTCCCAGATCTTTTATAAGGACAGACGGATTTATTTTCAATCCGACCTTTTGAAGAACTTCGTTTGCTTTTTGGATAGTTTTGTTTTCATCGATCGTAGGACCTTTTGTTATTTCATGTCCGAGAAATATATTGTCATAAACGGTCATCTCGGGTATCAAAGCAAGTTCCTGGGCTATGATCGCTATTTCAGCCCGTTCACTGTCTGCGATCTTTGTGAATTTTTGCTTTTCCCCGTTCAATATAATATCCCCTTCATAGGTGCCGAAGGGGTAAACACCGCTTAAAATTTTCATCAGAGTGGACTTTCCCGCTCCGTTCTCTCCCACCAGACAGTGTATCTCGCCCCTCTTTACCTTGAAGTTGACATTATCAAGGGCCTTTACACCGGGAAACTCCTTCGAGATGTTCCTCATCTCCAGAATATAGTCTTCCATCAACATTCCGCTCCTTTAAGAAACACGTAAACCACAATGCTCACGGTTACGGTCTAAGGCAACCTTTTTACAAGAAATGGGATAGTAATATTGACTATCACTATCCCATCTCCACTTACAATCAATTGCTTAATTGAGTCCGGTAAAATCAGAAGCAGGATAGTAGCCTGAATCTATCAGGGCGGATTTAACATTGGTCTTCTCAACGACTATTACTTCTGTTTGTTTTGCCTTAACCTTGATCTTGCCATTGTCATACTCACCGGTAGTTGCAGGAGTTTGTCCCTTGAGAACGGTCACTGCCATATCGATGGCATCCTTTACGAGGGTGCGGACATCCTTGAATACGGTCATTGACTGCTTGCCGTCGATTATGTACTGTACCGAAGCTTTCTCAGCATCCTGTCCGGTAACTACATAACTTGTAACATCTTTGTCGGCAGCGAATGCATCTGCTATAGCGCGTGCAGTTCCATCGTTGGGAGCCAGGATAAAGACATCGCCCTTATCTTCAGCGCTTGCAGCTGTCAGATGAGCCTCTGCCTTATTCTTAGCTTCATTGAAGTCCCAGTTCGTTGTGACCTGACCGATGATCTTTCCGAGCTCGTCACGGGTCAGCTGAGCTTTGTTCTGAAGCGCTACAGCTTCACTTGAATTCTTGATCACGAAAGTACCATCGGCTATCTTCGGCTGGAGAACGCTCCATGCACCTTCGAAGAATATGAATGCGTTATTGTCGGAAGCAGCTCCGGCATACAGGTAAAGAGGATTGCCTTTTCCGTTTGCTTTGTCTATCAGATATTGGCCTTGTTTTGCACCAACTGCGAAGCTGTCGAATGTAACATAATAGTCGACTGCGTCTGTTCCGGTTATAAGTCTGTCATAAGAGATAACCGTGATCCCTTCCTTCTTGGCTGCTTCAGCTGCGGCAGCTGCTGCGGCTCCGTCATGAGGGCAAATGATGAGAACTTTGATTCCCTTTGAAATGAGAGCTTCTACATTCTGCTTCTCTTTGGCTGAATCGCCCTGGCTGAACAGGATCTCAACACCATAGTCAGTAGACTTCAAAGCTTCAATAAAGCGGGTTTCGTCCTGAATCCATCTCGGCTCGTCCTTTGTCGGCAGAACAATACCAACCTCAGGACCTTTCTTTCCGCAGGCAACCAGCGACAGAGCCATTGCCAGTACGAGAATCATAGCCAGAATCTTTTTCATTTTGGGTTCCTCCTTTTTAATAATTGGGATACCAAAATGATAAAACACCCGGCCTTGATCAACAATAAATTGGATTGTCAATATGTACTTTTTAATTGCTTTATTTTAATTATTTCCCATTTTATTCTGTTTTTTATTGCTGTAAAATAAGGACTATGGCAATTTATCACCAGCATCAATATCCGCCCTGATCCTTCAAACCCCTGTAAACATCTTCTTTCAGATGAAATCCGTCCTTGATCACGGTTTCATCGATATTGTCCCTGTTGACCAGAATGACATCTATCATAACATATGGTATATCGTATGTACCGTCGTTTATGACGTTCTGATCCGATATTTTTTTGCCCTCAAGAAGGATCTTGCAGCAATTCAGCGTTTCTTCAACAAGCTTCTTTATAGGCTTGTAAACGGTAGATACCTGAGTCCCCTCAACGATCCTCTGGCATGCCGCAAGATCGGCATCGTGTCCCACGACCTTGATCTTGCCGGTCAGCCTTGCGACCGATATGGCATCGATGGCTCCCCATGCCAGGGAATCGTTACCGGCAATAATGCCCTTTATACTCTCTCCCTTTTCCTTCAATACTTCCGAAACGAACTCGAATGCCAGTTCCCTTCTCCAGTCCTCGACCCATGTCTCGGCCACGACTTTGATCTTATCCTTATTTTCCGGTCTGTTCAATACAGTCATGAAACCTTCGTTGAACATCTTGCAGTTATTGTCGTTCTCGGCTCCGTTCAGAATTATATATTCTCCCTGGGGAACTGCCTTTACGAGAGATTCGGCTGCAACGATCCCGACTTTGACATTGTCAAAGGAAACATATACGTCCACATTGGCGTTTCTGACCAGCCTGTCATATGAAACCACAGGGATCCCCGCCTTCTTGGCCGCGCTGACGCAGGCTGCGGCTTCCTCACTGTCATGGGGCACGATGACCAGTACATCGATCCCGCTGGCTATCATATCATTTACCTGCTCGATCTGGAGTTTACTGTCGTTGTTGGCGTTCTTCACAATGACCTCGAAGCCCTCCTGCTTGGCTTTGGCTATGAATATGTCCCTGTCCTGGAGCCAGCGATCCTCCTTAAGCGTTGCCATGGAAAAGCCTATCACGGTTTTGCTTTCATCATCCGGCTCCCTTGACTGTTCTGTAGGTTCACACGCTGCAGATATGATTGCGAGTATAACTGCAACAATAATGATTTTCACTTTTCTCATTAAGGAACTCATGGAACAGCCTCACTTTCTGAACGAGAATCTCAGTTCTCGGTTCCGGTTAAAAATTATTCCTTTTGGTGGGGTCGTTAAAATATTCCTTATACTCCGTAGCCGTGTATCCTGTCATCTTTTTGAACAGTTTCGAGAAATAGTTTGGATCCTGATATCCGACCAGTCCCGAAACCTCCTTGAGTGATAAATCTGTATTCTGAAAATAGTATTTGGCTTTTTCGATGCGTATTGCGATAAGTCTGTCTATGAAGTTCCTTCCGCTGGCTTCCTTATAAAACCTGCTGAAATAATATGGGCTTAGGTTTACGACTCTTGCTATGTCTTCGAGAGTTATATCCTCTGTATAATTTTCCTCAAGATATCTGTCAGCCTTTTCGATTATTGAATTTATCTTAAGCCTGCGGTTTATTGAAAGCTCATTGAATGTTTTCTCAAGATATAATCTCATTATATTCTTAAGCTTGCTTTTATCATCGGCTGTCATGATATCGCTGAGGACCTTATAATAGTCTTTCGAAACATTTCCCCAGCGCTTGACGAAACCGACCACCATAACGATGCATTTATCCTTGATTCCATCCAGAGTGCTCTCGCTCGATGCGATCTGCTCAAAAAGGGTATCAAAGGATACCAGTGCAGAATTCAGGTCTCCCAGATTTGCCTTTGAATATATATCCCTTTCGAATTTTTCTTCATAATCCGGGATATCATGATATTCTTCCATCATGTCATCTATGTGCAGTATGGTCTCTTTGCTGCTCGCCAGGGTCTGCAGCGCCTGCATGGCTTCCCGGTAGGATTTTTTTGCATTCACCACATCAAGATAACACCTGCCGATCCCTATGGAGACTTCACCGAATATATCCCTTACCCTGTCTGAAAAATCTTTGGCCAGTCTCGTGGCATAAGCTTTTATGCTGAAGCTGTCAGCCGATGAGCTTACCAGCACATAAACGATCAGCCGGTTAAGCATTATTGGCCCCACTATGCACTGACACAGCGATTTAAGTATATCGCGGTAATCCACATAATGGTTCTGGGTCCTGACACTGGCGCTTATTTTGTTTTGCAGTCCTCCCGATTCCTTTTCCACAAACTCGATAGCCATTACATAACCGCTCAGATTTTCCAATTCGAAAAGCCTGCTGAAATTGATAAGCTCCTCGGTATTATCCTCATACATACATATGGAATGGATAAAGCCATTTTCAAGAGTGGGCACTATTATCTCGAGCTTTTCCTTCAGCTCGAGCTCCTGGCTTATGCGTCTGCGCGTCTGATCGATAGAATTTATGGTCTTTTGGATGGCCTCAACAAGTTTAGCTTCCTTTACAGGTTTCAGGAGGTATTCGACCACTCCGAGATTCATCGCCTCAACGGCATAATCGAAATAATCATAGGCAGAGATGATTATAAAATGGACGTCCCGGCTGAATTCCCTGATTTTGCGTATGGCCTCCAGACCGTTTATCCCCGGCATTTTTATGTCAATAAGCACTATATCGGGTCTCAGATTATACGCCTTTTCAACGGCCTCACGGCCTGATCTGGCGCGGCCGCTCACTTCAAGACCCTTAAAGTTGTTTTTTATGATATATTCCACCGAGTCAAGAGCTATGGGTTCATCGTCAACTATCAATATCCGGTACATTTTCGGCTCCTTGTTCATGGTTTTTTGGCAGTTTGAAAATAACTTTCGTCACCCCATCCTCGCATTTTATATCAACTGTATCATTCCGATTATAATACAATCGAAGGCGATTAATAACATTTACGATCCCTATACCGGTAGTATGTCCCTTCTTGGTCGCCAAAACCGTTTGCAGATCGTCGTCTTCGCTTTCCCTCAATAGTTCGCTGATCTTCTCCGGAGCCATACCCTTGCCGTTATCCATTATATAAACATAAACAAAATCCTCATCGCTTTCAACTTTCAGTATTATCGTACCGCCTTCTTCCATCTCGCTTATGCCATGGATATAGGCATTCTCGGCTATGGGCTGAAGAATCATCCTCGGCACGACAATATTCAGGGCTTTCGGATCACCTCCGTAATCGGTTTTAAATGTCACCAGATCGCCAAATCGTGTCTGCAGGAGATAGATATATGCACAGACATTTTCGATTTCCTCCCTGAGTGTTGTATTGGCATCAAGCCCCCTTAGATTATATCTGAAAATATCGGCAGCGTTTTCCAGGTATGCGCATGTCCTCTTATCACCTTCCAGCATGGCGATTTTGGCTCCGATGTTTATGGTGTTGAAAATAAAGTGGGGATTTATCTGGGACTGCAGCGCCATAAGCTCTGCCTCCCTGAGCGCGTTTTTCATCTTGAGATTGTGAAGACGCTGTTCATTGAGGCTTGCTTCAAGTCTGGCTTTTTCCTTTATTTCGTTAATATATTCCTTTATGCTCACAACCATAAGGTTGAAGGCATTATATAAAACACCTATCTCACCTCCGGTAACCGACTGGACCTCAACATCGAAATCACCCACAGAAACCCTTTTTGCATATGAAGCAAGTTTTGTGATGGGCTTTGTTATCTGGATGCTGAAGCTTATGATCATACCGGTAACAAAGATGATTACGGCAATAATCAGAAGATTGTTGAAGGTAGTAGCGAATTGGATACGTCTGGATATTGCTGCATATTTGTCCGATGTGCTAATGAGTTCTCCGCTTATTATTTCTTCTATGTAACGCATTATATCGTTGTTTTCCTCTACTGTCAAAGCGTAGTAGGAGGTATATCCTTCAATGTCGCGTCCTCTTTTCGCCATAATGGCCTTCTCTGCGTGATCAAGGTAATTTATTATCATGTTGGCAGCATTTTTGCTCTTTATTCCCTCAGGAGTATAATCTACGTTCTTTATCAGCTTTTCAGCCCTGTTCTTTATATTGTTCATATAATCATAAAAGGATATCAGGCTGTCGGAGCTGTTTGTGGACAGGTAAAACTGTATTTCCTTCTGGATCAGGTCCAGTTGACGGTATACAGCGGTAAGTTCCATGGTTTTCTCATACATCAGCGTTGTATCCCTTATGATTATCTGAAGGGAAAAATACATATAGACAGAAGCAAGCAAAACGACAACTATTGCAAGCTGCACGAATATTATTAGCTTCGTTCTGAATTTTACATTGTTGAAACTGAACATAGCATACCCCTGAATAATACGCTAATCGTCATTATCTTCGAAAATCTCTCTGTACTCATGGAGGTTGTCTGCTGTGAAAGTGTAAATATCGGTATTGTAGAATTCGCTTATCTGCTTTCCTTCACAAAGGTCGGCAAGCTGCATTACTGTGTTGTAGCCAATGGAGTAGCTGTCTGCCGCGATGGTCCCGTACATGACACCGTCACTGATATAACCCATTGTCTGCGGCATTGCTCCGTAGCCAATTATATTTATGTCCCCTACCTTGCCCAGATCGATCACCACCTGGGCAACTCCCGGAGTATTCTCGCTGTCACTGCACACGATAAGGTCGATTTCGGGATTTTCGGTAATAATGGCGGTGGTCAGCTTGTCCACCTCAAACATCTTGGTATCCAGAGTATATATTTGACTGACCTCCATATCGGGGTATTTCGATATAGCCTCAAGCAATCCCTGCAGCCTGATATTATTATACTGCTTCGAGTCTGTTACTCCCGGATTGTTGACTATTACCGCGATATTGGCCTTCCCGCCCGATGCCGCCGCCGCCATTTCGCCTGAAGCAAATCCCACCTCATAGCTGTTCGAGCCGACGGTGGGAAGCTCCGGAATGAAAAATACGTCATTTTCATAGGTTATGGTTTTAATTCCGGCATCGCCGGCTCTTTTCAGTATTTCGGTGCTGGATTTTACGTCAAAAGGCTGGATGGCGATGCCGTCCACATCGGAAAGGATAGCTCTTTCCACTGCATCCACCACGATCTCGGGATCCTTATACTTGATATCAACAAACTCAACGAAAACATTCCTTTTTGCTCCTGCCTCAGATGCTCCCTTTTTGTATTTGGACCAAAAAGGATCATTATTATTCTGCGTTATGATGACAAAGTGGTACTTCGGATTTTCCCGGGCAGGCAGCTTATCGCTGTCATCATTGAACGAAGCGAACAAATTGACCAGCATACCGACCAGCAATATGAGAGCCAGGAACAAGGCCGCATAAGTATACTTCATAATTCCCTCTGGACATCGATTCTGTAAAAGGATTCAAAATTATTATAACACTATTCTCCATGAACAGAAACCGGCCTGTAATTTCCAATTAAAAAAGCCTCCCCTGACCGGAAGGCTTATATTGCTCTCTGATTAAACTCAGACGTCTTCATCTGCCGAATGTGCCTGGATACTGCTTAAGAAAGCTTTATCATATTCGGCTCTGATTTTTGCTTCTATCTCTCTTGTCACCTCAGGATTATCCCTCAGATATTTTTTCACGTTTTCACGGCCCTGGCCTATCCTCTGATCGCCATAGGAAAACCATGCTCCGCTCTTCTTGACAATGTCGAGAGTTACTCCCAGATCGAGTATGCAGCCTTCCTTTGAGATTCCCTGACCGTAGATTATATCGAACTCTGCTTCCTTGAACGGAGGAGCAACCTTATTCTTCACTATCTTGACCTTGATCCTGTTGCCAACAAGATCACTGCCTTCTTTAAGGGTCTCGACACGCCTTACATCCATTCTTATCGAAGAGTAGAATTTCAAAGCACGTCCTCCGGGGGTGACCTCAGGATTTCCGAACATAACTCCAACCTTCTCTCGAAGCTGGTTTATGAATATTGCCACAGTCTTGGACTTGCTGATGACACCTGAAAGCTTTCTCATGGCCTGGGACATGAGCCTTGCCTGAAGACCCACATGGGAGTCTCCCATCTCGCCGTCTATTTCTGCCTTTGGCACCAGAGCTGCTACCGAGTCCACAACGATGACATCTATGGCTCCGCTCCTTACAAGAGCTTCGGCTATTTCAAGAGCCTGTTCACCGGTATCGGGCTGTGACACGATAAGATTGTCTATATCAACCCCCAGATTTTTAGCATATACGGGATCCAGCGCATGTTCGGCATCGATATATGCTGCTTCGCCTCCCAGTTTCTGCGCTTCCGCAACGATATGAAGGGCAACTGTGGTCTTACCTGACGATTCGGGTCCGAATATTTCTATGATCCTTCCTCTCGGCATCCCTCCGACCCCTAATGCAATATCAAGGGTGAGCGCTCCTGTTGGTATCGAATCCACACTAACATGGGATACCTCCCCCAGCTTCATTACCGCGCCTTTGCCGAACTGTTTCTCGATCTGGCTCATAACCAGTTCCAATGCTTTTTTCTTCTCCTCCATAGTCTGCCTTACGGCGAACCCTCCTTTGCCGAACATTTGTTCTAATTATATGATATTTTTTTTATAACGTCAAGTATTTTTTATGTAATTATTTTACAATATATCTATAATGTTTCATGATGCGATTGTAGCATAAACTGCGTATGTTTTCCAGCAAAGTTTTTGCTGTTACGAAAATTGCGCCTGTTGGTAATTAGGATTTGAATGTAAAATTTACTGGAGGATGGGCAAATGGCATACAAATTCGGAATTTCGGTCTATGAAAATCGTCCTGATGATATCTACGCCGTATATCTTACCCCTGACAGGTTCGATGTTGTGGGTGACGGCATCCATGATGATACCGACGGCATCCAGGAGGCTATACTGACTGTTCAGAAAACCACCGGATATGGCATAGTCTTTATTCCTGAAGGAACCTACAGGATCAGCAGAACTATATATATCGGCACTGCCTGCCGGCTTATCGGATACGGAAGCAGAAGGCCGGTCATGGTTCTGGCTGAAAACACCCCGGGCTTTCAGGCAGCCGATGAAAATGACAAAGGACAGGCCAGGTATATGTTCTGGTTCACAAAAAGCGTGCCCCTGCCCGGTGAAGAGATCAGGGATGCAAATCCGGGAACCTTTTACAGTGCCTTTTCAAATATCGATATAAGGATAGAAAAGGGCAATCCGGCTGCCGTAGCCCTGAGGACCCATTATGCCCAGCATTGCTTCGTGTCCCATGTCGATATCCACACAGGAGACGGCAAAGCCGGAATTTTCGATGTGGGCAACGAGATCGAGAATGTGCGGTTTTTCGGAGGGGAATACGGGATATACACAACGAAACCGTCTCCCGGATGGCCTTTCATGATGGTGGACACATACTTTGAAGGGCAGCGGAAATCAGCCATCAGGACCCGTGAGGCCGGACTCACCATAGTGAGGATGGAAGCCCGCGACGTGCCTGTCGTCATCGAAACCGATCCTGATTATACCGAAAAACTGTATATGGAAGACTGCCGGTTTATCAATATAAGCAATGCAGCCCTGATGATCAGCAATGAAAACAATTCCCATAATCAGATCAGCCTCAGGAACATCGATCTGAGCAATACTCCGAATCTCGCTTATTTCAGACAAAGCGGCAAAACAGTAGAAGGTGCCGGAGCCATATATAAGGTGCGCTCATTCGTTCACGGCAAACAGATCGATGATCTGGAAAGATCCCCCGGAACAAAGACCATACTTGACATGACAGAGCTTCAGAGTCTTCCCGGGCCATCTTTATCGGACATACCTGCTCTCCCACCTACATCTGCATGGGTCAGCCTGAGGGATCTGGGAGCAAAGGGAGACGGCATTACCGATGATACCCAGGCCATAAGGGATGCAATCGAAAATCACCAGATCATATATCTGCCCCAGGGGATTTACCGCGTAACAGACACCATCGTTCTTAAGCCCGATACTGTTCTGATAGGCCTTAATCCCATATCCACCCGTATCTCCATATTAAACAATACAGAGTCCTTTGGCGGCTTCGGCCCTCCAAAACCCCTTATCGATGTGCCCGGTGGCGGAAAAAACATCATAACAGGCATAGGCATAGACACGGGTGCCAGAAACACAAGAGCTGCGGGCATCAGATGGAAGGCAGGTCCTTCTTCATACATGAATGATGTCAAATTCCTGGGCGGACACGGGAGCATGCAGCCGGGAGGTGGCTACAGTCCAGTATACAACAGCAGCAGGACCGGAGACGCCGATGTTGACAACAAATGGGATTCCCAGTACTGGAGCCTGTGGATCACAGACGGCGGGGGCGGCGTTTTCAAGGATATCTGGACTGCCAGCACCTATGCTTCGGCAGGTATCTATATATCCGACACAAATACGCCAGGCAGGATATATGCCATGTCCGTGGAGCATCATGTGAGGAATGAAGTAAGGATAAAGAACGTGTCCAACTGGAAGATCTATGCCCTGCAGCTTGAAGAGGAATATGCCGAAGGCCCCCATTGCCAGCCCGTCGAGATAGAGAACAGCAGCGATGTTTTATTTGCGAACCTGTATCTGTTCAGGGTGATCTGGGTCAACACCCCATACCCTCAGGCCATTAGGACCTGGAACTGTAAAAGCATTGAGTTTCTCAACATCCATAATTTCACCCAGACGAAATATCCTTTCACCAACACTCTTTACGATATGACCACAGGCACAGAGGTTCGCCCGTGGGAACTGACCAGATTATATATAAGCGGAAATACGAAGAAAAAGCTTCCGGAAGATAAGGTGCAGAAGCTGGCTGCCGGATTTGAAATGATCGACGCCATATGCAGGGACAGCAGAGGCAATATATATTTCTGTGACTCGAGGCTGAAGAGGATCTTCAGATGGTCTCCGGAAGAGGAAAAGCTCGATCTAGTAACCGATATACATTTCAAGCCTCTTTCGCTTGCCTGCGATGCAATGGACAACCTGCTGGTGGTATGTGAGTACCTCCCTTCAAAAGGAGCCACCATCAACGGCGAGCCCGAAGTCTACCAGAACGGAGAAGATGCCTGGGGCACTTCCTACAGCCACTGGTACAGCAAAGGTGCTACCATAAAGGTATATGCCGTCGACCCGGACCATCCGGAAAGGACCATGAAGGTCCTTGAAAAGGTACCTATGGTTCAGACAGCCAATATCCACAAGGTATTATACCCTGCCAACAGATGGCGCGACAGCTCCGACTTCCTGACTGTCTCCCGGAACCGCAATGAATATTGCTTCGTCGCCCCTGACCAGGCAGGACCATTTGGTGCGACCGTGATCCCGGCATGCTATGACCTTATGCGCGGGGTCTGCCTTCATGAGGCATATCCGGGAAGGATATTCTATGCTGTTGACGAGTATATAAAGAGAACTTACCGCTTCATCGTCACTAGGGAAGGATACCTTGAGGATCCGGTCATCTTTGCCGAGCATGGCGAAACCAATGCGGCCGTCGGTGAAGACGGTCTGATATACATTCCTGACGGTGAGATATATGTATATGATTCGGATGGGAACTTAAAAGGCGAAATAGCCATGCCTGAGCGTCCAAACTGCGTGATGCCGGACAAGACCGGGAAGTACCTGTATGTTACTGCACGCACCTCATTCTACAGGATCAGGATCTCCTGAATATCTTAAGCTTTGACAGGACCAGATCGTTTATGAATTTTATTTCACTTACTCTAAGTTTCAGCAGGATAAGCCAGAAGAGGCCAAGACCGACCGCAACAGGAACACATATGGCTGCTATCTGGCTTATCTTCGACCCGATATCCGGCCTTATGAGAACAGACAGGCCATATACTGCGATCCCTGTCGGGACAGCACCTATCATTGCCTTGACTATATAGCCGAAATTGTCGGTTATTATATCGATCCCTGTCTTTCTCCTGAACAGGAGCATATAGACCATCATAATGACGAACTGGCTCATTGAATAGGCAAGAGCCGTACCCGCGATCCCAATGCCGGTCAGATTTCTGAAAATCACGTTCAGCAAATACAGTATGGCTATACCCAGGACCCCGCCGAACAAAGGAGTTCTGCTGTCATGTACCGAATAGAAGGCTCTTGTCATAAGGGCGATCATAGAGGAGAACACCAGTGTGGCCGAATATGCCATAAGGCACAGGCCGCCGTAGAAAACATCATATTCGGAGCCCGAGCCCCATTTGAACAATATCCTCATGATGTCGCCACTTAATATCATCATGATGACAGAAGTTATGAACGACAGAAGGAAAACCACTCTGAGCCCTTTATAAAGCACTTTTTTATATTCTTCCGGGTTTTCTTTAGCATAGTGCTCAGACAATGTGGGCAAAAGCGCAATCCCGATGCTCTGGGCAAATATCCCCAGGGGAAGCTGCCAGGTCTTGTTGGCATTGTTCAGGATGGTGACCATACCGGCCTCGTAAAATGTGGCATAGTTTCTTGATATGATGACATTGATCTCAATAATGGTCGAAGAAATCAGGGATGGAACAGCCTGATGTATAAGTTCTCTGAAGGCTTCGCTTTTCAGGAACAGCTTTGGCCTGTAATTGACGAAATGCCTGAATGCTCCTGAAAATTGAATCACGAAGAACACTGCGCCTCCTGCGACGACACCCCAGGCTGTCAGTTCGGCGTTCCTGGCTCCGAAAGCGCCGATGCTCAAAATAGTGCAAATATTGTATATTACCGGCCCGAATGCGGCGACAGCGAATCTTTTATATGAGTTGAGAATGCCGTTCAACTGCCCGGCCAGCATCATAAAGGGGGCATTCAGCAGCAGTATTCTTGTCAGCCTGATCAGCAGCTCCTTGTCGCCTGATGCTCCTTCCTTGTATCCGGAAGCAAAAACAGCCATAAAACTGTCGGTGAAAATGAAGAACACTATTTCCAGAACCACCATCAGGATGACCGATAAATTCATAAACGTGCTGATAGCTTTCCAGCCAGTTCTCTCCTGATCCTTTGACAGATATGTAGAGAGAATGGGAATGAACGCTGCAGCAATAGCACCGCCTGCAAGCAGATCATAGACCAGATCGGGCAGCGTGAATGCAAGTATGAATTCATCCGAATACCCCATGGGTTTCATCTGAGTTGTTATCAGTACATTTCTCAAAAAACCGGTAATCCTGCTCAAAAACGTTCCGAACATCACCAGTCCGGCCGCTCCGGTCAGTTTTTTTACCGAGTCGCTACTACTTTCCATTTCATCTCCGTACTTCTATAATCATTTTTCTCAGCATATTCAGCGCGTTCAGGCAGGCTACATGTCTTACCCTTTCCCTGTCCCCGTTGAGCTTGAGTTCTGCACATTCGGTCCTGCCGTCCAGGTATACAGCGATATATACCAATCCCGCAGGTTTTTTCAAAGCATCCGGACTATGGGCAGAACCACACGGGACCGGATCGGGAGCAGTATCGGGACCTGCCATCCCGGTAATGGATATCCCTGCACGGGTGCCTGTTTTCTTTATGAGGCAGTCAACCATTTCGAGCGCTGTTTCCCGGCTTACCGCGCCGTATTTTTTCAACGTATCGGGAGACACACCCAATATTTCAATTTTAGCACTGTCGGAGTATGTTATAAAGCCTTTCTCAAATACTTTGGAAACTCCGGGCACATTGACCAGCTTTGATGCCAGCATGCCGCCGGTACAGGATTCGGCGACTGATATATTTATGTTTTTCTCTGTAATGAGCTTCACGACCACTTCTTCCATGGTCTCTCCGTTTACCGAATAAAGGTTGGTTCCGAGCCGCTCCCTTATTTTTTCGATAACAGGATCGATCATGCTTTCAGCTTCACCGGCATCCCTGCACCTTGCGGTGACCCTGACCACTACCTCCCCCATATTGACATAAGGTGCGATCGTGGGGTTCGACTGAGCTTTGATAAGATCCATTATCTTCATTTCCATCTCGGATTCGCCGATGCCGAATACCTTGAGCATTCTGGAACCTATAGTCTGCCCCGTCTTTTTCTCCAGATGCGGGAAAACCGTTTCTTCAAACATGGGGATCATTTCTTTTGGCGGTCCGGGCAGCATCACGACTATCTTCCCGTCTTTTTCGATCATACAGCCCGGAGCGGTCCCGTTGTTGTTCGGGATGATCATGCTGTTTTCAGGTATATAAGCCTGTTTTACGTTGTTCTCCATCATTTTTCTGTTGACTCTTTCAAAAAAGTCCCTTATCTTCTGATAGATTTCCTCGTTCAAAACAAGCTTAAGGCCCATGGTTTCCGCAACGGTCTCCTTTGTCAGATCGTCCTGTGTGGGACCCAGCCCCCCTGTCGATATCACCAGATCAGCACGGCTGAGAGCTGTCTTCAGGCTTTCCTTCAGCCGCACGGGATTATCTCCCACAACACTGTGGTAATAGACGTTGACTCCCAGATCATTGAGCCTTCTTGAAAGGTATTGGGCATTCGTATTGGTGATCTGCCCCATCAACAGTTCAGTACCTACTGCGAGGATCTCTGCTATCATAAAAGTTCACACTCATTCCAGAAAAGATTCCATGACCGACCATATTTCATCAACTCCCATGCGTTTGGGAGCCGAAAAGGGTATGACCCTGCTGTCTTCATCCAGATCCAGTCTTCTTTTGATATTGTCGATACACTTTTTATATTCTGCTCTGCTCACCTTGTCTGATTTAGTGGCAACAACGGCGAATCTCCGATTGGATTGTCTTATATAATCCATCATCAGTATATCATCACCGGTAGGATCATGTCTTATATCCACCAAAAGCAGTATCATGCTTAAGTTTTTTCGAGTGTTCAGATAAGCTTCGGCCAATACCCCCCAGGATTTCCGTTCCTCTTTGGATACTTTGGCATATCCGTATCCAGGCAGGTCCACCAGCACCAGGCTGTCATTTATGTTATAAAAATTGATGACTCTGGTTTTTCCCGGAGTGCTGCCGGTTCTGGCCAGAGATTTCCTGTTGGTCAGAGCATTTATCAGCGAAGACTTTCCTACGTTCGAGCGGCCTGCCAGAGCAATCTCGGGCCAATCTGTACCGGGATACTGGGAAGGTTCGACGGCCGAAATCATAAGCTCGGCTTTTTTTATTATCATTGTATATCTCCATCCTTATTTCTGCTTGAGCAATTCCCGCGCAAGTTTCCTGGCTGTCTCGGTGGCATGCTCCCCGCTTAAAAGCCTTGAGATCTCTTCTTCCCTTTCTTTCCTGTCAAGAAGTTTGATCTGTGTCAGCATACGTCCATCCTGCTCCTTTTTCTCGATAAGGTAATGAGTATCAGCCTGGCTTGCTATTTGAGCATGATGGGTTATGCAGATGACCTGATGCATCCCAGCTACAGCCTTGAGTTTTTCTCCCAGCCTGGATGCAGCCTTCCCGCTTACTCCGGTGTCGATCTCATCGAATACCAGTGTGGGTATGGCGTCGATATCGGCCAGAATGGTTTTTATGGCAAGCATGCAGCGGGACATCTCGCCTCCTGACGCTATTTTTGACAGGGGCTTCAAAGGTTCTCCTGCATTTGGAGAGAATAAAAACTCGACCTTGTCTGTCCCGTTTTCAGTAAAACCTTCTTCAGGGCATGACACCACAGAGACCAGAAACTGTGTCCTTGGCATCTCAAGATCAGCCAGTTCCTTCAGTATGCCTTTTTCAAGTTCCTTTGCGGCTTCAGTTCTTAATCTATTCATAACCTCGCATTTTTTATGCAGGTCTTTTTCCACATCTTCGATATCTTTTTTAATGGCAAGGATCAGTTCCTCGCTTCTTTCGATTTCATCAAGACGCTTTCTGGCGTCTTCCAGATATGTAAGCACATCTGTTACTGTCTCGCCGTATTTGCGCTGCAGCCCCTGGATCAGACTGATGCGTTCCTCTATGCTCTTATGCAGGTTGGGATCATATTCGGTCCCATCCCTGATTTTCCTTATCTCACGGGATATGTCCACAAGCTTTTCCCCGATCTCTTCCAGAGATGAGCTTATCATCTTGTATTCCGGATCTAGCTCCTCAACCTTTCTTATCAGATCGAGGGATAATCCTATTTTGTCCAGAGCGCTTTGGTCATCCCTGTCTTCGCCGCGAATCATCTGATATGCCTGGGAAAAGGCATTTACGATCTCTTCAGAGTGGCTCAGTATCTTGCTTTGCCGCCGAAGCTCCTCATCTTCTCCGGCGTGAAGATCAGCGCTTTCGATCTCATTTATCTGGAACCTGAGCATGTCCATGGTCCGTTCCCGCTCTTTGCCTTCTCCCGAAAGAGATCTGAGCCTGGACTTAAGTTCATTGAGCTTGTCCAGTAAAATCCGGTACTGTCTTTTCTCCTCCGCAAGCTTTTCGCCTGCAAACAGGTCGAGCAGTTCGATGTGGGTTTCAGTCCTCAGAAGCGACTGGTTGTCATACTGGCCGTGTATATCCACGAGCCTCTGACCTATGTCCCTCAGCATCGAAACAGTGACCATGGTGCCGTTTACCCGGCATATATTCTTGCCTGATTCGGTGATGACCCTTGATATAAGTATGTTGCCATCATCCTGGGGCTCTATTCCGAAGCTCTCCAGAAGCTCCGCAAGGTCTCCGGCATTGGAAAAAAGCCCCTGAACGAACGCCTTGTCCGAACCCGAACGGATCAGCTCCTTTGAGACACGCGAACCCAAAAGAGCATTCAGTGAATCGATAATGATCGATTTTCCTGCGCCCGTTTCGCCCGTCAGCACATTAAAGCCCTTGAACAAGGGGATATTAAGTTTCTCAATAATGGCAACATTCTCGACATCAAGCTGTATCAGCATCTTTTACTCAGGACACTCCTCTCACCATACGTGTTATTTTGTCCATCAGATCTTCAGCTATTTTTTCGGCACGGCAGACAACCATCACGGTATCATCTCCGGCTATAGTCCCCACTATATCGCTCCAGCCAAGGGCATCAAGGGTCGCGCCAACGGCCTGGGCCATACCCGGCAGAGTTTTGATGACAAGAATATTGTTGGCATAATCACATGACACATAGGCCTCCTTGATTATTACCAGCAATCTGTCATTCATATTCCCGGTGTCAGAATTCATTGCCGAATACCTGTACCTCCCGTCAGGAGTAAGAACCTTAATCAGCCTCAATTCCTTGATATCCCTCGATATGGTTGCCTGCGTGACATCCATACCCTGCTCCCTCAGCTTTTCGGCCAGGTCATCCTGAGTCTCGATCACGTGGTTCTCGATAATATCCAGTATTTTGGCATGGCGATTATATTTCATATCTTCCCTCCGTTTGCTCCGGATTAAATTGATTAATAAGGATCTTAGTTCGATTTATGTATCTTTGCCCTGATGATATCATAAAAATCCATATTTTTTACTGTGGCAAAGAGCGCACTGTCTTCAGAAGCTTTAACGAAAATCTTGTCACCGGGTTCCAGCTTGAATCCTTCCTGTCCGTCAAGGGTCAGGATGGCATCTATTTCACTTTTATCGTCAATAATAACCGATACTGTTTTTGAATCGGATGCTATATATGATCTGGAGTGTAGTATGTGAGGGCAGATAGGGGAAATGATGACCAGCCTCATATCGGGCTGAACAATGGGACCTCCCGCAGACAGCGAATATCCGGTGGAGCCTGTGGGAGTCGAAATAATGACTCCGTCTCCCGGAAAAGAGTCAGCGTACTTGTCATCTATCATGACCATAAGTCTCAATATCCGGGACAGGGCCATTCTGGTAATGACCGCATCGTTAATTGCAATGTTTTCATAGACCTTCTCCCCGTTCCTCTCAACAGTTGCAACCAAAACCATGCGGGGCTGGATCCTGAATTGTCCGTTTACCAGACTGTCGATGGCCGTCTCGATCTCGCTTATCTCAACTTCGGCCAAAAAGCCCACGGTTCCCTTGTTGATGCCAAGAACAGGCTTTCTGTACGCAAATGCCTTGCGGGCAGTGCTTAAGAATGTTCCGTCTCCGCCTACGCAAATAATAAAATCCGAGTCCTTGAAAAGTGTCGATGATTCGATTACCGGAAGTCCCGCGCAGGAGGAACCACCCGGTGGTACCATGACCTTGAAGCCTCTATTCAGAAGCTTTTCTATAATCAGCTTTGTATGTTCATATTCGGTATCTTTATTCCTGCCGACAACTACACCTATTACTTTCAAGCCATATTCCACCTAATTCAAATGTATCTTTATTATACATAAGTTTTGCATATTAATACAAGTGAGTATTGGCGTGTGCACAGGAAGTTATTTATGCACATTTCATACATGAAGGGCAAATTACCGGTTTGAATTCCGATGATGAATGATTTATAATTTTTCTGATAATATAATCCTATAATCCTATTTTTATTATTTCGTACCTGACAGGAATAAAGGCATGATAAGACAAGTTGCTGAAATAGTCCGTGAAGCCGGCAAGTTAATGCAGAACCGTGATTTTTCAGTATCAAAAAAAGGAAACATATCGAACAATGTCACCACAGTTGATTATACAGTACAGGAGTATTTGAAAAGTCGGCTGGTCCCGCTGATAAGCGGTTGTGCATTTGTTGGGGAAGAAAACTTCAACGAAGAATCAATGGAGTCTGATCTCTGCCGATGGATAGTTGATCCCATAGACGGTACGGCCAATTTTATCCGGGATATGGCTTTGAGCGCTATATCAGTAGGGCTTGTAAAGGACGGAAGATCTGTCCTAGGAGTCGTATATGATCCTTACAGGGACGAAATGTTCCATGCTGAAGAGGGAAAGGGCGCTTTTCTGAATAATGAACCCATAAGAGTATCCGACCGGAGTTTTGAGCAGTCGATTTTTTGTACGGCTTTCAGTTTATATAACAAGGATTATGCCAAACCCTGCATCAATATATTGGAAAAAGTCTATGCTGAATGCGATGATATGCGCAGATTAGGTTCGGCAGCACTGGAGCTGGCCTATCTCGCATGCGGCCGGGTAGATCTGTACTTTGAAATGCGTGTTTTCCCCTGGGACTTTGCCGCTTCCGATATAATAGTAAGAGAAGCGGGTGGATACATAGGTACCATTGGTAATAAAAAGACCGTTTTCAATCGTCCGATACCATTGATCTGCGCAAATACAAAGGAAAACTATGAACACCTGATGCGCATTGTATATGATGAAATCCCCGTTATTCCGTACAGCAGATAAGGGTATATACTCTTCAGATAAGCTTGAAATATGGAGGCAAGTGTATGTCAAATTATAAGACTTACATAGTCGATGATGATCTCTATAATGCGAAGAAAGATTTAAGGCTCGACAAGACTTATGAAATCTGTGTGAACGAATTGGGGCTTCAGCAGACAAAAAGAGATCAGATCATAGCTTTCTACATAGCAATTATCAGTTTCGTGATACCTGGAATTCTAAATATGAATATTACTGAAATTGCAAAATCGGCCGGCTTTATTGCTTTAATTGACTTCCTACATGTGGTAATCTCCAGCCGCTTCAGGCTGATATAAAATTTTCTTTACATGGATTTTCATGACGCCGGCAGGTACTTCCCATTCAATCATATCACCTTCGCTGTATCCAAGTATGGCCGTGCCCACAGGAGAAAATATCGACAGCTTTTTATTTTCCAGATCGGCATCTTCAGGGTAAACCAGAGAAACCTCCATCTCCTCGCCGTCAAGATGCAGAAGCACACGTGAATTCATCGTTATAACATCACTGGAGATCTGTTTTGAATCAACTATTACTGCTCTGTTGATTTCGTTTTCAAGATCCCTGACCGTTTCATCAGACATTTTCCCGCAGTTCAGCACGGATTCGATATTCTTTTCGATCCTTTCCTTATCTGTTTCAGTAATATAGATCCTGGCAGCCAAAACAGTATTCCCGTTAATTGACATCAAATACTGATCCATAGTTATTGTGAAAGTCTTAAGGGAATCGCTTTCCCTTTCAGCTTTGAAACCATTATTGACGAATGCCCGGATCGACCGTGTATTCTCTTTGTGTATTTTTGCGATGATTTTTTGCGCTCTGAAATCAAAGAAAGCGATTTTCATGCTCTCTTTAATAGCTGCAGTACCTAATCTTTTTCCCCAATTGTTCCGGTCTCCGATCACAATAACTATTTCGTAATCGCTGTCTTTTTTCACCAGCCTGACAAACCCGACCGGAATGCTATGCTTGTTGTAAATCATATAAAACCGGCCGTTGCGATTGAACAGGTGAGTCAATACCGGCAGGGTGGTCCTCTGAACCACCTGTTCAATACTATCTGAAACACTTTGGGGATCACTGAGGTATTTTGTGACTTCGTTGTCTTTCATCCATTTGACTAATGTCAACGCATTCTCTCTCGTTATCTCAGAGCGCAAAAAAATAAAAGGCTCTTTCATTTTTTACCACATCCAGTCGTAAAGAAATTAAAAGCCTTTCATAGATTCTAAAAACTATGACGGTTCTTTTATCAATATATGGGACGGGATTTTCCCGCACTGTTACATCAAGTATATATGATAACCCCGCCAAAAGCAAGCCCGGAATAAAAAGGATGGTACTTCTGCCCGTATGGCTTGTGACAAGGCCTGATGACAGAATTTCTGACACAAAATTCATCAAAGGATAGTGATTGAAGAAGTAAATTACCAGGGGGACGGTTCTTGTGGTCAATAATCCGTAGCGAGCTCAGAGCGCTGATGCTTTATAAGATCAACTTTGCTACCATTTCTTCCGACTCTTCATTTATACCGATCTCTTTAAAACCAAATTTAGCATATAAGCGCCTTGCTGCCTCATTTTCCGGAGCATATGAAATATAAACAGCTTTCGCTTCTCCCTGCGGAAAGGTCCGGATATACTCAAGAGCTCTTTGCCATCGAAATCGAACATATGACCGGGAAGCTGGTCAGGGAGAAGTAAAGTGATGTAAATAGGGAATTTCACTGTACTGATCAATGAAACCCCCTATTTAAAAAACTATTAGTTCCTTTTAATACTCTAATATTTTACCTCGACGGGCATACGCGTTCTTGCAGACTCCATGATAGCAAGTATAGCCAGTGATGTGTTGGCAGCATCATAGATTGTAACAGGAAAATCAGAACCATCCAAAATACAATCAACAAAACAGCGTATGCTCTCAAAGGCGAAGCCTTTTGGTTTGCCAAAGATTGAATTTTGCACAATTATGTCGGGTACTATCACCTTATTATCACTAAATATTTGTATCATTCTGTGATTACTGGCATCAATCTCAATCATTCCTTTGGTCCCTAAAATATTAAATTTGATATCATTGATGCAAGGGTTGGCATTAGGTGTGATCCAACCGTTTTCCTTCTGAGCGATACCACCATTTCTGAATTCCAGGGTTGTCAGGTATTCATCAACAGTGTCAACTCCCAAACTCTTAAGGATCCCATCACGGCTGACGCAATAAACCCTCTTGACTTCATCCTGGAAGAACCAGCGTAAGGTATCCAGGCTGTGGCTGCCAAGAAACCACAGAATTGATGATTTTGAAGCCCATGGCAGCATATCGGTAGCAACCCATTTAATATCATTCAGGCGAAAATATGCACTATAAACTTCCCCTAAATCACCTCGTGTTACTGCCTGATAAGCTTCATTGAACGGTGGACTCCACCGATTATGCAGATCGACCATAGCCCGTACTTTATTGCTTTCTACGGCATCCAATATACGAAATACATCTTCGCGGGTTGTAGCCAAAGGCTTTTCTATTAAAAACTCTTGAAAAATAATGTATTGAACCAAATTTCAATATATCTGCAATTTGAGTAAAACTGTATTTCCCCTCGCTTATTAACCGTTTTGCTTCGTTTACTTTTATTTGGTTGAAGTACTTCATGATTCCAATACCCATATTTTTTTTGAACAGCATCTCCAAATAACTTTTTGAGAAGGAGAGCCTTGCTGCAATCTCATTAAGGCTTATAGTGCCATAAACATTATCTACCAATAAAGCAATTATGGTATCAACAACATGCCGCTCATTTAGCAGTTGTGTTTTTGTCGTCTGGGTAACTGTATTTCCAGTGTTGGAAGCATTACGGTAGAGACTAATTAAAAGCTGCTCCAGTTGCATTTTAATCATCTGCTCAGCACCAAACACCGTGTTTGGTTTTCTGATCAGTTCTGTCTGATCCATGATATCAAAAGGCTCTGTAAAAACAAGTTTTCCTTCACGCAGGATCCCGGCAATTAGGTCTCTCTCTGAATTATTAAGTGTCAAGACTTTATGATTAAAAAACTGCATTGCTTGATTAAAGCAATCAAAGCTTATTATAAAAACACTTGCAAAATCCCCTGTGGCATAAATATTGTGAAATTCCCATGGACAATGAAAAATTGCTTGCCCCTGGCGCAAAATCAAGCTGTCCTCACCAGCAACAACTTCAATTTCTCCAAAATCAACATAAACCATTTCCCAAAAATCATGGCTTTCACCAATCCCTATAAAATCTTTAACGTATTCAAAGTAATGCAGAGAGACAATATCCCTGATTTCTATTACGCTATTTAGAATTGTTTTTACATAAGCTCTTCCCATTTTAACCTCCTACATTCCCAAAGACCTCTCTATAATTTATATAAGATAAGAACTATTTTATCATTTAGCCTCACCCACCTGTCGTATAGCTGCCGTTAACGATACAAATACTTTTTTCAAATTAATAAAAATGCGAGGGCTCATCTCGCATTTTATTGATAAAAATAAGTATACTGTTTAAACATGACCTTAAATCACATATCGTCTGTTCTTTTTAATCACACTCTTTCTCTGTACTGTTTGGGAGACATTCCGGTCAGGGAGCGGAACACTTTTGAAAAGTATGCGATATCACTGTAGCCTACATTTCTTGATATCTCATATATTTTCAGATTAGTTTCCTTCAAATATCTCTTGGCGTGCTCTATCCTGATTTTGTTCAGGATATCGACAAAATTCATATCGGTGTGTTTCTTGAAAACCCTGCAAAGATGCCATGTGCTTATGTACAGGTAATCGGCAAGCTGCTGCAGGGTAAGCTTTTCGGCATAGTGCTCGTTTATATAGTTCATGGCACGGTTCACGATGAAGCTGCCTTCACTGTCATCTTCCTCATTGCCGATGGGTGGGCTTTCCAGCGGTACTCCCGAGAGCTTCAGCATTGCAGCATTCAACGCCTCATATATATCCTCCATCTTGGAAGGCTTGAGAAGGAACCTGAGAACTCCAAGCTGAATCGCCGTCTGAGCGTATGAAAAATCACGATATCCGGACAGAACTATTATCTGCATGTTCGGAAATTCTCCGGTAAGCTCCTTCAGCATTTCCAGACCATTCAGATACGGCATTCTGATATCGGTAAAAACGATATCCGGTTTATGCTTTCGGATAAGCGCCATACCGTCCTTGCCGTTGGTTGCAGTTGCCACTACCTTGCATTTGTATCTGTCCCACGGAACAGTGGACTGGAGCCCCTCCAGTATGGTATCCTCATCGTCCAGCAAAATAACTTTGAACACTTTTACACCGCCTTATCAACATCGATCGATTTTATCAATATCTGTGTGTTGTCATAAAAACACGGGCATTGTGGTTTACTTTAATTATACAATAATCAGCCTTTTATTGCACCTGCTGTCAAACCCTTCATGATATTTTTCTGCAGGATCAGATATACGATAAGGACAGGAATTACCACAATGGTAGTGGCAGAGCACATCAACCCGAAATCAGTGCCGAACTGGGAACTAATCTCGTTCAGCAGTGCCGAAACGGGATAAGATACTCTTTTTCTCAGTATGGACATCTGGAGAAACAAATCATTATACGACCACAGGAACGTAAAAATCCCCACTGTGGCGAATGCGGGCTTCGTTACGGGCAGAACTATCCTGAAAAAAACCGAAAAAACACCGTAACCTTCCAGATATGCAGCTTCTTCAATCTCTGTGGGAAGATTTTTGATAAACCCCATCAGTATGATTATTGCAAACGCAAGATTTACCGCTGTCTGTGGAATGATAACTCCTATCGGGTTGTTTACAAGACCTATTTCCTGGATCATCCTGAATACAGGTACGATAAGCGTATAGGCAGGAAACAGCAGGCTTCCTGCAAATATAAAGTTAAGGACTTTTTTAAACCTGAAAGAGTATCTGGCCATGGCATAAGCGGCAAGCCCGCCCAGGATGGTCACGCATATCACCGTAGATCCTGATATTATGAGGCTGTTCAGATATGCCCTTCCGATGCTCATGTTTTCTTCCCTGCTCAGCCGTCCGAAGGCTGTTCTGTAATTCTCGGCGGTAGGGTTGGTGACTAATGAGAAGGAATCGTTCAAGATCTCGGACCTTTCCCTGAACGAATTGTTTACGACCCAAAAAAGCATATATATACTGATAAAAGCCCAAAGAACGAGGACCGAATAAACCAGGACCATGGATAAAGTGTTTTTCAGCTTTGATTTTGATACCTGCTTTTCAAATGCTGTCTCTGTAATGTCCATCATACATCCTCACTGTAAAAAAATGCTTTGCTTCTGATCAGCTTCATAACCGCATATGAGATCAAAAGACCAAGAATGACGACCAGTACGGCGATTGCCGAGCTGTATCCCACAGTCTGGGAAAAAAATGTGGTCTGGTATAAATAAGTACCAAAGAAATGTGTCAGGCCTTTTGGTGCTCCATACGGGGCAATTACCCATGCCATATCGAATATTTTCAGTGATCCCGTTATCCCCAGAACAAAACATGCCTTCAGGACATCCCAGACCAGCGGGAGAGTGATATACCAAACTCTTTTCAGCCCCCTGACTCCATCCATATAGGCATGTTCATAGATATCTTCCGGGATGCTGTTAAGTCCCGTAAGGATAATCACGAAATAAAAGCCGACATATTGCCACACGATGGGCAGGGCTATCATGTATATTGCCTTGTCATCAGAAAGCCACAATACCGGATCCAGTCCCAGCTTCTCAAGGATCTGGTTGAACAGTCCCCCGTTATAGGCGTAAAAAAGATTGAACATCAGACCAATGGCTGTAGCTGAAATAACTATGGGGAAAAAAAACACTGTCCGGAAGAATTCAGCGCCTGTTTTGATGCTGTCGACCATGATAGCCAGAACCAAAGCTGTTCCGATTTCGAACACGATGGTGAACACTATCATCATACAGGTATTTTTCAATGCCTGAAGGATGGTCTTATCCTTCAGAAGCTGCCTGTAGTTTTCAATCCCGACATATGTTTTGGTCACAGCGCCGAAGCCGTTTATTTCATAAAAGCTGTCGGCGAAGTTCTGTAAAAACGGATAATACAGAAATATGCCCATTACCAGCAAAGCAGGCGCCAGAAATATGATCAGCGGTCTTTTGTCTCTATACAGCATGATAATCCCCGTTTCAGAGCCAGCCAGGAAGAACATATACTGCAGTATTTATTTCCGATGCAAAGCCCATTATTTATTCTTCTTCACTACTTCATTCAAGAGTGCTTCAGGAGTAATCTGGCCATCTGCAAGGGAACCGATCTGTGATACGAAATAGGTCCATGCCTCCTTGCTCAGTCTTGAGTCGATGGGCATGGCGAGTCCCTTCGCTATTTTGCTCATATCAAGCCCCATTATCATAACCCTGTTGTGGCCTGCCACCGGTCCTATATCTGCCGCAGGAATGCCCCCCACCTTTGCGTAAGCCGCGATCGATTCATTTGATGTAAGAGCCTTTACCAGCAATACCGCGGCATCACGCTTGGCAGGATTGTTCCATGCCTTTGTGGATATGTAGAAACCGACAGTGAAACCACCGATTATATCAGTAGGATCCTTCTTCCCTTCCGGTGTGGGAGGAAATGGCAGAATCACAGTGGTGTCAGGATATTTTATGCTTCCGATCGACCAGGATCCTTCAACTATCATTGCAGCCTGTTTATTATAGAAAAGGTTTGCCGCTATGTCGTTTTTCGTTGCGTTCACATCGACCGGAAATGCTCCCATATCCTTAAATTTCTTAAAGTAGCTTATACCCTTTGCCCAGCTTTCCGGATAAGTCACCTTCGGATTTATCGAGTGATCTTCTATACCGCCCTCAGCCAGAATAAAGTGTTCTATCAGGTAGTGGGGCACATCCGAAAAACTGGCTGCTATAGGCACCACCCCTTCTTCTGCAAACCTCGTTATTGCGGTCTCAAGCTTTTCCCAGTCGGTAGGCAGATCCAGACCGTATTTTTCAAACAGATCCCTGTTGCAGAAAAGCCCTTCATAAAAACCTCTTACAGGCACTCCATAATGCTTTCCGTCGTATTCTTTCATGTAGGACATGGCTTCATCGGAAATATTCCCGGCGTAATCAGGATATATCTTTTTTATTTCCTCGATAGCCACAACCTTGTTGTTTTCAATCAGGATTCGCGCGTCAGGCCCATTGAAATACTGCACCACATCAGGATCATTACCGGATGAAAAATCAGTCGTCACACGTGCTTTCCAGGATTCATCGGCTGTATTGGACTCATTGACGACAGTTATGTACGGGTAAGTATCGGTAAACTTCTTAAGTATCTCATCAAAAATAGGAGTCGTCGGGTCTGTGCCTCCAAATTGTCCGATAAATCTGATCTCTACCGGCTCAGGTGCAACTACAGGGGGTGTCGACTCTGCTGGACCAACTGGACTTTCGCAGGAAACCAGAATGCCTGCCGAAACCGCAAGTGCCAGTGCAATAGCAAGAATCCTTTTCATGGGGCGATTCCTCCTGATATCTGTTTTTATATTACTTCAACACAAAGCTTTATTGAATGTGTTGTCCTTGTTAGATTTTGCACTTTATTGCCTTCATTGGACCATCGGCTATACTATGTACGGAATGGTTATGGTGGCTAGGGTGCCGCCGGCAGGAGCCTTCTCCAGAGTAAGCCCGTACTCGTCGCCATATATAATCTTTATGCGTTCGTGGACATTTCTTACTCCAATGCCTGTGGAGCTTTTTATACGGTTGGGCAGACCTTTGAAGAGCTTGTCGAACTCGGCCAGATCCTCATCCGATATGCCTACGCCGTTATCTTCCACCGATATGTTCAGTCTTTTGTTTACCAGGCTTACCGTAAGTTTTATACGACCTCCTCCGACAGGCTCCACCCCATGGCCCACCGCATTCTCCAGAAGCGGCTGGATTATGAGTCTGGGGATAGTCCCGTTAAGCAGGGATTCATCTATTTCCTTGACGAATTCAAGTCTTTTGCCGAACCTTTTTCCCATGATGAACATGTATGAGTCTACAAGTCTTATTTCATCCTTTAATGTTGAAACAGTCCTTCCGCCTTTGTTCATCCCCGCATCCAACAGGGTTCCCAGGGCTTCTATCATCTCAGACAGTTCGTTGTTTCCGTTGATCCTGGCTTTCCAGTTCATTATTTCAAGCGTATTATACAAAAAATGCGGATTAATCCTTGCCTGCAGTGCCGCCAGCTGGGCTTCTTTCCTGGCAAGCTCCTCTTTATACACGACATCGAACAGATGCTTTATCTCATTGGACATGTTATTGAAGGAATCAAATATGAATTTGAATTCGTCATTCTTTCTCCTGTCGGCCTGTACGCCCAGATTACCTTCCTCCAGCTGCTTCATCAGTCCGACAAGCTCTTTTATGGGCTTCCAAATTGCATTTGCCAGTGGAACGGCCATCAATATCATTGCAATGGCCACCGCCACGGTAAGGATGATCAATAACCGAACCGCGCTGTTATACTTGTCCATGATCGTTCTGGTCGACATTATCACTCCGTAACGCAGGGTTATATTGTCCAGATTTATGCTGCTGGTCAAAATTTCATAGGGTCTTATGCTGAATCTGTTCTCATCAGGCTGTGTCCCGTCATGTATCTTTTTCATCACTTCGGATCTCAAATCTTCTGAGATCTGGCCCTGTTCGAATATGCTGGCTCCGTTATATGTCAATATAAAGCCTGAACTGTTCTGGAAATTTTCTCTGAAATAACCGAGCATATAATTCTTGTCCACTTTTATTACAACGTTTCCGTATTGCCTGAAGGTGTACCGGTCTGTCATTTTGCGGATGAGGTAAAACTCGCCGTCATCGGAAATATAATATCCGAACTGCTCCTCCCCCAATTTTGAAGCAAATTCAACAACGATAGGGTGTATGGTGTTTATGTACCGGCTGTATGAGTTGTCTGACTGGACCATATATACTACCTGGCTGTTATCGGTGAAGAAAAAGGACAGGGCGTCTATTTCCTGGTTTGAATAGAATTTTGAATTGAGATATTCGTTGATATTCTTGAACAGGTCGCTTTGGCTTATCTCGCCGTTTTTTTTCTGAACATAAAGCTCGTTGAGGGTTCCGTCATAAGGCATCATCATTGCAAAGCGTTTCGCCTGTTCGAATCTTTCAGTGGTAAAATCATTTACACGCTCTATTCTCTGATCCAATGAATTTATGATCTCTTTTCTGATATCAACTGCGTATTTGAAATATCCGAAAAAGACGACTATCAGAACAGGATACAGAATAAAAACCGCAAACAGAAGCGTAAGCTTCTGCCTTACAGTGGAGTTGACAAAAAAGCCCTTTATCTTGCCCAGCACCTTACTACCCCCATAATGCCAGTCTCAATGATAATTATATAACATATTTGACGGACAGGATAACAACAGTTCGACCCGTTACAGGTGGAATTTCCTGATCAGATATGCTTTCAGTTCGTCATTCCCGTTTACAATAAACAGAAAAACAGAGGTGGGAACAAGAACGGCTGCAGATATCGGTGACCATATCAGTTTCAGTCCGGAGACATACAGGTTCACAGTCGCATCTATCACCGTAAAAACAGCAGCAGCGATCAGCATTGCTGTTCCGGATGCAAGCAGAGGTTTGGCTCTGAACAGGCCTCTCATCAAAACCCCGATGATACCTGCTAAAAACAGCGCGGCGATCATTGGGCAGGCCAGCTGGAAAAACCAGTCCCTTCCCCCGGTCAGCAAGTCGATGGCCAGAAGGAATCCGGAAGTACCAATAAACCATATGCTCAGGACCAGATAAATCCTCTTCCAGGAAAAAAGCATCGGTCCCGCAAGCCATACCCAGACTAAAAGCAAGGAAAGAGCGGGATAATGGGACCATTCAGGAAAAGTCCCCGAATACAGATCCAGCGACATCAGGAATACTGATATTGAAAACAGGTCCATGGTTATGATCTGGAAAAAGGTGCAGCCTTTGAGCATTGCAGGATAAGCTATGAGTATCCATAAAAGAACCAGCGATGTAATGGGGTAAAATGACCAGGTTATCTTCCGGTTTACTGTAAAGTCAACGATAAGTGTTACGAGTATTGGCAAAAGTATAATAAATGTAACAAGGAAAAGGAATGAACGGCTCGGTGCTATTTCCATCCTGGGACGCTCGCGCCGCGGCATTCGGTCTGAGAACAGCATCACCCTTTCGGAAGAATCCTGTTCATCAGGCAGTATTACTTCTGTTTTGCAAAGAGGACATTCTTTCAGGCCTTTTTCCAGTTCCACTCCGCAACGTACGCAGTATGCCATATAAACCTCCAGCCAGAATTTTATCTTATCGTCAAACTGTCTTCCTGATCAGTAGTATGATTCTTCGCTTCGCTCAGAATGACATGTGCAAGCGTGAATCAGCGGTATCAGATCATTGTGCCTGCATGTCATATTCCCGGTCATCACATGAATGACATGCTTCAGGAAGGAAGCAAAGGAACCGTACCCTTGCTTCCCTAATAGCTATAGTTTGTATCTATTTTAACATGAATACCCATTTTCACCAACCTGGTGAAAAACAGCCTTTCAACATCGGCTTCATGTATGTTTCTCGAGAAGTTCACCACAAGCTTGTCGCCAAAGCTGCAGACGGCGCAGCCTACCTTGTTTATGGGATTGGTGGCGAGGATGAAATCGATCTGCTCCACTTCCTTTGCCATCCCCTCGGGCAGCTTTACAAGACCTAAATTGGACAATGTACCGGAACAGAGATTTTCTCCCATTCTTGTATACAGAAACGGCATCAGAAGCTTTTTGAAAAACAGCGGTATTATTCTGACAAGCCAATTGCGCTGTCCTCCGACGTTTCTGGCCAGATATCTGCTTATGGCTTTTTCATTTGTCTGTGTGATCAAAGTCTCGCGGACTATCTGCAGTATTTCATCGAAGCTGTATTTTCCGAGTCTTGGGTCGATCTCGGGAATTACGAAAAGCGAGAAGTTCCTCAGTGTTTTGCTGGGATAGATCGACCTCATATTTACAGGGACCTGCACAGCCACAGGACGCTTTTTTGGGTTCCTGGAAACGTATGTGTCCTGAAGTTCCTGAAGCGCATCGATGTATACGGCGACAAGGAGGGTAGTCAGTGAGACGTTCCTCTTCTTCGCCTCTTTAAGTATCGATTCAACAGGTATTACGCCTCTGGTGATGCGAATGGCTCCCGGGCGAAGGAGTTTTCCCCTGATGTGAAAGGCCTTTCTTCCCTTGTCGGGCAATGGAAGAGGACTTTTGTAAAAACGGTTATACGCATCCTCTGCAGCTTCGTCGGGAAGCATTCCTGCGGGGATATCGCCCGGATCGCCGACATCTTTCCCCAAACGTATCAAATAATCATACACCAATGCTTTCAGAAACGTCATCCCGCCGGTGCCGTCAGTCAACACATGACAGAATTCCACGGCAATCCTGGACTGCCAGTACCGGACACGGAACAGAAACCGCGTACCGAGCCTCGGATGCAGCCTTCCAAGAGGATATCGCACATCCCTCTCAACACGGGGCAGCTTGGGATTATGCTCAAGATAATACCAGAAGAACCCCCTTTTGAGCCTGACACGATAAAACGGGAAGTTTTTTATGACCTCTTCGAGGGATTTCTGCAGTATCCTGGGATTGACCGTCTCCTTTAATGTCATTGAAATACGGAACATGGTGGTAATCCTGTCGGACTGTATTGATGGGTATATCAAAGCCGCATTGTCCAGTCTGTACCAGTCATGCTGTTCGGCATTTATATTATGTTTTTTCTCTTTTCGTCCTTTGCCCACCTGGCTATCCCCTTCCAAGACCAGAATATAAGAAACGCATGTCAGATCCTCCGCTTTGCTCGGAATGACACATAAGTGTTAAATGAAACAGGAATCAAGATTGTCAAAGAGCTGGCTCAATGAATCCCTGTTGTGGATTATACCCACTGCTTCTGCAAACAACTGGGCAACAGACACCACTTTCACTTTTGGATGCTCGAAAGCCTTTTGATTCTCTACCGTATCGGTAACTATCAGCTCTTCTATCTCACTGCTTTCAAGAGCTTTTAGCCCTTTATCCCCCAACAGTGCATGAGTTACGCATGCATATATTTTTTCCGCGCCATGTTCTTTTAAAACACGCGCCGTGTCAATCAGCGTACCGCAGGAGATGGTAAAGTCATCGACTATGATCGCATTTTTCCCTTTGACGTCACCGATGATCTCGAGTACTTCAGCCTTTTCATCATGGCAGCTGCGGGTCTTGTCCCCTATTGCCACGGGAGCCTTGAGAGCTGTTGCATATTTCCTCGCATTCTTCGCAAACCCTGCATCTGGCGAGACCACAACCATGTTCTCAATATTTTTTGACATTATATATCTGCACAGGATCGGCATTCCGTACAAATGATCCACCGGTTTTTTAAAGAAGCCCTGGATCTGTGGGCTATGCAGATCCATAGTGATTATCCGGTCCACTCCGGCTGTTTCAAGGCAGTCAGCGCATACCCGGGCTCTGATCGACACTCTCGGCTCATCCTTCTTATCTCCCTTTGCATAGCTGAAATAAGGTATTATGGCTGTTACAGAACTTGCGCTCGATCTTTTGAAGGCATCGATCAAAAATATCAGTTCCATAAATTCGTCATTTGGATGCAGTCCGATGGTCTGAACGATATATACATCTTTATCTCTTACTTTTTCCAGAATCTTTACGAAGGTATTGCCCTCAGAAAATCTTATGGTTTGTGATTGTCCGATCTCAGTTCCAAGGTGTTTGCACATTTTATCGGCAAAACTCAGGCTTGCGCTCCCGGCGAATATTTTTATCTCTGTTTTTTCCTGAGACATTGATAAGCGCCCCTTTCATTTAAATAAATGGATATACTTATTCTTACCAACTTTTCGGTAACTTTTTTGATTGTTATATTATCCTCTCTTCCGCTGCTCTGTAGTGTTACGGGTGTCAAAACGCAACTGTTGCCTATCAACATACTTAAATGATACTATTATTTATGGATTTTGTCTTGCTGATAAATAAGATCAATTTCTCAATTTCAAATCTATCGCAGAGTATTGCTCACCATTTGGCAGCCGGGATATATGTATACTCAGAATAACAGATTCAGCCATTCCTGAACGGGAGGTAACCAGCTGATGTACCGGAAGGAAAATACCTGTCTAAAGACCAAATATGTTGAAATAACCTATAACCTTGAGGATTATGAAGAAGAGGATTATCCCGTTATAATCGGTGAGACCATCGGTATAGATAAAGAAAGCATTATGCTTCATTGTCACAGGCATATAGAAATATGTTATGTCAGGCATGGGACAGGAAATTATCTGATTGATGGAAAGGACTATTCTTTTAAAGCCGGTGATATTTTTGTTATCAATGATAATGAAATACACCTGGCTTATAATGATAAGGATGTTATTATGCAGGTCATTCTGTTCAGCCCGACCCTTCTTTGGAACGGCGCGGGGCATACTTTTGAGATGGACAGCCTTCATACTATACGGGAAATAAGCCGGCGGGGCAAAAACAAAATTGTTCCATCGGATAAATATTATGACTTGTTGGTTGCCACCATAAAAGAAATTTTCACAGAAAACCATTTCAGGTATGACGGCTACAAGCTGGCAGTAAAAGCATCCCTGATAAAACTGACTGTATTATTGCAGCGTTGTTTCAGCTTCGATCATAATTCCGGATCAAAGCACATGGAAAAGAACACTTATCTGCTCCTCCCGGTATTTGAATATATGAAGGAAAATTACGAAAAGAAAATCAAGCTGAAGGAGCTCGCTGATATTGTCAGTATGAGTACATCCAATTTCAGTCTCGTTTTTAAGGAATCGGTAGGATCAACGCCCATCGAGTACCTGAATAAGATCCGTATAGTCAAAGCATCTCAGCTTTTGCTCCAAACAAATGATAAAATAGTGGATATTGCCTGCAACTGCGGATTTTTGAGCCTGCCTCATTTCATCAATACTTTTAAAAGGTATACCGGGAAACTGCCGAGAGATTTCCGAAAATCTTATCAATATATCAATTGATTTTGGAAAATACATAAATTTTTCAATAATATATATTAAGAATAATCCCCCCTGTACTTGTATTATTTAATCATGGAACATCCAGCTTCGGACACTGTACAGATAAATTCCATGAAATAAAATTTGTAACTTGTGGGGTTTAATTATGCGTAAATCAATATTCTGGAATGCAGCAGCAGTTGCTGCAGCTCTTCTTTGCGCCACAGCAACCGGCTGAATCCTTACATCCATAATGTGAAAAACTCAGATCCTTAACAAAGCTCCAAATGACAAAAGCAACAGAACCGTTGAAAGACTACATGATCCGGGCAGGTCAATGCCAGTTTTGTCGTGCCCAAAAACAAAGCTATATCGCATTTCATGCTTAACATATATCAACTTTCAGATTGGGGGATTAAAATGACAACGCAAAGCGCTGCTGTGAGAAAGGAAAAAACCAGAAAAAAAGAGCGGTATGGCAGGGATCTGTCCCTTGGCAGAAGATTGCTTAACCAATGGGATATTCAACTCATGGTGATTCCTGCAATCATCTACATCTTTATTTTTTGTTACATACCCATGTACGGCTTGCTCATGAGCTTTCAGGACTTCAGTATATTTAAGGGTTTCTGGAAAAGCCCCTGGGTTGGTTTGAAGCATTTTAAAGCATTCCTTGCCGCTCCTGATTTTTGGAACATAATGCGCAATACTGTCGTTATCAGCCTTTTAAGAATCTTTTTTGGTTTCCCGGCGCCCATTATACTCGCTTTAATGCTAAATGAGGTGAGAAACCGGACGTTCAAGAGGGTAATTCAAACAGTAAGCTATTTGCCCCACTTCCTCTCCTGGGTTATTGTATCAAGCTTTGTATTCTCCATCCTTTCTGTAGAAAACGGAAGCCTTAATCTTTTACTGCTAAAGCTTAATATCATCAAAGAGCCTATCAGCTTTCTGGATGAGAATAAATATTTCTGGAGCATAATTGTTACCACCGGAATATGGAAAGAGATCGGTTTTGGCTCCATAGTCTATTTGGCGGCCATTGCAGGTATTGATCCTCAATTATATGAGGCTGCGTCCATGGACGGTGCCAGCAGAACAAGGCAAATATTCCTGATTACTATTCCGTGTATCCTGCCAGTTATTATTCTTTTCCTTATACTGGCAATCGGTGACCTCCTGAGCGCAGGGTTCGAGGATCTGCTGCTTCTTGGCAGCAACCCAATCCAGCGTCCAGTAAGTGATGTCATAGATACATATGTATACCGGCATGGCGTTAAAACACAGAGATTTTCCTATGCAACGGCTGTCGGAATGTTCAAGGCGGTTATCAGTATTGGGTTGCTGGCAGGCGCGAACAAGCTTGCCAAGAAAACAGGCAACAGTCTGTGGTAATAAGGGGGATTCTCAGATGAAACCATCAACCGGTGATAGAATTGTGTCAGTTATTATACATATCCTTTTAATTATTATTGGTTTTGTATCAATATACCCGTTCTGGAATGCAGCAGTGATCTCTTTCAATAATGGCATAGACGCGCTAAAAGGCGGAATAACCTTCTGGCCCAGAGAATTCACATTGGATAACTACAAGTTTGTTTTTAAAGATAAGCGCCTGATAAACGGATTTATCATATCTGTTTTAAGAACAGGCCTGGGAACAGCCGGAGCTATACTGTGCACATCAATATTCGCATATGGCATGTCAAAAAAGGAGCTCATCGGAAGAAAATTCTATATGGGAATGGCTGTCTTTACCATGTATTTCAGCGGAGGCCTCATTCCGTCCTATTTGCTGATACGGGATCTGGGGTTGGTCAATACATTTTGGGTAATGGTTATACCTGGTTTAATCAGTGTATGGAACATGATTGTCTTTCGCACCTTCTTTAAGAGCTTACCGCCTGGTCTTGAGGAATCGGCAAAAATTGACGGTTGCACAAACTGGGGTGTATTTTTTAGAATTGTCTTTCCGCTATCGGGACCCGTAATGGCTACAATCGCGTTATTTACCGCTGTTTACCACTGGAATGACTGGTTTGCCCCCGGTCTGTACATAAACAATCCCGATTTACTTCCCATTCAGACAAAGCTGCAGCAGATTATGAACTCCAATATTATGACTGAACAACTTAAACAGATGGATAGTGCGGCGGCTGCCCATTTAAGCAGTCTGCGCTCGGTTACAACCAAATCCTTAACTATGGCTACAATGATGGTCGCCACTTTTCCAATTCTCTTAGTATATCCCTTTTTGCAAAAGTACTTTGTTAAGGGAGTAATGATAGGTTCCATAAAGGAATAGATGCGGTGGGAAGCCGTGACCTTGCGTCACGCTTAACCATAAATAAAAAGTATCAGGAAGGAGAAATAAAGAATGCGACTATTGAAAAAAGGCTTATCAATTGCGCTTATAATGGTGATGGTGCTGACCTCATTATTGACCGGATGCGGTGGAAAGGACAACACGCCTGCAACAGTCGGAGACAACAATACTCCGAAGGCAAGCGATGGACAACAGCCATCTGCATCAGCCTGGGAGTTGGGATCAGAGGAGCTTGAGTTTTCCTATTACCATCATTACAGCTGGTACACCATGCCAAACTGGGGTGAGGATCCCGCCAGCAAATGGATTCTGGAAAACAAGAAGGTAAAAATCAACGCTATAAGCTCTGGTGGTGACGCAGAGGCAAAAATGAGCACTATACTCATTTCCGGCGAACTGCCAGACGCAATCTGGATGGAGCGCGGCGCTGAGGTAGAAAAGCTTCGTTCCGAAGGCCTGCTCGTTCCCCTTGATGACTACATAGAAAAATACCCAAATTATAAGAAATGGGTTATGTCACTTGAGAACATAGACATGCTTCGCTCACCCGACGGGAAGCTTTATCAGATTCCAAACTGGTATACTTCCCAACCCAACGGTAATACAGGATATGTTGTAAACAAAAAGATTTATGAAGCCCTCGGTTCACCTAAACTTGAGACAACCGATGATCTGTACAATTATCTCGTTGCTGTAAAGGAGAGATTCCCGGATGTTACCCCGCTTGAAGTCGGAGAGGGCGGCGATGGCATTGAATACTTGCTGTCAGCCTTTAAAGAAAACCGCTCCGGTGTATTTTATGGGTCAAACTACATGGCAATACCGCAAGACGGCAAGTTCGTATCACTTTTTACCGACCCTGCGTACAGAGAAGGTATGCAATTTGTGTCCAGGCTGTTCAGGGAGAAGCTGATATCACCTGATACTTTCACACAGCTAAAAGAAGAAGTTGACAGAAAGGTGCTGACAGGTAAGGTAGCTGTGTACATTACCTCCAGCCCCACCGAGATGGGCTCCCAGGGAGACATGGAGCTTAAAAAGCAGGATCCCAATGACGGATATTTCATGATATGGCCTATTGCAAAACCCGGATTAGACAGAAACAAGATATATACTGGTGACTATAAAGAACTCGGCTGGAATGTCACCGTCATTACAAAGGCAGCTAAGGACCCAGAAAAAATCTTTGCTTTCTTCGACTGGCTTACAGGTCCCGAAGGGCAGTGCACAGTCATGTGGGGACCTCGCGGACTGTATTGGGATGGATTTACCGAAGATGGTTGGGCTAAGTTTACAGATGCATATGCCAATGACCCTGCTGGCCGTGATGAAATGACCAGCCAGACCGAACCAATAAACTGGGCCGGCAATACAGTGTTTGTCGATGTATCAAAAGCCCAGTACGAAGCTAATCTCCCCGTGGAGAAGCAAAACTGGCAGACTCGCTTCCAGAGGGAAATAACCTGGAAGACCCAGCAAAATACTACCGAGTTTATTAATATCAATCCGGCAGGCGACTCTGATGAAGGTATTATAAGACTTACTATCACTGATATATTCGAGCAGGCAAGGGCCTCGGCCATCCAAACTGCAAAGAGCGACGCAGAGGTCCTCGCCATCCTGGATGAAGCAGAAAGACAGGCTCAGGCCGCAGGTTATCAGATACTGCTCGACTATATGACAGCAAGATGGCAGGAAAATCTTAATAAATAACTTAGATAAATTTTAATCAAAGGAGAGAACGCATTGAACTACTATTTGGGTGTTGACGGCGGCGGAAGCAAGACCATTGCAGTGGTTTCAGATTCGAAAGGGCAGATACTCGGTTGGGGAAAAAGCGGCTGCGGAAATCATCAGATAGATCCCGGAACAGCCGGGCACAGTATTACCGAGGCAGTCAGGGCTGCTTTGGAACAAGCCTCTCTTGATAAGTCCGATATTACGTTTGCATTGTTCGGACTTGCCGGTGCCGACAGAGAGGAAGACTATCAAATACTGACCCCGATGATTACTAAGCTGGGATTCCGAAATTTCGACATAGTATGTGATACTGTAATAGGCCTGCGCGCGGGAACCAGGCAGCCATACGGTGTTGTTGTCGTTTGCGGCAGCGGGACCAACTGCTATGGAGTCAACAGGGCAGGAGAAGATCTCCAGGTCGGAGGATTCGGCTATGTTTTCGGAGATTTCGGCGGCGGCTACAGCCTTGCCGAAGAAGTATTCCGGGCCGTCATCCGGTCATGGGAAGGAAGAGGAGCTCCCACTTTGCTGACTGATGCAACCATCCGGGCTCTTGGCTTCAGCTCAGTTGAAAGTATGTTCAATGCGTTCCTCAATGAAAAAAGAAATATACCTCACGAACTGGCCAGGCTGCTGTTTGATGTGGGGAGCGATGATGAAGTCGCACTCTCGATCCTTGAAAAACAGGGAATTGAGCTTGGCCTGGCGGCCTGTGCGGTAATAAAGCGGCTCCGCATGGAGCAGGACAGCTTTGATGTCGTCCTGGTCGGCAGCATACTGACCCGAACAGATAACCAGTTTCTCATATCGGTCATTGAGCAGACTGTAAAGTCTGCAGCACCGAATTGCACCTTGCGGAAGCTTAAGGTTGAGCCGGTTATGGGTTCGGTCCTGCTGGCAATGGAACGCTCAGGAAAAACAATTGAGGATTCGGTGTACAAAATGCTTGAAAAGCATTTAGCTTTAGATATCATGGGGGGCGAATTCAAGTGAGCAGAAAATTGAAGGTAGCTGTTATAGGAGGAGGATCATCATATACTCCGGAGTTGATAGAGGGCTTTATTTTAAACTACAGGACATTTCCCGTATCTGAAATCGTGCTTGTTGATGTTCCTGAGGGACAGCACAAACTGTCGGTCGTCGGTGGACTTGCACAAAGAATGGCAGCCAAATCCGGCTTTCCCATTAAAGTGTGGATGACCACTGACCGCCGCCAGGCACTGGATGGAGCAGATTTCGTTACAACACAGATACGTGTAGGTCGTCTTGAAGCCCGCAAATGGGACGAAACCATTCCTCTGCATTACGGGATGATCGGACAGGAAACAACGGGACCGGGCGGTATGATGAAGGCATTAAGAACAATTCCTGTTTTGCTTGATATAGCCAGGGATATGGAGGAATTATGTCCCGATGCCTGGCTTCTCAATTTCACCAATCCGTCAGGTATGGTCACCGAGGCGGTCAGCAAATACTCAAAAATCCGCTCCATAGGGCTGTGCAACTCCCCTATCGCTGCATATAAATGGATCTCAGAATTATACTCTGTACCAATTGAGGATATATATTGTGAATTTGTGGGACTCAACCATTTACACTGGATTAGCCGGATCGAAATCAAGGGCGAATCAAAGCTTCCCGAGCTTCTTAACAATAATGACGGATACTCGGCTAAGAATGTTCCGCAGTATAACTGGAATCCCACGTTATTACAAAGCCTTGGTGCGATTCCCTCATACTATCTGAAATATTACTACATGACCCGTGAGCTTCTTGCAGAGCAGCAGGAAGCTGCAGCTCGCGGGGAAACTCGTGCTGAAACAGTAAGGAAACTGGAGGAAGAGCTTTTCCGTATTTACGAAGATCCCGGGCTGAAGGAGAAACCCAGGCAGCTGGAGTCACGTGGTGGCGCTTATTACTCCGAAGCAGCGGTCCGCCTTATGAATTCTCTTTATAACGACAGCGGGGATATTCAAACTGTTAATGTAGCCAACAACGGGATACTTGATTTCCTTCCCGATGATGCATTTATTGAAGTGAATTGCCGTATTAAAAAGAGCGGCCCTGTTCCTGTACCAGTGAAGGTCGTTCCCGAAGCAGTCAGGGGCCTTATCAGTGCTGTAAAAACATATGAGCAGCTTACTGTCAACGCAGCTGTAACCGGAGACAGAGGTACGGCATTGCTGGCTTTGGCACATCATCCTCTCGTCACATCTGTCAATGACGCTGAAAAAATGCTTGAGGAAATGCTGCTGCAGAACAAGATGTATTTATCAAGATTCTTTTGAGTTTTGGTGAGTTTTGGGGACGGAGACTCTGACTCATTCTTGATAAATGTCATCCTGAACGAAACGCGGAAATGTAGCCCAGCACTAGTGGTGGGCTACCAGATATCAGACTTTGCTACGTTCGGAATGACATTTTCAGCAAATGGATCATATTGACGTAGATGCTTATAGGTGAACAGAGCGAGATCTCTGCTGTTGTAAAAGAAAATGAGTCAAAGTCTCCGTCCCCTAAACTCACCATATTATGGTATAATTAAACTATCTTTTTTAGAAAGGGATCAAGTTGAATATGGCAAAGCAGTACACTGATTCAATTAATATTTCGATTATAAATAATAACCCTACTATTGTATTTTCAGCTTCAGAACTAAAAAAATACCTTAATAGAGCAAAGATTGGAACAGCCAGTGAGACAGATGTATCGGCTTCGTCTGAAGATGTAATCAAATTAGGGCTTTATTCCGATTTTGACATCACACCAAATGTTAAAGACATCACATTCGACGACTCATATAAAATTGAAGTTTACAACGGTACCGGATATATAGCCGGCGTCAACCCGCGGAGCGTGCTTCTCGGAGTATATCGCTTCCTTTATGAACTGGGTTGCCGGTGGATAAGGCCGGGCGAGGATGGCGAAATAATACCCGAAATGGCCGGTAAAGATCTGACCGTATCTCTTGAAAGCGCGCCGTCCTACAGGCACAGGGGCATATGCATAGAAGGCGCAGTAAGTTATGAGAATGTTTATGACATAATAGACTGGGCTCCAAAGCTTGGATTCAATTCATACTTTATTCAGTTCAGGGAAGGATACGCGTTTTTTGAAAGATGGTACAACCACCTGAAAAATCCGTATAAAACCCCTGAGGGATTCAGTGTTGAAAGATCAACTGAAATTGTTCGCTCTCTGGAAAAGGAAATCAAGAAAAGGGGCCTCCTATATCAGGCTGTAGGCCATGGCTGGACCTGTGAGCCTTTTGGCATACCTGGCCTTAGCTGGGCTCAGAGAGTTGATGAAGTTGACCCTGAAACCGAGAAATATCTCGCCATGGTCAACGGCAAAAGGCAGATCTGGGGCGGTGTACCTCTCAACACCAACCTCTGCTACTCCAATCCCGAAGTCAGGAAAATTGTCATAAACAGTATCGCCGATTACCTGACCAGGCATAAGGCAATCGATGTTTTGCACTTCTGGCTTGCAGACGGATGCAACAACCAATGTGAGTGCAAAAACTGTGTAAAGCATTCACCTACTGATTTTTATGTCCTTATGCTTAACGAACTGGATGAGCTTCTGACCGAAAAGGGTATCGACACTAAAATCGTCTTCCTGCTTTATTTCGAGCTGTTATGGCCTCCCGTGGAATTCAGAATCAATAATCCGGACAGGTTCATCCTTATGCTGGCCCCCATTACCAGAACCTATAGCCAGTCATTTTCAGCAGACTATATTCCCGATACCATTCCGGAGTATAAGAGGAACAATATCAGCTTTCCATCATCTGTAGCGGAGAATCTGGCTTTCCTCAACAAATGGAGGGAAGTCTTCAAAGGTGACAGCTTTGATTTTGATTACCATTTCATGTGGGACCATTATTATGACCCAGGCCAGTTCGAAACGGGAAGGATCCTGAATGAAGATATAAAAAAGCTGGTATCGATCGGCCTGAACGGTTTCATAAGCTGTCAGGTTCAAAGATGCTTTTTCCCGAACGGTCTCGGAATGACAGTATTGGGTAAGACCTTATGGGACAATTCTCTGGCATTTGAAGATATCGCTGATGAGTATTTCAGGGTTGCTTACGGAGCAGATGGCGACAAGGTAAAAGAATATCTGCGCAGGATATCGGCAATGTTCAATCCTCCCCTGTTAAGAGGCGATGCGGACAGATCCGATAAAATGGCTCATGAAACCTACAGTCAGATAGAAGACTTCGTAAGGTCCTTTGAACCTGTCATCAAAAGCAATATGAACCACAGTGACCCTGCTTTGGCCAGATCATGGGATCACCTGGATTTCCACAGTGAATTCTGCATCAGGTATTCAAAAGTGATCGAAGCAAGGCTGTCGGGAGATATTGAAAAAACCCGCAAACTATGGACTGAACTCAAGGATTTCATGTGCAGAAACGAAGACAGGATACAGCCTGTATTCGACATATATGAGTTCTTCGAAACCTTCGACATAATGACCACCTGGCTTTTGGACCGCTGATGGCTGCAGTCAGTCAGCAGGCTTTTATCAAAAGCTCATAATGTATATGTTTGAACAATAATTATTACAGCGTTTGTTTCGCCGCTCCGTTCATGGCAGCATCTATTGTGGATGAGGGGCATCAGGATTTTCTGAATGCTGGCTGGCATCTTCTGACCAAAGTCCAGCAGGGCTATTACGGAGACTCCATTGCCCTTCTGTGCATGCTCCTTGTTTCGGGAAACTGGTGGCCGCCTGAAATATGATCGGCATTCGTACCGAACCTTTTTAAGAGGGTGCTTGCTGCCCTCTTTTTTTTGATTTCAAAAGTGCAAATTTAATGCAAAAAATGCTAAATCAATTTTTGATGTAATGTTTTAATTTAAAGATGTAGAAAACGCAAAAAGGAGCTGACTGATATGGACAAACCGGTATTGGTCATAATGGCAGCGGGAATCGGAAGCCGTTACGGCGGGCTGAAGCAGATCGATCCGATAGACGACCATAACCACCTTATAATAGACTTTTCTATCTATGACGCCATCAGGGCCGGTTTCGAAAAGGTCGTTTTCATAATAAAACATGAAATTGAGTCAGATTTCAGGGAACGCATCGGTGACCGGATCGAAAAGCATATCCAGGTCGAATATGTATATCAGGATCTGAACAATCTCCCCGCAGGATTTGCAAGGCCAGAAGGAAGATCCAAGCCATGGGGCACCGGTCATGCCGTATTGAGCTGTCTTGGGAAAGTGAATGGCCCCTTTGCGGTTATCAACGCTGATGATTATTATGGTCAAAGAGCTTTTAAACAAATATATGAAATGCTTTCAGACATTCAAGATGATGAGAAATACCGCTACTGCATGGTAGGTTACGAAATCGAAAACACTCTCACAGACCATGGACATGTGGCAAGAGGAGTCTGCAACGTAAGTCCTGACGGATATCTCCTTGGCATAAAGGAAAGGACACGGATCGAAAAGCTGGACAACAGGCCTGCCTACACCGAGGATGACGGAAAAACCTGGACATACATCCCGAAAGGCTCGATCGTATCGATGAACCTGTGGGGCTTTACAAAAAGCATATTGGATGAACTGGACAACAGATTCGCAAAATTTCTTGCTGAAGGTCTTATCAAAAATCCGCTCAAATGTGAGTATTTCCTGCCCGATGTCGTCGGGGAACTGCTCAGTGAAGGAAAAGCGACCGTCCGGGTTCTGAGATCGCCGGATAAATGGTATGGCGTTACATACAAAGAGGATAAGGAAGTTGTGGTCTCGGCAATTGCAAGGCTTAAGGAAAACGGCATTTATCCTGAAAAGCTCTGGGAGTAGCAGAAGTATATTAGGGGGTGTTTATCCATGATGAGGGAACAAGCCTGTGCGAAAATCGATGAGGCTATCAGCCGGATGAATTACGAAGGGACGGTTATCGAGCATTACAGATACGGCAGCGGACATATCAATGATACTTTTGTGGTCGTCTGCAGACTCAACGGCAAAACCACCGTAAAGTATCTGCTTCAGCGTATGAATCATGAGATCTTCAAAAATCCGGATCGGCTTATGAAAAATATCGCAGGAGTCACATCTTTTTTAAGGGATAAGATCATTATAAACGGCGGTGATCCCAAAAGAGAGACTTTGAATGTGGTACCCACCAAAGACGGGTACAGCTATTATGTCGACAGCATCGGAAGCTACTGGAGAAGCTATCTGTTTATTGATGACACAGTCAGCTATGATCTTGTCGAAAGGACGGAAGATTTTTATTTGAGTGCCGTTGCCTTCGGAAAATTCCAAAGGCTTCTGGCTGATTATCCTGCTCATACTCTGTACGAGACCATAAAAGATTTCCATAACACAAGGGTTCGATTCGAAAATCTTAAGAAGGCCATCGACAAAGATATTTGCGGCAGAGCCAAATATGTAAAGGACGAAATAGAGTTTGCCCTGGCAAGGGAGGCTGACGCCGGTATCCTTGTCGGCATGCTTGAAAGAGGGGAACTGCCTCTGAGGGTCACTCACAATGACACCAAGCTCAATAATATCCTGTTCGACAAGAAAACCAACAGGCCTGTTTGCATAATCGATCTGGACACCATAATGCCGGGGCTTTCGGTGTATGACTTCGGTGACTCCATAAGATTCGGGGCATCTACCGGGGCCGAGGATGAGAAGGATTTGTCTAAAATCAATTTCAGCCTTGAATTATATGAAGCCTATGTAAAAGGCTTCCTTGAAGGCACTGCGGGAAGCCTGACCAAAAATGAACTTGACATGCTTCCCATGGGTGCAAAGATTATGACCTATGAATGCGGTATCCGCTTCCTTACCGATTATCTTGAAGGAGACAGATATTTCAGGATCCACAGGGAAGACCATAATCTAGACAGATGCCGCACTCAGTTCAAACTTGTTTCCGATATGGAGGAAAAGTTTGATATAATGAAGGAAATCGTCAGTAAGTATTCATAATGTCATTATGAGCGCAGCGAAGGATCTGACACCGTCATCCTGATCAAAGCGAAGGATCTTAAAGATTCTTCACTACGCTGGCGCTTCGTTCAGAATGACAAATTAGAGTTAATGCGCTTACTTCAGAATGACAAAAGTCAGATTGTCTTTCTGAGTGAAATGAAGAACATACGGAGTTTTTCTTGGCTCAGTATGATAAATTCAATATTAAGGAGGGTTATACATGGCTGTATTAGTCACCGGCGGAGCCGGATATATCGGAAGCCACACATGTGTGGAGCTTTTGAATGAAGGATATGATGTAGTAGTTATAGACAATTTGAGCAATTCCTCAGAAAAATCACTGGAAAGAGTCCAGGAAATAACGGGCAAGAAGCTGACCTTTTACAAAGCTGATCTGTTGGACAGGGAAGCCGTTGAAAATATCTTCAGGAACGAGAAAATAGATTCGGTCATCCATTTCGCGGGGCTCAAGGCGGTAGGAGAATCGGTTTCAAAACCCCTTGAATATTACTACAACAACATTACGGGTACATTGATACTGTGCGACACCATGCGCAAATACGGAGTAAAGGACCTGGTATTCAGCTCCTCTGCCACTGTTTACGGAAATCCTCAGACCGTGCCTATTAAGGAGGATTTTCCCCTTTCGGCAACCAACCCTTACGGCAGGACAAAACTGATGATAGAACAAATCCTGGGGGATCTGTATGCGGCAGACGATACATGGAGCATAGTCCTTTTAAGATACTTCAATCCTGTCGGCGCCCACAAGAGCGGCCGGATCGGAGAAGATCCAAGGGGCATCCCAAACAATCTTGTCCCCTACATCACTCAGGTTGCCGTTGGAAAGCTTGAATTCCTGGGTGTTTTCGGCAACGATTATGATACACACGACGGAACAGGGGTGCGGGATTACATCCACGTGGTGGATCTGGCAAAAGGGCATATCAAAGCACTGGAAAAGCTAAAGGGCAGCAAAGGCATATTCACATACAACCTGGGGACCGGCAAGGGCTACAGTGTCATGGAGATGCTGAAGAGCTTCGAAAAGGTATGCGGAAAACCCATAAAATACAAAATAATGCCCAGAAGGCCGGGCGATATTGCAGTCTGTTATGCGGATCCGGCAAAAGCGAAGGAAGAGCTTGGCTGGGTTGCTGAAAAAGGACTTCAGGAGATGTGCGAGGATTCCTGGAGATGGCAGGAGAACAATCCAAATGGATATGAAGAATAAAAGATCCTTCGCTTCTTTCAGAATGACACATGTCATTCTGAAAGAAGCAGGCTGCCAAAAAGTTGCATGCGACTTAATAATCTTAAAATGCTCATCACTATAATTCTTTTTGATCTGAATCATAATATTCTTATGGCAATGAGCTCAACCGTTCCCTGGAAATCTCGGAACGGTTTTTTACTGATGTGGCATATTCCGAGGGAGTCATCCCCGTCACCTTCTTGAAATACCTTGAAAAATAATGGATGGATGAATACCCGAGAAGTTCGGAGATCTCGGTGAAATTGTATGTATCTTCCCTTATATACCGTTTTGCCATATCTATTTTCATTTTATGATAATACTCGATCACGCCCGTACCTTTTCTTTGGCGGAACAGCTTCTGCAAAAATGAACTGCTGACCTGATTGTCCCTGCAAACATCCTTCATGGTAACATCCTTATTGATATTTGCTTCAAGGTACATGATGACTTTATTCAATATATCCAGATCTGTTTGCTCCTTGATCGACGAAGTCGGCCTCACCCTTGCCCAGTCTGTAGCGCCTTTGCGATAAAACTGTATCAGCATGCGCTCGAGGCTCAGCTTGATCATCTGCTCAGCGCCGAACGACGCACCTTCCCTGCGTTCAAGCCTGTTCAGATAAGGATCGTTCAAGGGTGACGAAAAAGCATCCAAAGCCTCGCTGATAATGCTTGCAAGCAGATTTTTCTCACTGTCGCTTACTCTCAGTATTTTTTTCTCAAAATATGCCATAGCAGGGCTATGGCATTCAAATGCTACCACAACAAGGTTTGGAGCAACGATGCCGTTTGCGACGACATTATGGAACTCCATAGGTTTATGGAATATTATATCCCCGCTTTTCAGAACATGGCAGGAATCATCGGTGTGGACCGTGACCTCGCCTTTGTCGACATAAAGGAACTCCCAAAAATCATGGGTCTCACCGGGAAAATAAAACTTGCTCGTATATTCAAAATAATGAACTGTTACCAGTTTTTCAACTATTATATCCTGAGTCAGTAACGTACTTTCATAACCCATACAGAAACCTGCCTGCCCGGATAACCGGTTTTTAATCCAAACATAAATGATACTTATATAATAATATATACCTCAACGGCAACGAATTAAATAAGCATAATCATTTTTAACTTTTTCTTGACCTTTTACCCGGGCAGAGGCTGTATCCTGGATTATAATGACTTGCTTTTGGTCATATACTTTATGCATAGCGATCCATAAGGATCCTTATGAATAAGCCACCCTGAACGCTCCTGTGCTGGAATCCGACCTGTTTTGCTGTTACAGTATCGTACCAGTCGGTGAGCGGTACTCTTGATTCGGATTCATTGTAAGCGTTCCATAAGGGTTCGATGAATCTCTCGAAATCTTCCTTTTTCATCATGGACCCACACCATACCAGCCAGTCGGATTTAGTGTAGCTTGCTCTGTTGTCCAGCGGCATACCGTAGCGGTTCATACGATCCAGATAGCTGTTGAGCTCGGTTTCCATAACCTCCTGCGGGAAGATATTTGTCCTGAAGATCCTGTCCCATACGAGATTATATTTCATACTCCAGGTACCCGGCTGATCGAATGCAAGCCTGAATGTTCCGTCCTGATTTCTGGCCCTGTCGATCCAGCTTTTTGCCATTTTTCTCGCAGTTTCGAAATAATATGAACTTTGTTCAGGTCCAAAAAGATTCTCTGCTATGATGCCGAAGCCTGCGATCCCCATGATGGCTTTTACAGAAAGATTACAGTTATGCGCAAGATGTCCGGCAAAATCATCGGTACACAGCTGGTTCTGAGGATCTTCACCATGCTCGGCAAGATATTCTGCCCATTTCTTCAGTGTCGGAAGATACCTGCCGGCAAAATCAAAATTATTCTCTGCCAATGAAAGGGCAGCTACTGTTATCAATATATTGCCGCATTCTTCAATGGGCATCTGATTCTCCGGGTTTGTGCCGCCGCTGTATACCTGCCCGTTGAGCAAGGGATAGGTCCCTACGTCATGGGGGGCAAAGTCAAAGGGCCATGCCTCGGAATCGGCAAATCTCATAACAGGCCTTAGCATGCCTTTGATCAGTTCAGGATTGTATAACAGGAAAAGCGGTATGGAAGGATATGTAACATCCACTGTAGCCGCGCAGCCATTGCTGAAACATTCTTTTGAGATAAAGATGATCTCTCCGTTTTTATCCTCGCAGAGCTTATGTGCCGCTATGACATGGCGGTATGCCAGCATCAGAAGCTCGGCGTATTTTTCGCCGCCGCATTTAAGAGCTGACTGGTATAATTCAGCAGAAAACCCTGAGCATCGGCCGGAGATCTCATCATATTCGTCAAATGCCCTTCTTATGATCACTCTGATATCATCGGATTCTTTTGTCCAGTAACCCTTCAGGTTATCACCGAAATATTGGAGGCTGAACAAATCATCATAGGCAAAAGCAAACAATGCCTGGTTCCCGCTGTCTGTGTCCAGTTCCGCGTCTGCTTCCAGTTGTGTGGCGGTGCCGTTTTTGACGACCCTAACCGAGCCATGCCTGGTTGCAAGATAGAAATAGCCCCAATCTATACGGACGTCATCGCCGGCCTTATTAAGCACCTTCTGGCAGGCATTGCCCATTCGGGCACATGCGATATCATCTCCGGCATGCACCATCTCGCCTTCGGTCTCATGTTCTCTTCGCTTGTCAAGACAAACATCATCTTCGACACGAAGTCTTATCCTGACCTTGCGGGGCTGTCGGTCCAGTCCGCGGACTTCGGCCTTCAAATAGGAAACAGGCCGGGCCATGATCTTAAGGTCATCAATAAGAAGCGGAGATGTAAAAGTAAGCTTCAGCTCGACAGAACCCGTTTCAAAAGTATAGATGGTGGATAAGGCATCGATCTCGCAGCTCGTTTGGGCCATTTTCTCCATGTCGTCATTATGACCCATGAAAAGATAATCCTCATCCCCCACGCTCAAAATCCCGGTGATGGCATTGGGCTTGCCTGTCCAGTGGACAGTTTCCCCGGAGTTAAGCGTATCATGAAATGACCAGATGCTGAAATAAGGATCGACGGTTATAAGTGGTGTTGCAGGTGCCCTTAATTTCATAGTAATAAACGCCTCCGAATTCTTTTCAGTATTCTATTGAACATGTTTTTCTTTTATTATATTATTGCATCAATGAAGATTTTAATGGATTTTATGCGCAATCAGGTGAGGAATATTAACATGAATGAAGATTTTATCTATTGTCCTTCGGTAAACTGCACCGATATGCTGTGGATCGATCTTGCGGGAACATCTTACTGTGACGGCAGCTATATCATCACCCGAAGTAAATCCAAAATCTATGTTCTGGAATATGTACTGGAGGGTACAGGCACCATAATCCACAACGGCCGCAAATACACAGCATCTGCCGGAGAAGTATATATACTCCATAAGGGTGCGGACCACAGGTATTATTCCTCCAAAGACTACCCATGGGTGAAGATCTGGATCAATCTTAAGGGGACCCTTATCGAGCATTTACTGGAGGTTTACGGAATTGATCAGGTGGTATATCCGGGAAGCCAGCAAATCCTGGATTATTTCAGGGCTTTCCACAATGAGCTTGCATCAGAAAACCAGCCCTGGGAACTCCAAAACAAGTGCGCCATCCTGCTTCATAAAATAATATCTTCGGTTTACTTCAACTCGCAGGCGTTATATCGGCGTCAGCCCGATGATGCCTCCAGGATCAAAAGATACCTGGATCAGCACGCTCTCGATTCTGTGTCCCTTGAAGAGCTTTGCCGTTGTTTTTATAAATCCAAAGCACAAATCATCAGGATATTCAAAAAGAAATATGGCATCACTCCTTACGCTTATTTGTTGAAAATAAAGATCGAGTACGCGAAGAAGCTACTTGCCCATACGCAGGTCCCTGTAAAGGAGATAGCGGCAAGGCTGAATTTTGCTGACGAGCATTACTTTTCAACCTATTTCAGACAAGTCGAGAAAGTTTCTCCCACAGCCTACCGGATCAGTTACGGGGCTGACCTGCCCGAACCCGTCCAGCAATGATCAGGCTGTAAAAAAGGAACCCAGGTAAGGTTTAAGTCCTTATCCCGGGCTCTGTTTTTTTATATGTAGTTATAGATTAATCGAAGCAGTATTCATGAAGTCAATAATTTATGAAGCATCTGTGCTGCCTCCACTGGATAGAGAAGGGCTGTCCCGGGTGTTTGAGACAGCCCAAAAGCTCGTTATTGTCTGTATCCAGGTACAGTATATTTACGGTGCTCATGGAGAAATTCCCATAGACATCAAGTCTGGCATACAGGTTTCCGTTGCCCGATTCCAGCGTCAATGCCTTTGCGTCACCGCTTCCTCCGCCCATATCCTGCGCATCGGTGGCATAAGCCGTAATGCCCGACCAATCACTGAAATTGCCGTCGATAGTAATGCTTCCTTCTCCGCCTTCGTCTTCCTGTGGGAGGGTTGTGAACGTATAGTTCGTGCTTGTTGCAGTGCCATTGGCATTCGTGGATTTGACCCTGTAGTTGTAAGTGGTGTTGGGCGAAAGGTCTGTCAGGGTTATACTGTGATTTGTGACCTGAGCTGAATTGCTCCTGCTGCTTCCGTAGGATGTAGTCGTTCCATACTCCACTACGCTGTTTGAAGGCTGGTTGGTGATCCATGTGATGGTAGCTCCGTCAGAAGTGATGTTGCTGACCTGAATGTTCGATATTACCGGCGGTGCCGTGGAATCAGTCGTAGTGAATGTATAGTTGGGGCTTACCGAGGTCCTTCCATCGCTGTCGGTGGACTTTACTCTGAAATTATACGTGGTACCTTTGGTAAGGCCGGTAAGTGTAACACTGTGATTTGTTACATTGCCGGTTCCTGTTTTCGAATTTCCATAGGCAGTGGTAAGACCGTATTCAACGACCGTACTGGATGGAATATCGGTCGTCCATGTTATGAGCTGACTGGTATCCGAAATGCTCGTTGCCTGGACATTTGTTATGGAGGGACCATTGGGAGGAACGTTGAATTTTACTGATGAACCGCCGAAATTTGCCTGCCTGAAGTATACCCAGATCTCCTTGTTCCAGTTTTCCTGTCCGAAAATATATTCCTTCCTGAACTCGATTTCACACTTGTTGCCATTCTGCACCATCCTCACAGGCCAGCCTCTGTTTGCCGGTGAGTTTGGACTGTCGAATTTGAAGGTCTCTCCCGGACCAAGGTAAGGAAGCAGATATGCCTGGCTGGTCGTTTCAAAATAAATCCTGGCATCGGGTGACACAGGCCAATATGGCTGCCAGCCTGAAGGACCGTCCTGATCGAAGTCGAACAGGATCTGCTCCTGTGCCATATTGAGAGTATTCTTGCTCTCGATCATCATAAAGAATTTATCGTTGACGAATTTCGCATATATCTTCGTTATGCCTTTTCCATTGTTCCCCGAAGGATCGCTGAAAATAGGGGTCTCACCCGTCCACTCGCTGAAGTTGCCGTCTACGAGGAATCCTCCGTGATCGTCGGTCTCATGGAAACCGGCGAGACTTGGGCTTTGATATCCTTTCGAATCCAGCCAGTTCTTTGCGTCATTGTATATGTTGGAATTAAAGTGAGTCGAGCCGCTGACATTATAGCCCAGATATCCGCTGTTTACCACTACCTCGTTCATCCATTTGTCTGTGCCCGATGCCGGAACCATGAAGTCAATGATGGCGATGTTGAAGCCGTCAGACATGTTGGCCTGAGCATTCATATAATCCTTCCAGAACCCTCCGAAATTATCCCTGTTTCTGTAGCCGGGAGAAGACGGATCTGTGTTCCAGTTGGCTTCAAAGCCGGAGCTCGTATCGTAGAATCCCGGAATGTAGCAATTATAATACCAGCTTTCTGTTATGAACATGTTTATTGCGTGTCTGTATCTGTCTGCAAACTGGGAAGTCCCTTCATCAGGATTGAAATACCAGTAACCTCTGTTGGATGCCACCACCTTAGTGGGATCGACAGCTTTGATCTTTTCCACAAGCTCGACCATTCCCTTGGCTGTCCAGCCGAAGTTTCCGCGTGGTCCCCACGATATATGCGGTCCTACGCCTCCGATGGGATATAGGTAACTAAAGAAATGATCATTGCAAGTGTCAGGATATACGCTAAGACCTTGCCGGTTTTTTTATTAACCATTCCAAATAACTCCTTTCATGATTTGATGGTCAGAAAAAGGCAACAGCAACATAAGGGTTCATATCTGAACACTCAGATAAACCAATTATTGTTTTATATCAATATATCCAAAAGGAGCTGCCGCATAAATGCAGCGAGCTCCTTCTTACAGAGGTAAAAATTTATGGTTTCAATGATTCGAACATATCATTTATAGCGGTATCCAGTCTTTCAAGTGTTTCCATCTTGAATTCAGGATCCCTCATTATGATCTGGTTCAGATAATCGTTGCCGACCAGCCAGTTCACATCTCCTATTCCTATTACCTTGGGTACCGGGCAGGGATTATTGAATGCCTTGATCATTACGCGCTTGGTTGCCTCAGTGCCTGGAGCGTCGGACATGAAGATGGTCTCGTTGATCTCATCGATTGCCGACATGCCGCTTCCGCTGGCTGCAACCTTGCCTGCCATGTCTTTTCCTGCTATGAATTTGATGAATTCCCATGCAGCTTCAGTGTTCTTTGTATTCGAGTAAATACATATGGCCTTTGACTGAACCGCGTTGAAACGTTTTCCGCTGTCGCCCTTGGGAAGCTCGAAGCACTCGAAATTGACCGGAACCTTGTCATCGCCGCCTGCATAGCTGAACAGCCAATAGGAAGGAAGCACACTCATGGCGCATTTGCCCTGGGCAAACAGGTCGTTTGAGAACCATGAACCGCCGGTGATGTCAAAATTCGGGCTCACATTGTACTTCCAGATGAGGTCATGCCAGTATTTGATGGATTTGACCGTGCCGTCGCTCAGGATGTTGGATTTTCCGTCATCAGTATAAGAAGAACCGCCGTTGGAATAGAACATTGGGTCCATGAATCCGTCGAGATAGTCCGATACGTTCGCGATACCCCACTGTACTATGTTGTCCTTGTCAAATCCGGGCTCTGTGGAATTCTTTCCGTTAGCGTCCAGAGTAAGCAATTTAGCTGCCTCAAGCAGGTCATCCCATGTCCAGTCATCATTCGGAGGATTTATGCCTGCCTTCTGGAACATGTCGACATTGTAAGCCATTACAATAACGTTCATATCCTGAGGGAGGGCCTGGACCTTGCCGCCATAGGAGCAGAGCTCGATGGCTGCCTTGTTGTACATTCCGATATCGAAGCTGTCGTCGTTCTTGTCGAGTTCCCCGACGTCCTTCAAAAAGCCGAGAGATGCAAAGTAGGAGAGGAATGCGGTCGTTGACATCGCAAAGGTGTCAGGAGCCTGGCCACCTGCCGATTCGGTTCTGAGCTTTTCCCAGTATGTACCCCAGTCAGAAGCGTTTGCCACGACATTTATTCCGGGATACTGAGCCTTGAACTGCTCGATTTGCTTATTGATCGCTTCCAGCTGAGATGCGTCGCCCCAGAAATTATACTTTATCTCTCCTGTAATTTCTTTGGCCGGAGCCGGTGAGTCGTTGCCGCTTGTCTGGGGTCCAGCAGACTGGCTCGGAGTTGATGAATCTACCGGTTTATTTCCGCCACAACCGGTAACCAGTGTAAGCATCAGTGCAAGACAGATCACAGTTGCAAGGATTTTTTTGAGAGTTGGACTTTTCATGTTCTTCCTCCTTAACTAAATATTTTTGATAATCTATCTAAATATTTAAATAGATCCGGGATCAACCCTTAACTGCTCCTACTGTCAGTCCTCCGATGAAGTATTTCTGTGCGCTGAAGAAGATAATGAGTGAAGGGATGGAGGTTATTACGGTTACCGCAGCCAGCCAGTGGGCATTTGATCTTCCTGAAACTACCGTGCTGTTGATAAAGGCCAGACCAATTGAAATGGTGAACTTTGCCGGAGTCCTGAGGAAGATCATTGGCGTGAAGTAATCTCCCCAGGCAGCTACGAATGCCAGTATGGCTACGGCTGCAATGGCAGGTTTCAGCATTGGGACTATAACCTGGGTGAATATCCGCAGATAGCCTGCCCCGTCGATCAGGGCAGCCTCATCATAATCTCTCGGTATGGTAAGTATGAACTGTCTGAATAAAAACATGTATATGGCACTTCCGAAGAACGGTTCGACGATCAGAGCAAGGAAGTTGTCTACAAAGCCAAGTTTGCCGTATATAACATATGTAGGTATGATCTTCGCATAAATCGGGATGAACATGGTACACATTATGGCCGAGAACCAGAAATTTTTTCCCTTGCCGTTGAACCGGGCAAAGCCATAGGCAATGAAGCTGCAGGATACTATTATTCCGATCACTATCATCGATGTCGTGAATACCGTGTTCAATATCCACCTTACAAGCGGTATGTCCATCTTGTTCCATATATCGATGTAATTTTTCCACTGAGGTATCTTGGGAAGCAGCTTAGGAGGGATCTCCTGGGTCTCCCAATAGGTCTTGAGGGAGTTCCCTATGATCTGGGCAAAGGGCATTACATACACTATGGCTAGCAGTATGAGGAACAAGTATAACAGAATCTTGCCGGTTTCTTTCTTCAAAATTTTGCTGTTCATTACCTGGTCCCTCCCTCATAGTAAACCCATGATTGTGAGCTCTTCATTGAAAGCAAGGTGAAGAATATCATGATGAAGAAAAGTATCACCGCCTGAGCAGAGGCGTAACCGAGCTTCGAATGCCTGAATCCGTCGGTATATAGTTTATACACATAGAATGTGGAAGCGCCTTCGGGTCCGCCCTTGGTTATGATGTGCGAAGGCGTGAACAACTGGAATATGAATGTTGCTTCGATTATCATGTTGTAGAGGATCGACGGAGTGATGAGAGGAAGTGTTATCCTGAAAAATTTCTGTATAGACCTTGCTCCGTCAATATCGGCAGCTTCGTAATACTCGGGTGATATACCCTGAAGATTCGCCAGATAGATGACCATGCCTCTTCCCACAGACCATAAACCTACCAGTATCAGTGAGAACTTTACTACCTTAGGATCGAACAGCCAATCGACAGGCTTTAGTCCCATCAGCACCAGCGCCCTGTTCAGCAGACCATAATTATTGCTCAGCAAAGTCATGATTATTATGGAAGCTGCCACCTGTGGCAAAAGCGTGGGGATATAATATATGGTCCTGAACAATCCGATGCCTTTCAGCTTACGGTTCAGAAGGACAGCCATCAACAGAGCCACTACAAGGTTCAGCGGAAGCTGGAAAACCAGCATATATAAGGTGTTGCCCAGCGCCTGCCAGTAGCCTTTGTCTTTGAACATGTTGATGTAGTTTTCCAAACCGATATATTGTGGGGGCGTGAACCCGTTGAACTTGTACAGGCTGAGCACAAAGGCATAAATTATGGGAGCCAGCTGGAAAACGAGGAATCCCAGTATCCCCGGCCAGATAAACATATACAGATATTTCGTGCTTTTCTTCTCCATGAAACCCACCCTCAAACAAACAGTCGATTTACGATAAGCCTCAGCAGAATTCGGACAAGTCGATTATCCTGCCTTCCTCAATTGACTTTTCCGCAGCAAAAGCTGTAATTAAGGCATCGTATGTTTCATTTATACCCGCATAAGGTTTTTTGCTATTTTCGATGCATTCAAGGAATTCTAACCTCTGTGTCTGACAGCCGATGTGTCCGAATTGTCCTCCGTCATCTGCAGGGCTCTGGATATAGATCGTGCCGTCGCAGCGCTCTCCGCCGAAGATCCCGAACTCCTCATCCCTGCGGGCGATGAGCTGTTTCCCATTTGAGCCTATGAAGCCTATTTCCAGACCGTCACCCGACACGTTCATCGGTCGTAAATACATGCACAGATTCAGATTGGCTTTTGCTCCGTTCTCGTACTCGATGGCTACTATGGCATGATCTACGATGCTTATGTCATTGATCACCTTGGGTTCACTGAGAGAATAGTTGCAGTCGATCAAACAACCGGCTTTGTCCTTGTAGACATGCTGTCCGCCCATGGCAAATACTTTTTTGGGTTTTGATCCGATGACCCAGTTGAAAATATCGAAGTGATGGCAGTTTTTTTCAACTATTGCCCCCCCGGATTTATTTTTGTCATAGAACCAGTCCTCCTGAGGGAAGCATTGCCTGTACTCTTTGCACCATGCAAGCATTACGTCGCCAAGCTCTCTTTCTCCCCTGAGCTTTTGCGCTATTGTTCTGTAAAAACGCGAATACCTGTAAACCAGTCCGATTTGAATAACACGATCACTGTTGTCAGCCGCATGTTTCATGCGTTTGAAGCTTTCATAATTTATCGCAACAGGCTTTTCCAGCAAAACATGCTTGTTTGCCCTGATGCATTCCATGAAAACTTCTTCATGCAGATATCCTGGCACAGCTATAACAACAGCCTCAACAGATTCATCCTGCATTACATCATGATATGTACTGTAGTAAACCGGTTTATTGTTCTTAAGCTGCTTAATCGCCTTTTCCGCTGCAAGCGGATTGCTGTCGCAAACCGCATGGATTCGGGCATTTTCAAGGACATCAAAGCCTCTCAGATGTCCTGTCCCCATATCCCCCAGACCTATGATCGCAATGTTAATCTTACTCATTTTATCCCCCTGAGTTGCAAGGAATTGTGAAATATCAATAAACGTTTACTGAACCGTTTTACTAGGTTCAGTATAGCATCAATTCTATACAATGTAAATAGTTTTTTGAAAAATATTTTTGATTTTTTAAAGCATTTTACTATAAGATAAAGCATATTATATATTTCTTTTACTATAGTATTTTACTAAACCGTTATATTTTTCAGGCCTGATGTCCTGATTTTACCGTTTTTCGGCAGGATCTATCAGAGCCACGCACTGTGCTTTATACAAGAAGATATAGTATTTACTTTTCAAAACAGGATATTGTATAATAAAGATAAAATGTTATGAAACCGTTTTACCGTTAACATAAAACTTTCTGGAGGATTTGTAATGGCAACAATAAAAGACGTGGCAAAAAAAGCCGGAGTTTCACCAGCCACCGTATCAAGGATAATAAACGGAGACAAGACGTACAAAACTACTGATGAAACACGGGAAAGAGTTTGGAAAATCGTCCGTGAACTCAATTATGTCCCCAATCAGGCTGCCAAGAATCTATCCTTCCAAAAGGGCAGGAGTTCCCCATTCCAGGATTATAAAATCGGCTGTATTCTCTGCGTTACCACCGAGAAATATTCCGATCCTTATTATATGGCCATTCTGTCCGGTCTTGAGGCAAGGCTGTCACAGGAAGGTCTGTCCCTCTCATTGCTGAGAACCACAAGTGAGCTTGAAGATAAAACAGTTTTCCTGAATCTCCTGAGCCAGAAGCTTACGGGCATGATCATAATGGAAAGCCTTCCGGAAGACATGTACAGGCAGATCAAAGAAAATGTCCAACACCTGGTGGGCATAGACACCATTCACAAAGATATCGACAACATCTGCTACGACAGGTTCGAGGCCGCTGAGAAGGCCGTTTCCTATCTGATCGAGAAAGGCCACAGGAGGATCGGATATCTTGGATCATGCTCTTCAGGCGACATTCGCAAAGAGAAGAGGTACAGAGGCTATCTGAGCGCACTTACCGAGGCAGGCATCGAAGAGGATTTGAGCATTGTCAAGGATACCAGGTGGAGCCGGAAGCAATGCTATAATGCCACTCTTGAAATACTTGAAAGCGGGAATCCCCCCACCGCTATATTTGCCGCCAGTGACCTGATGGCGCTTGTGGCCATAAATGCAATATACGAAAAAGGATTGTCTGTCCCTGACGATATTGCCGTTATCGGCGTGAGCAATATCGAGATGGCTAAATACAGCAATCCGCCTTTGAGCACCATCGACGTACCCAAGAAAGAAATGGGAGCAGCGGCTGCCGAACAGCTTCTGTACAGAATGAAGGGTAATGATTCCCCTCCCCGGACCATTATCCTTCCCACCTCTCTCATTGTCCGTGAGTCAACCGAAAAGAAAAATCAAAAAGCTTAAGTCATTCTCATTTGCGCGAATACCTCAAACTTAGTCCCATTTGTCTATAAATCAAATCGTAGAAAAGGAAGTGGGCTAATGTTTAGGAAAAATCCATTTTTACTCTTGTTATTCGTTTTTCTGGGCATATCCGTATTGTTTGCAGGCTGCGGCGCGAAAGAAAAGAAGCCCTGGGACGAAGTAACCAGCTATGTTTGCTACTATGGCCGTTTCAATAAGGATATGAAGAAATTTGACGTCGCCATTCTGGAATCGGCCAATCTGAGCGTATCTGAAATCAGTGAGCTTAACAGAGCAGGAGTATATACGATAGCATATCTTTCCATCGGCGAAGAAAAAGATCTCAATAAAGGCGACGGGAAAGGCCCCGGAGGATATGCATCATATTATTTCGGGAACAGTGAAGGAAAGCCTGCTCAGAATCCCAACTGGGGGTCGTACTATACAAATGCGTCAAGTCCTGCATGGCAGGAAAGAGTCATTCAAAAAGCAAAGGAAATAATAGACAAGGGCTGTGACGGGCTGTTCCTGGATACGATAGACACCGTTGATCTGTATCCTGAAACCTTTGACGGGATGATCGAGCTGATCAGAAAACTGCATGAGACATATCCCGATATAAAGCTGGTGGCAAACAGGGGATTCTCCATACTGAGCGCAATAGCCCCTTACATATCGGGCATTATGTACGAAAGCTTCACATCACATTACGATTTTCTGAACAAGTGTTATGACAAGCAGCTTCCCAGCCAGCTCAAAACCAGCGGGAACCTTGGTGCATATACCATAAACACAGCCAGGAAAATAAATGATTTTAAGGTCTTTGCGCTGGACTACGCGCTTCCCGAATCAAAGGATGATATCCAGTATTTTTATGACAGAGCGTGGGAATATGATTTCATACCCTATGTTTCAACGATTCTGCTGGATAACGTTTATGTCCACGATATAACCCCAAAATCCGAAAGAGGAGCCAAAAAGGACATAGGAGAAAACGCAGTCTGGATCGACGATCCCAGATTACCTCCTCCGAATGATGATCCCAATAATTTCGCCCTTGCATCCAACGGAGCCGCAGTGCTGGTGGACAGCTTTTTTCCCGGCTATGCACCGAGGCCTTTGAATGACGGCTACCTCAACGACAGAAGGCTGGACTGGACGAAAATCGCATGGGCGAGCGCCGAAAACAACCGTGACCATTGGGTCATCATAGATTTCGGTGAAGAGAAAGAGATAAGCCAGATAAAGATATACTGGGCTTTGGACGCCAATAAATTCTGGGCTTCCCGTAACTTTTCCATCCAAATACCCGAGAATGATGACTGGGCGGATATAAAGACGATCACAGACAATCCTCAGGGAGAAGAACTGACTGTCATCGATCTGGATGAAAAGATCAGGACCCGTCAGATCAGAGTATTCCAGGCTAAGGGCAATGGGCCCGATCCTAGACCAAATCTCATGTGGATAGCCGAAATCGAAGTATATTGACACAAGAACACAAGGGAACGGTTCTTCTGTGTACTCATCTTTGACCCAGAAGAACCGTTCCCTTGTGCACCACTGATTGTCATCCTGAGCGAAGCGAAGGATCTTTATCTGAACTATACTAAAAAGCCTGTTCTGTAAAAGATTCTTCGGCCATTATATGGCCTCAGAATGACATATCCCGCGTTTCGGGACAGCCGCGTTTTTTTATTTTAACATCTTTCCGACTTTGTCTTCGACGTTCTTTTTGAATTCGTCTATATAGCCTGTTACATACTTGATTATATTAAGGCTGTCATCCTCAGCCAGAGGAGTCAGATCCATGCCATAGCTCAGGGCTTCGTACTTATCTACGCCGTGGGATTCGGAGAATGTGGCATTGGCCAGCCTTCTTCCCTGATTCGCAAGGTCATAGCGTTTGCCGCCGCAGATCTGGGAATCATGGACTGCCAGTACCGCGGCTGCTATATTCTGGTGACCTGAGACATCCATCATCACCTTCTTGTCATCAGCCAGCCAGTCCAGATTGCGCCATACCTCGCAGCCAATGATCTTTTTGGGACGAAGCTCCTTCGGAAGGCTTCTTACCGCTTTGATGACCTTTACGGCAGTTGCCACATGAGTATCATGCTTGTCGGCCAGATTGTGGGTGTAAAGTATCTCGGGCTGAGCCTTTCTGATGATCTCGGCAAGTTCGCTCACTACCTCCTGATTATTGGGATTCTTGACCTCGCTGCTTGTGTAGTACAGCATTGCGACTCCTGAGTATTCTCCTACAAAGGCGGCCTTTTTCTGCTCAATTTTTCTGATCGCCTTCATATCTTCATCGGTATAGTCCTTGTAGATATCGTCCCTCGGGCTTCCTGCTCCATCTGTAGCGACCACTCCGAAGAACCATTTGTCCTCCTGGCCGAAACAATTTAAAATTCCATGGTAAGCCATTATTTCGATATCGTCCTGATGCGCTGAAATAGCCATGTGCGTAGTTCTTTTCAAAGCAGTTTCCACATCGGCATTATCCGGAATATATATCTCCGCACCCTGCTTATTGAGTTTCATATGATCATCTCCTATTTATTTTTAATAGCTGCTCCCTTGTCATTCTGAGGAGCTAAGCTCTTTGTCATTCTTCTTCCCTTCTGTCATTCTGAGGAGCGCAGCGACGAAGAATCTTAAGCTCCACCGGTATGGCGGTTATTAGTTGCCTCATACCCATCAGGATGACAGATTAAGATCCATGTGCACATACTTCTAAAAATGAGTCAAAGTCTCCGTCCCCTAAACTCATTCGAAGACCCCGACCCCTATTTTATGCTCGGCAGGCTGGCTGCTGCTATGGACTGTCCTACACGGCGATCGGACTCATCGGGGAGCTCCAGTTTTATCTTCCTTGAGAGTTTGGGGAACTCTTCCATTAATACTTCTTTGGCTGTTTCAACTATCTGAGATCCGCCCCTGCCGGATGTCACGCGGCCTAAAACAAGCACATGATCGATATCATAAAAGCTTGCGTAATGAGCCAGCGTATATCCAAGATAGCAGCCGATTGTCCGGAATATTCCTTCGGCTCTTTTATCTCCCTGCTCGTTGAGCTTCTGGACCACCTTTAGCTTTTCGGCCGGGGAGAGGTTTTCATCGAGCTCTATACCCGCTCTTGGAGCCAGTTTTATTACCGCATCCTGTGAAAAGTACTTAACGCCGCATCCATAGTCGCCTGACCATTCATCCACCATGGATTCAGGATTGTAATCGGCCGGCACGAAAGCCAGTTCATTGAGCCAGCCGGTTATATTTCCGCTGCTGTCCACATAACCGCCTGCCTCGCTGGTTCCCATTGCTATTCCCAGCACATTGCCGCTGTTCAGGTCCATTGCCCCGGCCAAAGCCGTCACATCACCGTCATTGGCGACCACAAGAGGAACATCTCCGATTTCCTTTGCAGCTCTTATATAGATGTCTCTTACCTTTTCCCTGAACAGATCCTCGGGCACTTTCAGAAAGAGGGAAGCGACCTTTACTTCGTTGTTCACATAGATACCCGCTGAACTGACGCCTATGGCATCCACTCTTGGCATATGGGAAGCCGCTGTTTTGAATGCAGTCACGATCCCTTCATAGTGGTAATCCGGGTCGCTGTTTATTTTTGGGTGCCAGACGACTTCTTCGCTGTAGACCACCTGGCCGTCGATGACAGCAGAGACCTTCCTGTCACTTCCTCCGGCATCGAAACCGATCCTGCAGCCGTCCATATGCCTGCCTGCCGGGACAGGTTTTTCATTTTCTGCAGGAACCTTGTAATAATCAGTGACCACCACCTCAAAAGGATTATCATAAACCCTTGCCATGAACTCAGCATCAAATGCACGCAATCCTCCCGGGGCATAGGCCTTTTTCAGATACTCTCCAAGATATTGCGGTCCTCCGAATATCACTCTGAACCCGCCCTTGATCCATAAAAGAGCTTTTACCAGGCGTTCGATATAAAGTATGTTCTTGTCCTCTTCCCGGCAGGATTCATCAAATACTTTGGTTTTGTAAACCGAAATAAGTCCGTCGTTCCTTTCTATCCCGACAGCGACCGGAACTCCCTTGCCCGACTTTTCCACGGCCTCCAGAAATGCCTTGTTGAAAAGTGCGGCAGGATAAAAACCGGGATCATATACCGGATTGACGCTTAACTTAAGATCGAATGGTTTCTTCATAAATTACCTCCCTGCTACCTTGTATATGTAACCTTTGATAATCCTCTTGGAGCATCAGGATTGAGCCCCTTCAGAGCAGAAAGATTACAAGCGAATATCTGAGCCACCATAGCATTGATGAAAGGGCTGACAAAATCGCTTACATTGTCAGCGATCTCAATGGAGCGATCACCCATGGCCAGAGTTTCAGGATCGTTTGATACAACAAGGATATCCGCTCCCGCATTCCTTAATTTTTCAAGCATCTCCCTGTTGTCCTTAAGGCTTTCCCCCTTGGGCGCATATACGATGACCGGCATATTTTCGCCTACCATGGCAAAGGGGCCGTGATGGAAATCGGAAGTGGCATAGCCTCTTGCGCGCACATAACAGGTTTCCTGGATCTTAAGGGAAGCCTCGAGCGCAATGGCGTAATTGGTTCCTCTTGCCAGAACAAAGCACTCATTCATAAAACGATATATCCTGACTATATTTTTGATCTGTTCTGCCGATTCAAGGGTCTTTGACAATAAGGAAGGAACTCCGGCCAGCTCGTTCTTGAAGCTTTCGTCCCGGCTCCATGCGGCCACCAGCTGTGCCAGAAGATATATCTGTGCCATGAAGGTCTTGGTGGCGGCTACACTTTTCTCTTCTCCTGCTCCGCAGAACAGATGGAATTCAGCTTCGGTTGCCAAAGGTGAATCCTCAAAATTAGTTATTGCGACAGTAGGCGCACCCTGCTTTCTTGCCGATCTTATGACTTCGAGCGCATCTGCGGCACGTCCGGACTGGGAAATGGCGATCACCAGACTGTCGGACATATCCACGTTTTTATCGTAAATAGTGAATACTGACGGAGCGGCCAGCGATACGGGGATCCCCTTCTTTATCTCAATGATGTACTTCCCGTAAATACCGGCGTGATCCGATGTGCCTCTTGCAGCAATGATCACATTGCTGACAGCCTTATTTTCCAGACGGGCTACGATCGCATCGATGGTCTTTCTGTTAAGAGAAAGGCAATTCTCGATTACCTCGGGCTGCTGCGTTATTTCCTGCCACATTAAACTCATCACTACATCACCTTGCTTCAATTTTCTAAGTGGTCTATACCACTATCAACAGTATAATATTTATGCAGTGAGTTTACAAGATGGATTTAAAAATTTATCTGGGTTCTCTGGTAAGAAAAATACGTGCGTTGTAGGAGTATTGGTCTCCCCTGTAGACATCCCTCTCAAAAGAGAACTTGCGTCCGCCCGAAATGTAGCTGACCCCGGTGATCCTCAGGACCGGGGTGGAAGTGCCTGTCTTAAGAAGCTTTCTTTCTTCGGCCGTAGTGACCGAAGCCTCTATGATATTGTCCATATAATCTATTTTTATGCCGTATTTGTCGTTTATCAGCTGGTACAGCGAAGCCTCGAGCTGATAGCTTTCAAGGCCGGGACAGTAGCTGACGGGAATATAGACATGCTCAAGACCTACAGGTACTCCGTTTGCCAATCTGAGACGCTTTACCACATAGACCTGCTCATCCTTCGAAATGTTGAGGATGCCCGAAATATCATCGCCGGCTGTCTCTTTTCTGAAATAAAGAACCTTTGTTGAAGGGACCATGCCTTTGGCGCGAACAGTCTCCGAAAAGCTGCTGATATTCTTCTGCTGTATTTTGCGCTTGGCGACAAAAGTTCCCCTGCCCTTTTCCCTGACCAGAATGCCTTCGGCCACCATTTCGTTCAGAGCCTGGCGCACGGTCATCCTGCTGATGCCGAAATTTTTAGCCAGATCCCTTTCCGAGGGTATACTTCCGCCTTCAGCATACTCGCCGTTTTGTATCCTTTTGCTGATTATTGCTTTCAGCTGGCTATAGACAGGTATGGGACTGTTTCTGTCGAGAATCATCGTATTAACCCCAATCTGATTCAAAAAGTACCTTCAAGATTTAAGTGTATTCATTTACGGCCTGAAAGTCAAAGCTTATTGTTATCAGACATTAAAACATGAAGGGGATTTTTGACCTTTTTCCTTGTCATCTCAACCAGACCAAGCTTCGTCATCCCCAAAACAGTGGTCTTGATCCTGTCGTTCTTAACATGGCTTTTCAGGGTCCGGACCACCTGATCCCTATGCTCGTCCCGCTTCATGTCTATGAAGTCGATTATGATGATACCACTCAAGTTCCTGAGCCTGATCTGTTTCGCTATTGCTTCAGCCGCCTCCATATTAATGCTGAAGGCCGTTTCTTCCGGATCATTATTGCTTGACAATTTCCCGCTGTTCACATCAATGACCGTAAGAGCCTCAGTGTAATCAAAAACCAGATATGCTCCGCTCTTCATCCATACTTTCCTCGAAAGGGCTTCTCTTATGGCGCTTTGGACATGGTAGTATTCAAACATGTCATAATCTTTGGAGTACAGTTCCACCTTCGCCTTAAGTCCGGGCTCTGCAAGCTCCAGTACTGAGATTATCTTATCATAAATCTCTTTATCGTTTACGATGATTTTGTTTATGCCGGATGTCAGATGCTCCCTTACAGCCTGCTCCAGACTCCCCGGTCCGCTGTAGAGGAGCCTGGGTACCCTTCCCTTCTCCTCAAGCCGTTTTACATTGCTCCATATGTTCAAAAGATTTTTTATCTCTTCGGAAATAGGGACGTCATCAGCATCCTGAGCCGCTGTTCTGAGAATGAGGCCGCAGTTATCAGGTTTCAGACCGGCTGCTGCTCTCTTCAGCCTTTTTCTTGCTTCCTTATCCTCTATTTTCTTTGATATCCCGCATACATTGCAGCCAGGCATAAGAACCGCATACCGGCCGGGAAAGGATAATTTGGCTGTGACTCTGGGACCTTTTGATCCTGAAGCATCCTTGGTGACCTGGACCGAAATTTCGTTGCCCTGACGCAGAAGGCCCGATATGTCGGGATATGTGTCCTTTCCCGAAGAATCGTCCAGTGATTCGAAATCCCAGGGTATCAGATCCTTTACGCTCAGGAAAGCATTTTTGTCAAGACCGATATCCACAAAGGCCGACTGTATGCCAGGCATGACCCTCATTACCTTGCCTCTGTAGATGTTCCCGACAAGGCTCTTCCCATCATTTCTTTCAATATGGACCTCTGCCGGTTCGCCGTTTTCCAGCACAGCAAGACGAAACTCATCGCCATTTGCATCTATGAGAACATCCTTAATCATGGGATACCTCGAAAGGATTTTTCCACTCGTTATAGGTCGATGCATACAGGGCTTTTCTGTGGATGGATATCACACGTGCCTCTATGCCGAACTCATGGCAAAATGCTTCAAGCAGAAGATCTGCGCGCAGATTGTTCTCTTTCCCTGCGCTTAAGAACGCTTCCAGTACGAATACGCTGATATCCTTCTTATATGCTGAAAGAGAATAGATAAGCGGCCTTATATTGACAGGGCGCATGCCTTTTTTGGTCTTCTTGGAAACAACGATCTCTTCCTTCCCGAGAAAATCATGGACATGGCTGTCTATTTCAAAATGGCTCATTGGCCTGTTGGTTTCGAAGATTATTTCATATCTGGCCGCGGTTATCTGGTTCATGATATTATCCTTTGCAGTATGTTCCACGGCTTTGTCAACTCTTATACCATCGGGAAGATATTTGTTCATGGTCTCCACGAATGCATCGGGATCCATATCTTCTGCAAGCTCGATATCGGCGTATTCGGAGTCACTGGTAAGACCAATGGACATGGGCAGCCCAAAGACGATCTTTTGCCTGGGGTTGAAGCCCTGAGTATAGGCAACAGGCAACTGAGCCCGCTTTATTGCGCGCTCGAACAGCCTCAGCATATCCAGATGCGCTATATATTTAAGTCCCTCTCCCCGGGAAAATCTGAACCTTAACGTTTTTGCCATAGTTTTAACCCCGCTTCGATTTTATGCATATACCCGTTTTATATCCCTGCGCTCCGCACAATGAACAGCCCACGGCGCAGTTTTTCGTAAGGTCACCTTCATAAGCCTTTTCGCTTTCCTTCTTCAGAAACTCTTTGGATATGCCCATATCGATATGGTCCCATGGAAGGACCTCTGTATAGTCCCTTCTTCTGTTGGCATAGAACTTGGGATCCAGTCCGCATTCCGAAAAAGCCTCCATCCACTTTTCAAAGGAGAAAAACTCGTCCCAGCCGTCAAACTTGCAGCCTTTTTGCCATGCTGTGTAAATGACCTTTCCTATCTTTCTGTCCCCTCTTGCCAGGACTGCTTCCAAAAAGCTCAGTCTGGCATCATGATAGTTGTATTTGATTTTCCTTGTACGCTTTTTTATACGATCCTTCAAATGGTACTGTTTGTTCATAAGGCTTTCGATGTCATCCATGGGTTCCCACTGGAACGGAGTGAAAGGCTTCGGAACAAAGCATGAGGTACTCAGCGTGATGTTGAGGGATTTATTGTATTCGCCCGGCAGCTCTCTGCAAGACTCAATCAGGGTTATACCAAGGTTGGCTATCCCTTCAACGTCCTCAATGGTTTCGGTGGGCAATCCTATCATGAAATAGAGCTTGACCTGGGTCCACCCTCCTGCCACTGCAAGCTTCACCGATGCTATGAGATCCTCGGTGGTTATTCCTTTGTTGATCACGTCTCTGAGTCTCTGGGTCCCGGCTTCGGGAGCGAATGTAAGGCCGCTTTTTCTGACCTTCGACACCTTTTCCATAAGCCCCAGTGAGAAATTATCGACCCTTAATGACGGAAGCGAAAGGCTGACCTTCTCAGCTTCGGTAAATTCGATCAGGTTATCGCAAAGCTCAGGCAGCGCCGAATAATCGCTGGTGCTCAGCGAAACCAGTGATATTTCTTCGTATCCGGTCTTTTCCACAGAGGATTTTGCAAGCTCCGAAAGTTTTTCATGGCTTCTTTCCCTCACCGGACGGTAAATAAAGCCCGCCTGGCAAAAACGACAGCCCCGGATGCAGCCTCTGAAGACCTCCAGCATTATCCTGTCATGGACTGTTCCTATATATGGCACTATTATGTCATCAGGAAAATCGACCGAATCCAGATTTTTTACTATGCGTCTTCTGACGGTATCGGGAACATCGGGAGAAACAGGCAGTATATCCATTATCGTGCCATCTTCGTAATAATACACGTTATACAATGACGGAACATAGACGCCCTCGATTCTGGAAGCCCTCTTTAAGAATCCATCCCTTTCTTCACCGGCATCTTTCCATGCAATGTATTCATCGATTATTTCATTGATTACTTCCTCTCCCTCGCCTATGACGAAAAGATCGATAAAATCGGCCAGGGGCTCGGGATTTACGGCGCACGGCCCGCCTGCTATGACAAAGGGCATGCCCTTTTTACGATCATTTGCGAAGATCGGGATGCCGCCCAGATCCAGCATGTTGAGTATATTGGTATAGCTCATCTCATACTGAAGGGTGAAACCCACAAAATCGAACTCCGAAAGCGGAGTATAGGTTTCAAGTGTGTAAAGCGGAATGTTCCTTTCCCTCAGCTTCTCCTCCATGTCCGTCCATGGTGCGAAAGCTCTTTCGCAATAGGTATCTTCCCTTTTGTTCATTATATGATACAGTATCTTCATGCCCAGATGGGACATTCCGATTTCGTAATCATCAGGAAAGCAGAAGGCAAAACGGACCTTGACGTCATCAGGGTCCTTCTTTACCATGTTCCACTCATTGCCCGTATATTTGGCGGGTTTTTCAACATTTAAAAGTATACTTTCATCTATTTTCAAACGCATCGCAATCAATTGGCTGTCTCAAACATATCGGCGACCGGTCACGGTCGTCTTGTCATTCTGAGACCATATAATGGCCGTAGAATCTTTATAGGATCCTTCACTCAGGATGACGATCTGATTTTAAACAGCCTCCACCTCCTGGACAAAATATGTAAAAGCTGTATTTTTTGAATCTTTTTTGCCACTATACATCATAACCCAAGACATCCTAAAAGGCAAGGAATGAAACAACTTATTTGACTGAAAAGGGCATAAGGTCAGTTTACCCTTATGCCCATAAAATTAATTGATTATCCCTTTTTATTTTCCCGGAGTCATCTGCAGTAAAATTTTACACATACGGGAGTAGGCACCTTATGATCCGACAGAAAGCTCAGTCTTCCGGTAGCGCTGTCAATTGCGAATACTGCGATATTGTCGGTATCCTGATTGCAAACCAGCACAAACCTTCCTGTAGGATCAACGGCAAAATTCCTCGGGGTTTCACCTCCGCAGTATATGCTGTCCACGAATGACAGTCTTCCCGTCTGCTTATCTATCGAATAGGCAACTATACTGTTCTGGCCGCGATTCGAACCGTATAAAAACCTGCCGTCAGGAGTGATATGTATATCAGCGCTTATATTTTCGCCTTCGAACGAACCATAAATAGTCGTGATTTCCTGTATCTCGTCGAATGCTCCGATTTCAGGCTCATACCTAAGGACTGATATCGAGCAGGATATCTCATTGATCAGATAACAATAGTTACCGTAAAATTCGCAGTGTCTCGGACCGGAACCGGGTCTGACCTTATGGCAGGGGATTTCTCCGGGGACAAGCTTTCCGTTCTCAAAATCGGTTTTATATATCATAAGCTTGTCTATCCCAAGGTCAGGAACAAAAGCCCTTTTGTTATCGGAGTCGAATATCAGGGAATGAGCATGAGGTGAAGACTGGCGCAGCTTGTTTATACTTGATCCCTCATGCTGGATGAAGCAGCTTGCCTCTCCCAGGGAACCATCCCTGTTTATTGGAAATACACATATGCTGCCACTCATGAAGTTGCTCACAAAAACATGGGTATTTCCATTATTGACTTCTACATGGCAAGGATCGGTCCCTCCGGTAGGCTGTGTGTTCAGATAAACGATATCCATAGTCTCAGGCACGATCCTGTACGAACTCACACTGCCGCAGGCCATACCTTTATACTCTTTCAGTTCGTTAACAGCATAAAGATACTCTCCGGACGGATTTATTGCCAGATACGAAGGATTCGGCGCTTCGGCCACCAGACCGTCGTCAGTCAGTTCTCCTGAATCAGCATTAAACCTTAACCTGTAGATTCCGCTGCCCTTGCCGTCCAAAATTTGCCCGGTCCCGAATCTGATGGGCTGGGTATATGTTCCCACAAATATGTAATAATCCTGCATAATGTGCCCTCCATAGATGAATAAAACTAACTGATAATCAAATCTTAAAATACAATGACGGTCCTGCCGAGGGATTTTCCTTTCTTAAGGTCTTCCATGGCAATATTTATCTCGTCAAGAGTATATGTTTTGTATATAAATGGATCTATGACCCCTTTTTCTACCAGACGGATGGTTTCTACCAGGTCTCTGCGGTTGCTGCCTCGTATGCCGATGATCTCCTTCTCCTTCAGTGCTGTGCTTTGAAGCTCTGCATGGAATATATCCTCCGTATAACCTACCATGATCACCTTTCCTCCCGGGCGGCATATGTCAAGGCTGGTTTGGATCGAAGAACCGATTCCTATATTGTCAAAAACAACATCGCACATCTCACCTGACGTTATATCTCTTACAGCATCATAAAGGTTTTCCCTTGACGTGTTTATAACATGATCAGCTCCGTATTCTTTTGCGATCTCGAGCTTTTCGTCATTCCGACTGGTGCAGAAAACCTCGGCTCCGAAATGCTTCGCTATCTGAATACCCTGAAAGCCAAGACCTCCTAAGCCCAATATGCATATCCTGTCAGTCGCCCTGACCTGACCTTTGTTTTTGATAGCATGGTACATGCAGGCCACTGCGTCAGGTATTACAGCGGCTTTTTCAAATGGCACGTGATTTCCTATTTTCAGCAGATTAGCCGCCGGAGCGACCATATATTCTTCATGCCCGCCGTTACGTTCAAAGCCCAGGCGTATCAGCCTGAAGCAGAGATTGCCTCTGCCCGTTGTGCAAAACCGGCATGTATTGCAAAGTATATCTATTGCGACGATGACCCTGTCGCCTTTTTCAAAACCTGTGACCCCTTCGCCCAGCTCCCATACCTCTCCTGCTGTTTCATGTCCGGGCACATAAGGAACTTTGACAGTAGGCAGACGCCCTTCCTGGATATGTAAATCAGTACCGCAAAGACCGCTCGCTCTGACTTTGATCAGAACTTCGCCCGGCCCCGGGACAGGTATGGGGATCTCTCTAATTGTCAGGTCATGGTTAAACTGCTCCAAAACTGCAGCCTTCATTGTTCTGTTCATACTAACCACCATAATAAAGCTATTTTCAGGATCAAACTATTTTTTCTTGATATATTTCTTGGTGTCAATGACAACGGCAATAAGAATTATGGCGCCCTTCACGAAATATACGAGATAAGGATTCACCTGTATGAATACAAGGCCGTAGCTTATTACCTGGAACAATAGAACACCTGTAATGATGCCCTTGATGGTACCAATACCGCCGCGCATCGATACGCCGCCCACAACACATGCCGCGATGGCATCCAATTCGTAGCCCTGACCCAGAGCATTGGTCGCGCTGCCGGTACGGGCAACCTCGAGAGCTCCGCCAAATCCATAGAGCAGGCCTGCCATGACATATATGGCAAGCATATTGAATACGATATTTACACCTGACACATTGGCTGCTTCAATATTTCCACCGATAGCAAACATGTTCTTGCCTAATTTGGTCTTGTTCCAGATGAACCAAACCAGAGCTACGACCACAACAGCATATAAAATTATGTACTGAAGTCTGAAACCTAGTATTGTGATACCGTTTTGCGCAAAGCCGGTGAACTTTTCATCAAGCACTCCTATAGGGGCCGAATCGCTTACAGCATCGAAATAGACCGACATCAGGCCATATACTACCAGCTGCATGCCAAGAGAGGCAATAAAAGGCGCTACCTTTTGCTTTGCTACCAGGAAACCATGAATCAGCGAAAATAAAGCGCAAATTATCATGGCAAGCAATATGGGGATCCAGATCGGCAGACGCGGAAGATTCGGAAACACTCTTGCAGTATAATCAGGAGACTGCAAAAGCGAAGCAGTGATCAATCCTGCCATGCCTATCAGGCGTCCGGCCGAAAGGTCTGTACCGCCTAATACAATAGGTCCTGCGATCGCGCATGCAAAAATCATTCTTGTAGCCGACTGGCTTAAGATAAATCCGGCATTTTTTAAACTCAAAAAAGACGGATCAATTAACACTATCGTCAAAAACAGAAAAAACAGCACGATATAAATGGCGTTATTGATGATCACATCCTTTATGCTGTGCTGCTTAAGCAGTTTTGATGGTGAAATAAATGTCTTCATAGTTTCATCCTCTCTTACAGGTATTTTGAAGCAAGCCTCAGCAGTTCTTCCTGGGTAGTGGTCTTTGCGTCAACTATGCCGGCTACGCGTCCGTTGCTCATTACCATGATCCTGTCGGATATCCCAAGCAGTTCGGGCATTTCAGAAGAAATGAATATTATGGCATTGCCCTTTTCCGCACATTCGATAATAAGCTGATATATATCATATTTAGCGCCTACATCCACACCTCTGGTCGGTTCGTCAAGAAGCATGATCGTTGGTTCTGTCAACAACCAGCGCCCCATTATGACCTTTTGCTGGTTTCCGCCCGAAAGATTCTGTATCTTTGCCTTGCAGCCGGGTGTCTTCACACTGAGAGCATCTATGACCCATTTTGTATCTTCAGCTATTTTTTTCTCATTCAAGACGCCCAGTTTATTTGTGTATTTATCTATATTGGCGATCATGCTGTTGAAGGTTATATCCAAAGTTGGAAATATACCAGTTTGCCGCCGTTCTTCAGTCAATAGCGCAAAACCGTTCGATTTTGATTCCCGCGCATTGTTGTTTTCAATTTTCTTGTCATTGAGCTTTATGTTTCCGCCTTTTCTCTTGCGGATACCAAAAAGAGTCTCTACTGTCTCTGTCCTCCGGGAGCCCATAAGACCGGCAACCCCCAAAATTTCTCCTTTTCTCAGTTCAAAGGAGGCATCGACTACTGTGGGCATATATTCGCCCGATAAATTTTCAACACGAAGAATCACTTCTTCTGAAGGCTGAATCCTTTTGGGAGGGAATCGATTGTTAAGCTCCCGTCCGACAATGAGCGTGATGAGCTTGTCTATCGTAAGGCCTTCACATTTGCCAGTATAAACCCATTTGCCGTCACGCAGTACAGTCACTTCGTCCGCTATTTCAAGGATTTCCTCCAGTTTATGCGATATGTAGATAATGCCGCAGCCATCATCACGAAGTTTGTTTATTATCCTGAACAGATGTCTTACCTCAACTTCGGTAAGAGAGGAAGTGGGTTCATCGAACACTATGATCTTTGCATGGCACGATACTGCCTTCGCTATCTCAACCATCTGTCGCTGAGAAACTGACAATGTGCCGATTATGGCTTCAGGATCTAAATTGATGGACAGATCCTCAAAAATCTTTTTCGTGTCATTGTACATCTTCCTGCTGTCCACTATTATGCCCTTCATGGGGAATCTGCCCAGCCATATGTTTTCCATTACGCTTCGATCCTGAACCTGATTGAGCTCCTGGTGAACCATGGATACGCCATAGTCCAGGGCTTGCCTTGGATTTGAAAAATGGACACGCTGTCCGTTAAAGATAACTTCGCCGGCGTCTTCCTCGTAAATTCCAAACAGACACTTCATAAGAGTGGATTTTCCTGCGCCGTTTTCACCCACAAGAGCATGGACAGAATATGGCCGTATCTTAAGATCGACTCCGTCCAAAGCCTTGACGCCCGGGAAGCTCTTGCATATTCCATTCATTTCCAATAAATAGGTCTCAGGGTTATTCATTTCTTGTTGCCTCATTTTTTATCACCCTATAGTCAATCAACCAGCGCATAGGCCGCGTTGGCAGCCTATGCGCTTTTATCTGCTTCCAAATATCTGACTTACTTATTCAGTGCCTTGGCATACATTTCTTCAGCAACGTTCACATTATCTTTGCTGATGGGGATGTAGGGAACACGAATAGCCTTCATATCATCAGGCTTTATTTCAACGCCCTCATAAACATCCTTGCCTGTCGCAACGTTATAAGCCATGGTGAAGATATTCAGTCCTTCAGAATATGCATCGGACAGTATTGAACCGATTATGGTGCCGTCCTTTATGGCGGGGAGAATCTCAGGGAGAGCATTGATTCCTATAGCTCCCATTACCTTGCTCGCGTCGCCGCTGAAGTAACCTTCTGCTTTAGCTGCTTCTATAGCGCCTAAAAGCATAGCATCATTGTTGGAAAGGATCATCTCGATCTTGTCGCCGAATTTGCCCATCCAAACATCGGTCACGTCTTTTGCTGTCTGGGTTTTGAAGTCACCGGGCTGCACGTCGAGAAGCTCAGTCTTGAATCCTGCATTTGCGAATGTTTCCTGAACTGCATTCGTTCTTGCTTCGGCATCAGGATGTCCCAATGTACCCTTCAGGATGACATACTGGAGGACTCCGTCGCCGTTCTTGTCGAACTTCGAATCGTTTTTGAAAGCTTCCATAGCCATTTCTGCCTGCATTCTGCCTGAATCTTCAGGAGTTGTTCCTACATACCAGCATTTGTCGTAGCTGAGCATATCTTCTTTTGAAGGGCTCCTGTTGAAGAATATGATCGGTACATCGGCTGCCTTGGCCTTGCTGATGATGGTCGAAGCTGCCTTGGGATCAACGGCGTTCACACAGAGAACATCAACACCCTTGCTCAGAAGGATATCGATTTGTTCAACCTGTTTTGCCTGGTCATTCTGGGCATCGACCATCTGAATATCCGCCTTGTCTCCTCCGACTGACATTATGGAGTTACGGATATATGTCACATAGTTATTGGAATAGTCAAATATTGCGACTCCAATTACAGGCTTCTTTTCATTCGCCGGCTTGGTTGGTTCAGCCGACTGCGATGCTGATGGTGTTGACGACTGTGACGGTCCAGGTTTATTGCCGCTGCCGCAAGCTGCTAATGAAAGCAACATTACACAGACCAGAATAACAGATAACAATCTTTTCATTTTACTTATCCCCTTTCGATTCTCCTTTTATATTCTTTAAAGCAAATGCTTTAAATACTTAATTGATCAGATTTCTCCGTTGGGCAGTATAACTACCTTCACGGCATTTTCTTTCCTGTTGACAAAAGTATCAAGGGCATCCGCGAAATTTTCCAGCGGGAATTTATGAGTGATCAGATCCTTGACATTGAGCTGACCTGTGGCCATTAGGTTCAAGACCTTCCAGCTCACGTTGGGATTGGCTCTTGACCCGAATATGGCTATTTCATTATGTGTTACATATTTGAACGGAAGCTCTTCGACCACATCGTCGGTGGCAACGCCCAGAAGGACGACCTTCCCGCCTTTGCGCACCATTCTGACAGCCTGATTGAATGTTCCTTTGGCTCCCGAGCATTCAAATGCCTCGTCAACACCAAGGCCGCCGGTTATTCTGCGGACCGCTTCAACAGGATCCTCCTTCGTAAAATCAACGCAAATATCTGCGCCCAGCTTTTGCGCCGAACTCAATCTTGAGCCGCGGCCTATAACGATTATCCTTGCAGCTCCCATGGCTTTTGCAAGTCTCATGGCGCAAAGCCCAATAGGTCCGGGGCCGATGATCGCCACCGTACCTCCCGGGGTTATTCCTGACAGCTCAAGGCCGTGCAGGGCTACACCTGCGGTATCACACATTGCCGCCTCTTCAAAGCTTACTGGATCAGGAATTTTCGTGATGCTTCTGATCGAGTATGTCTGATACTGTCCATAAGCTCCGTTGACTATGAAGCCATAATGCTCATGTCCGGTTTCGGTTTTCCCGTAGTTGAGACAGATCGTATATCTGCCTTTCTTGCAATTATCACAATAGCCGCATCCTTTATGTGCTTCCCCGGCAACACGGTCACCGACATGAAACTCTGTCACGCCTTCGCCTACAGCAACAATTTCCCCCGCCCACTCGTGGCCTGCAACAAAGGGATATGCCGGTGGCCATGTTCCTGCCAGGTCCCCCCTGAATATCTCCGGATCGCTGCCGCAAATTGCTACTGCCCTGATTTTGCACAGGACTTCATGTTTGCCCGGCAGCCTGACCTCAACATCATCTCTTATCTCGAACCGTCCAGGTTCTGTCAGAACGCAAGCTTTTGCATACTTTGGAATATCGTATCTGTTTGGCATTCTATTGATCCCTTCCTTTCGGATTTATTGTCTCCCATTATTCGATCCTATTTTCTTAAGTGCATGGACAATAAAATCATTTCTTTTCTTAACAAGGGCATCCATGTCCTTTTGGGACCAGTCGTAAAAACCTTTTCCTGTTTTATAGCCCATGTCCCCGTTTTTCAGGAATTTGTCAAACAAAGGCGAAGCGGTGGTACGGCCTGAAATCTCAGGAAGCACTGTATTCTGAACCGAACTGCATATATCCATTCCGACCGCATCTACATGCTCCAGTGGCCCCCATACTGGAAATCTTAAGGCCATGCCCATCTTTATTGCGGTATCCACATCTTCTGGAGAAGCTAGTCCTATTTCAACGATATTGACAGCCTCTCTTATGACAGCCTGAAGTATGCGGTTAGCCAGTTGCCCAGGAAGATCCCTGTTGACGATCACAGGTGCCTTGCCCCAAGATGTTAGTATTTCTTTCATTTCCTCTGCCAGCTTTGGATCTGATTTGTCACCGATAACTATCTCGACCAACGGAATGAGATGGGCTGGAAGCCAGAAATGCGCTGTCAGAGTACGCTCGGGATGCTTGGTCTTCAAAGCGATATCTGAGATCCTTAAGCCTGAAGTATTGCTTAATATGGGTATTTCAGCAGGTAACATCTCATCAAGGAGTCTGAATACCTCCTGCTTTATCTCAAGATTTTCGAATACAGCTTCGATAACCAGTTTTGTTTTTCCGCATGCTTCTTCGATATCATTGGATGTTCTTATCAGTTTCTTCGCCTCATCGATTTTCTCGGGAGAGTAAAGACCATAATTACAAAGGTCGTTCAGATTTTCATGTACTCTTGATACGGCTTTTTCAAGGACTTGATCGGATTTGTCGTACAATATGACCGGGTTGTTTGCCAATGCTGCGCAGCAGCTTATTGCACATCCCATCGTACCGCTTCCGAAAATCAGGACAGAATCTCTCATGAATGTTTCCTCCTGGATCATTATGAAGCCTAAAAGCATCTTGACATAATGATTTTCAATAATGTATACGTATTCATTCACGAATAAAAAAATATAAATTTATTAAAATTTCCTTAATTTTTTCGGACTTTTAATAGCTAATGAATACGGTTTAAAGAATAAGTTAATTCTACAATGATTTTCTCTTAAAGTCAATAGGGTAAATGTCGGAATTTTGTATATTTTGTTCAAAAAATTTTCGATCATGCGCTGTTTCTTTCAACAATTTTACTTGCAAAGAGCTTCAGTCCTTCGCTTACTTCTTCCCCATTCAGCTTCTTTACCAGATAATCGAATGTTTTATCCAGCATAATGTCGATCTGCTGTTCAAATGTAGTAAGCATATAAGGAGCCCAGGAAGCGGCATCTATATTGTCGAAGCCAATTACGGAAATATCCTTCGGTATCTTTAATCCGTATTCATACTTGGCTTCATCCATGGCTCCAAGAGCAAGGATGTCACCGGCACAGAAAACCGCATTTATATCAGGTTTCTCCTTAAGGATCTCCCTCATCGCCTTTCGTCCGTCTTCATATGTATATGGAACCATCAGTACGGAACAGTCTTCTATACCTTTTTCATACAGGCAGTCTTTGTATCCTCTGAGACGATCCCGGCTGGTACCCAGAAAGGTTGAGGAACCTATGAACGCAAAGTTTTTCCGCCCTTTTTCATAAAGATAATTGGCAGCCAGCCAACCCGACTGGACATTATCGGTACAGACAGTAAAAATATTTTTATTTATGGTATATTTGTTGAATACAACAACAGGGACCTGTACTTTCTCACATTCGGCTGCCATATGGGAGGATACCGCAGCCGAAAGCACTATGACCGCATCGACCCGATACTGCAGGACCTGTGAAAATATCTCGTCGAGATTCTTCTCTTCAGGTGATACAAAGAACAGAGGCTCCTTTCCTATCTCCTGTATTCGGTTGGCCACCTTGTTTATCATAGCATTATAATGCGGGTTTACTATATCGATGGATACGATTGCAATGAGATTTGAGCGATTCATGGTCAGGCTTCTGGCAATTGCGTTGGGTCGGTATCCGAGAGCTTCTGCCGCCTGCAAAACACGCAGCCTTGTACTCTCCTTTATTTTTGCCTGTCCGCTGAAAACCCTTGAAACAGTTGCCTGCGACACCTTCGCCAAAGCAGCAACTTCCTTTGAGTTCGCAATTCTGCCATTAGCGCCACTTTTGGGATATATCATAACAATCACTCCTGTTTTGGCAAATAGTTTTATATCCATAGCAAATGTATACGCTATCATAATAATAACCCAAATATTCGCCAAATGGAAGGATAATTTATAACCGGAAAATAAAAAGGAAACATATTTCCCAGTATTTCCTCCTTAATATCAGCTTTTCATGCGCTTTTTCATATTCTTTGGTACAATTTGCCGCTGCCTGGATAAATACATATAAGATGATCTGTTTTCACTCGGGCAAACCTGCTTGAACAGCACTGAAGCCGGGCGGAAAAATTCTCCGTTTGACAGAAGACATATTGAAAGTATTCGGACAGAGATATAAGGATCTTGTTATATAAAAGGGGGTAAGAGCTATGAAAAATGCAAACGTTTTGTACGATTTTGATGCAAACAGGTGTATAGCATCTGAGTATACGCTCAAACAGTCCCCGGAAGAAAGCAATCTGCCAGCCACTCTGCGAGAATTCGGCCCGTATGATGAAATAATCCTCAATAATATCGCCCATGAGCTCAGAACACCTATAAACGTTGTACTTGGTTCCATCCAGCTGTTTGAAATGATGGGTGACGACCTGTTTCTGCTTTATAACCGCAACAAATTCAAGGCGTACAATAACATAATGAAGCAGAATTGCTACAGGCTTCTCAGGGTGGTCAACAATCTGATCGATGTTTCCATGATAGATTCGGGCAGATTCTGCCTATTGATTGCCAACCATGATATCGTCAGAATTGTAAAGGAGATCACTGAGAGCTCAAAACAGTACGCAGCCAAGAAAGGGATTTCGGTCAGGTTCAGATCGACCGTCAGGGAGGTAATAACCGCGATCGATGCGGACAAGCTGTCCCGCGCCTTACTGAATCTGATTTCAAATGCCATAAAATTCACTCCTGACGGAGGGCGCATCGGTGTATCCTTAAGAATTAAAACCGATAAGGTTTACATAAGCATAAAGGACTCCGGAATAGGGATCCCGGCCGATCAACAGGACGATATTTTCAAAAGGTTCGTCCAGGTGGAAAAAGCCTTGTCAAGGAACCATGAAGGCGGAGGTCTCGGCCTTTATCTGGCAGATTGCATCGTAAGGATGCACGATGGATCAATAAGCGTAAAAAGCAGTCCGGGAAAAGGCTCAACCTTTACTGTCGAACTTCCTGTGAAAAGAATAGATAAAACAGAGGCAGGAAAAGAATCAGGAGCAGAGCTCAGCCTCTCTCCCGCCGATAAAGTAAAGATCGAACTTTCTGATCTGTACTAGTTTAAATCATATCCCTATATATACCAGGTACCGAATCGGGAATTATCGTCGCATTGACACTTTTGGCATAGAAACCCACAGCATCTTCCGGTCCGCCTATGATACCATAGGCATATCCCATTTCCCTCAAGCCCTGCAAAGCCGAAATCAGCAGGGCTTTCCCTATTTTAAGACCTCTGTGGCTTTCAAGAACTCCGGTAGGACCAAAGAAAGCTTTGCAGGTTGCTTCATAGCACGCAAAGCCCACGATCTCCTTATCGCTGTTTACCGCTATAAAGCAGCTTATGGGGTTATTCCTGAAGGCTACGTCGCATTCGCTGGCCCAGTGCTCTCCGAAATTTCTGCGTGCAAATTCAAGAACCTTGTGTTTGTTGGGCGCCATAGCCCTGATGATACGGATCCCTTTTACTTCCAGCTCCTTAAGAAGCTCTCTGTTATCTGGAAGCTCATAAAGCTTGACAAGCATGTCGGGCATAGATCACGATTCCTCCACTATCTGCTAAATTTCTGAGTACATAAATTATATCATACAGTCAGTTCATCAGCCCATAAAAAAACAGCTGTCCAAATGACAGCTGTTTTCCTGATGAATTATGGAAGAAGAACATGTAACGAGCATTATTTTCTCAGGCAAAAGCCTTATGAGTTCTTAGCTTCGAATTCCTTCATGAATTCAACAAGAGCTTTGACGCCTTCAACCGGCATTGCGTTATAAATACTTGCTCTCATTCCGCCTACTGTTCTGTAGCCTTTGATATTGGCTATTCCTCTTTCAGCGGCTTCTTTTATGAATTTCTTGTCAAGCTCTTCGCTGCCGGTCACGAAGTTCACATTCATGATAGACCGGTCATATTTCTCTACTGTTCCTTTAAACAGATTTGAATTGTCTATGCAGTCATAAAGGAGCTGTGCCTTTTCCTCATTGATCTTCTGGATAGCTGCAACTCCGCCTTTCTTCTTGATCCATTCGAAAACCAATCCGCATATATAAATGGAGTAGCAGGGAGGTGTATTGTACAATGAGCTGTTGTCGGCATGGATCTTGTACTGGAGCATGGTCGGGATCTGCGGATCAACTTCTCTTATCAGGTCCTCACGAATTATGACTATGGTCACCCCGGCAGGACCCATGTTTTTCTGAGCACCGGCATAAATAAGTCCGAACTTGGATACGTCATATACCTCAGAAAGAATGTTTGATGACATATCGGCAACCAGAGGCACGTTATCAAGGCAAACTATGTCCTTGTCCCTTATCCTGGTTCCATAAACCGTATTGTTTGTGGTTATGTGCAGGTAATCGGCATCACCGCTCAGGCTTTCCCTGCTTATCTTCGGAACATAGGCAAATTGCTTGTCATCGGAAGAAGCAACAACGTTTGCAGTCAGATATTTCTTAGCTTCCTGGCAAGCCTTCTTGGCCCAATTGCCTGTAACCAGATAATCGGCTTTTCCGTTTTTCTTCAGGTTCAAAGGGATCATGGAAAACTGAAGATGGGCTCCTCCCTGCAGGAAAAGCACTTTGTAGTTATCCGGAATGTTCATGATCTCGCGAAGGTCGCTCTCAGCCTTTTTCTGAATATTTTCATACCATGAGGATCTGTGACTCATTTCCATAACGGACATACCGGAACCTTTGTAATCCAGCATCTCCTCTGCCGCTTGCCTCAAAACCTCTTCGGGCAGCGTCCCCGGACCGGCCGAAAAATTATAAACTCTTGCCATTCAAGCTCACTCCATTTCTCATCTAATCTGATTCAGAAATAATTTGTTATTATTTTAACATTATTGTAGCACTTGAAAAATCAAAAGTCTAGGTAGGTATGCAATAATATTTATGATAATTGGGACAATTTTCTGGTGCATTTTTATAGCCTTTCAGACCACTATTTTTTCAACACCTATGGCAACGACCACTCCATCTTCCGACTCGGCATAAAAACCTACCAGATATCTCTCCGAACTGAATTCGACTTTATATACCATAAGCCAGAGATCATCTTCCTCGCTGTAGGTTTTTGAGCACGGCTGTCCGAATATTCTTTCAGCTGTTTTGACAGAATCGCCTATTTTAAAATCCCCAAATCTGTATGGGTCCCTGACGAATATTTTTATTACCTTCCTGTCTCCCAATTGTGTTATATACGTTATATCGCTGTAAATATATGCATCTGAACCATAAAACACTTCCTGGTGTTCAGGCTCTCCCATTCTCTCAAAAATCTCATCGATATCCCTGCCAAGATCATTTACAACATTTATGTTGTCAGCACCTGCTACCTTCATTTCATCGAGCTTCAGAAAATCGCAGGAATCATATTCATCCTCATGAGCATCGTGATCTATGCTGTTATTGATATAGATATCAGATGGGATCGGGTCCCTGGCTTCATCGCCATCGGCTGTTGCCGGCGGAGTTTGAATGTCCGAATCAGTTTCTTTTGGGGTTTCCGGAGTGGAAGGAGTGGCCGGAACTGATGCGGAGGTTTGTGTCCCGTCGGGCTTCTGGACCTTTTCCAGACCCGGATTTGTGATAACATTGGCAATCAAAACCGCTGCTGTAACAACCAGTATTATTCCTGATAGAATAAAGAATGCAACGTTCTTTTTACTCATTTATTTCACTCCTTTTATCGCAAAATCCTAAAGGAGTACACTACAAGAATTTAAGACTGTTTTCTGCTATAAAATTAGATGTTTCAAACTAATCTCTCCATGATAAAAGAGATATGTTCGGATTAAACATACGACTAAAAAACATTTTAATCATTTCCCTGTATGTGGAAATACTATCATTCTTAATATAATCATACTATTAAGTATATTTCAATAAAATAAAAAACCGATGTCTAAAATAAGTGTAGAGATCCTGAATACAATACCCACATCTCCTCGGATTATGTTTTGATCTATTCTCTCCGTTAGGAGAGAGACCCGGCACCCAGGTGCTATTGTCAGAACCACATGATTTTCAATCCACTCTCTCCGTGAGGAGAGAGACGTTTCTGAGTCTTCATCCTGTCGAACACCGTTGATATTTCAATCCACTCTCTCCGTGAGTGTTATTCACTTGTGATAATGTCACCTTAAGATTCACTTGAGAAAATGTCACTTTGTATTAAACTAAAAAACATGAAAGAAGGATTAATAACATTGACTCAAAAACAATTGAAAACCTTTAAGGTTATCAACAGTTTCATTGACAAGTCTATCACAAGGCAACAAGCCGCAGAGCTATTAGGTCTTTCTACCCGCCAGATCACACGTTTAAAGAAAGACTAACTATTAAAAGTCAAGCCCTAAAATGAATTATTTTGAATGGACTGCAGAAGTGTATTTCAGAAAAAATTGAACCTTGATAATTGCATGATAAATAGAGCACCCCAAGGAGCTGCTCA
>DULR01000056.1 GCA_012840245.1 Clostridiaceae bacterium
ATGACCTCATCCAAAAAGCCCATCTTCTTTGCCTTAAGCAGCGTATCCTTGTCGATGGTTTCCATGGTAAGAGTCTTGAGATGCTCTTCCATATCCACTATCTTCTTGAAACCGTATAAGAACCATTTGTCTATTTTTGTGATATTGTATATTTCTTCTACTGAAAAGCCTCTTCTTATGGCTTCGGCTATGACAAGCAGCCGGTTGTCGTCAATGCTGTTCAGCTGTTCCCTTAGATTTTCGTCATCCATGTCCTTGCACATAGGTGTTTCCAGGGTTTTTATGCCCAGCTCCAGCGACCTCAGGGCTTTCATGAGCGCGCTTTCAAAGGTATTCCCTATGGACATGACTTCTCCGGTAGCCTTCATTTGCGTTCCCAGAGTACGTCTTGCTGTTACGAATTTATCGAAAGGCCACTTGGGAATCTTCACCACCACATAGTCGATGGCAGGCTCAGAACATGCATAGGTCTTACCAGTAACAGCATTGATTATCTCGTCCAGACCATAGCCTATGGCGACCTTTGTTGCCACCTTTGCTATGGGATATCCTGTAGCTTTGGAAGCCAATGCCGAAGAGCGGCTTACGCGGGGATTGACCTCGATCACCGCATACTCGAAGCTTTCCGGGTGAAGGGCAAACTGGCAGTTGCAGCCGCCCTGTATGCCGAGAGCGGATATAATATTCAGCGCGGCAGACCTTAACATCTGGTATTCTTTATCACTAAGAGTCTGAGTCGGCGCAACAACGATGCTGTCTCCGGTGTGGACTCCTACCGGATCTACGTTCTCCATGCTGCATATGGTGATCACATTTCCCTTGGCATCGCCCATGACCTCGAATTCGATCTCTTTCCACCCTGAGATACATTTTTCTATCAGGACCTGATGGACACGGCTCAGGCGCAGACCGTTCGAACCTATCTCCATAAGCTGATCATCATCATACGCGATGCCGCCTCCGGTACCGCCCAGGGTAAAAGCAGGTCTTACCACCACCGGGTATCCGATCTCGTTTGCAAATGCAACAGCATCTTCAATGGTATTTACTACCTTGCTCGGTATGCATGGCTCGCCTATGGATTCCATCGTATCCTTGAAGGCTTGCCTGTCCTCGGCCATGCGGATCGCTTCCACCGAAGTTCCGAGAAGCTTTACTCCCATCTCATCCAGAAATCCCGATTCAGCCAGCTCGGTGGCAAGGTTCAGCCCTGTCTGCCCTCCGAGAGTTGGAAGAATGCTGTCCGGTCTTTCTTTTATGATCACTTTTTTCAGGACATCAACATTCAGCGGCTCAATATATACTTTATCCGCTATTTCAGTGTCAGTCATGATGGTGGCCGGATTGCTGTTGACAAGTATGGTTTCTATACCTTCTTCTTTTAAAGCCCGGCAAGCCTGAGTCCCGGCATAGTCAAATTCAGCTGCCTGCCCTATGATTATGGGACCTGATCCTATTACCAATACCCGCTTTACGTCTTGTCTTCTCGGCATACTCTATTTAAACCTCCTGATTAAGTAGACTCTTTCTGTCCAAGCGACCTCCCGTCGCCTTAACTCTGTCATTCTGGGCGAAGCAAAGAATCTTTTATGACTCCCGTTCACTTCTCCATAATAACGCTGCATTGCAATAATGCAAAACATTCATATTATTCAGATTAACACATTGATATGAACATATCAAAGAGAAATTCGGTGTCATTGGGTCCGGAAGCCCCCTCAGGGTGGAACTGGACCGTAAAAGTAGGCGAATCCAGATATCTGATCCCTTCGACGGTCCCATCATTTACATTTATATGGCTCACAACGGCTTTTTCTGGTTTGAGGCTTTCAGCCAGCACAACGTAACCATGGCCCTGAGAGGTCACATAGGTACGATTGGTTTCCAGATCCTTTACCGGATGATTGCCTCCCCTGTGCCCATATTTGAGCTTATATGTCTCCGCTCCGTTAGCGACCGCAGCAAGCAGATGCCCCAGGCATATGCCGAATATGGGCTTCCTGCCCAGGAGCTCTTTTATGACCTCTGTCTGGAACCCGCAATCCATCGGATTGCCCGGGCCGCTGGACAGCAAAATGCCATCGGGATCGACTGCCATTATTTCATTTGCAGTTGAGGTCGCCGGAAAAACATACACCTCACAGCAGCGCTTTTGCAGACACCTAATTATGTTTTTCTTCACTCCGTAGTCGATGACTGCTATCCTCTTTCCTGTTCCTTCATAATGGAGGACTTCCTTTGTGGTAACCGTTTCGACTGGATTTTCGAATTTATATCCTTTCAATTTTTCCATCCAATCCTCGATTTTAAAGTCGGGATCAGTCGATATAACTCCGTTCATGGTTCCCTTTTCCCTTAAGATGCGGGTCAATGCGCGGGTATCGATCCCTTTGATCCCTACTATGTTATTGCGGGCCAGATAGTCATGCAATGTTTCTTTTGCCCTGAAGTTGCTTGGTTTATCTGACAGCTCCCTTATGACCAGACCCTTCAGATGTATCCTGTCCGATTCTATGTCCTCACCGTTTATTCCGTAGTTTCCGACCAGAGGATATGTCATCACCACGATATGGCCTGCAAAAGAAGGATCTGTCAGCGCTTCCTCATATCCGGTCATTCCGGTGCTGAACACCGTCTCACCAATGCACGTACCGGCTGCACCAAAGGATTCTCCCACGAATTGTGTTCCGTCTTCCAACGCCAGAATAGCTTTCATATGTTCTCCCTTTCCTTGTTTATATCATCTCTCATACGCTGCGCCTCGGCTCTGGCAGCTTTTTCGAATTCTTCATGAGAATATGCGGCTTTCCAGGCTTCAAGCTTCCATGCGCACATCAGGCTTCTTGAAGCATTTATCACAGCTCCGAGACCGTTTTTATCAAATGCTTTTGCAACATCGGCCGCTGTTCCTCCCTGAGCTCCGTAGCCGGGAACCAGGATCCATGCATTCGGCATTCTCTTTCTCAGTTCCATAAGCTGCTTTGGATATGTAGCGCCTACGACGGCGCCCACTGAGGAATATCCGCACTGCCCCATCGAAGTCGATCCCCATTGCTCCACCAGATCGGCCATAGCCTCGTATATGGTTCGTCCGTCGGCGAGTATCAGATCCTGAAGCTGCCCTGAGGAAGGGTTTGAGGTTTTTACAAGTACGAAGATGCCCTTTCCGTTATTTTCGCACAGGTCTGTAAACGGTTTTATTCCGTCTATTCCCAGATAGGCATTTACTGTGAGGGCATCTGCCCCAAATGCTTCGACCGGTTTCCCGCCTGCGTCTGTTTTACCCAGATAGGCGGCAGCATATGCTTCGGCTGTGCTCCCTATATCGTTTCTTTTGCCGTCGGATATCACCAGAAGGCCTTTTTCTCTGGCATACAATATTGTTTCATATAAAGCCCTGAGACCTTCCGGTCCGTACATTTCGTAGTATGCCAGCTGGGGCTTGACCGCCGGGATAATATCATAAGTTGCATCAATAAGCTTTTTGTTGAATTCCAGGATACTGTCAGCCGCCGCTTTGAGTGGATCGGTATTCCCGGAAAAGTGCTTTTCCTTTATGGACGCTGGTATATACTCCAGCCTGGGATCAAGTCCCATAACAGTCGGGTTGTTCTTTAGCCTGATTTGCTCAGCAAGCCTGTCAGAGAAGTTCATAGTTTCCTCCTTGCAGATAACGTTGTTTTAAGCGGTGTGGCTGCAGATATTTGCCAATATAAGATTCTTCGTCGCTTTGCTCCTCAGAATGACACATATCATTCCGCTTTAAGGTTTTTACCTTTGATACTGGTATACAATCTTACCGTTGACCATGGTTGTCATAACCCTGCCTTTTACCATAAAGCCATCAAAAGGCGAGTTCTTGCTTTTGGAAGCAAATTTTGAAACATCTATTTTATATTCATTGTCGAAATCAACGATTATCAGATCGGCAGCCTTTCCGCATTCCAGCGTGCCTTTGTCTATCTTGAGCATTCTCGCAGGATTAACGGTCATTTTACGTATCAATCCGGAAAGAGTCAGATGCCCCTGTTCCACCAGATATGAGTATCCCAAAGCCAGCGCTGTTTCAAACCCTACGATACCGTTGGCTGCTTTTTCAAATTCAACGTTTTTTTCATCTATATGGTGCGGTGCGTGGTCAGTGGCGATAATATCTATGGTCCCATCCTTCAGCCCTTCGATCACTGCTCTGAGATCCTCTTCGGTCCTTAAAGGAGGATTCATTTTGGCATTGGTATCATAACCAAGGCAAGCTTTTTCTGTCAGTGTGAAATAGTGGGGGCAGGTTTCGGCAGTGACCTTTACTCCCCGTCTTTTTGCCTGCCGGATGAGCTCCACCGAGGTTTTGGTGGATACATGGGCTATGTGGACAGGAACTTTGGTATACTCCGACAATATGATCTCCCGTGAAACCATTACATCCTCGGAAACCGAAGGTATGCCCCTCAGGCCCATTATGGCCGATATGACGCCTTCGTTCATGCTGCCGCCGTCAGCAAGGTTTATATCCTCGCAATGAGATATCACCGTAAGTCCGAACTGGCCTGCGTAAATCAGAGCCTTTTTCATAACATCACTGTTCATCACAGGCCTGCCGTCATCAGAGACAGCCACGATGCCTGCTTCCTTCATGGTACCCATCTCGGAAAGTTCGTTCCCTTCGAGTCCTTTTGTTATGGCTCCTATCGGATAGACATTGACAACGCCCTTTTGACAGGCTTTTTCTTTTATATATCGAACTACTGCGGCATTATCTGTGGGCGGATTGGTGTTGGGCATGCAGGCGATCGAAGTGAACCCGCCTTTTGCTGCGCTTCTGGTTCCCGATTCAATATCCTCTTTATATTCGTATCCCGGGTCTCTGAGATGACAGTGGGCATCCACCAGTCCGGGAAGCACATAATGATTAGTTGCGTCAATCATCTCATCGGCCTCAGTTACGATGTTTTTTCCCATCGAAGCCAGAAGTCCGTTTTCGATAAGCAGATCGATACCTGCTTCAGTTTTATTGCCAATCAAAACCTTCGCGTTTTTTATAAGGGTCCTCATGCCTCTTCCCTCCCTGTCAGCAAGTACAGCAATGCCATTCTTACCGCTACTCCGTTGGTCACCTGCATATTTATAACCGATTTATCGGCATCTATCAAAGATGATGTCATTTCGATACCTCTGTTGACCGGTCCCGGGTGCATGAACAGAACATCCTTCTTTGCTCTCTTTATATTATCAGGGTTTAGTCCAAAGAATCTCGAGTACTCTGAGGTGGAAGGAAACAATGCTTTTTTCTGCCTCTCAAGCTGGACTCTCAGTCCCATTATCACATCGCAGTTTTCGACCGCATCTTCTATGGTCGGGCAGATCTTTGCCCCCATTTGATCTATTCCTATGGGCATCAGTGTGGAAGGCGCATAGAGATTTACCTGAGATCCCATCTTTAAGAGCCCGATTATATTGCTTCTGGCTACCCTGCTGTGCGAAATGTCACCAATGATAGCCACCTTAAGTCCTTTAAGTGTCCCGAAAGCCTCTCTCATGGTCATCATGTCAAGGAGCGCCTGTGTCGGGTGCTCGTGCATCCCGTCGCCGGCATTGATGATTGCTGATCTTACGTTTTTCGCCAGCAAATGGGGAGCTCCTGCCTGACTGTGTCGTATAACGATGATATCGGTCCCCATCGCCTCAAGAGTTTTTCCTGTATCGATCAGGGTCTCACCCTTCGCCACGCTGCTCGTTGATACCGAGACATTCACTGCATGAGCGCCCATGTATTTGGCAGCCAGTTCGAATGAAACCCTGGTGCGTGTGCTGTTTTCATAAAACAGGCTGACTACCGATTTCCCCTGCAGATAATTCACCCTTTTCATGGAACCGGTGACGATCCTCTTCATATCCCTGGCGGTGTCAAGAATAAGGGTTATTTCATCAGCTTCGATATCTGCCAGACCAAGCAGATCTTTAGAGGCAAGTCTCATTTTCCCTCCGCCTTTCATTATCCTGAAGGTTTAAATTTTTATAAAAAAAATAGTAAGAGCGCTGTCTTACTATTTAATAACTATACCCGATTTTTGCAATTCAATGAAAGAGAAAAGAGCCATCTGCGAGGTATTCACCGTCGCTGAAGAAAAGATTTTCAATTTTTCTCCCACATAACAAGCCATATTTTTTCCCTTTCTTTCATTTCCAAATATATTAACACAGGAAAATAAACTTGTCCATAAAAATCAAAAACAATCATAAGATTCGTTCAATCGTTCAATATTCTGTATTTTTATACATCATGATTTGTGTTTACTATACAAACTTAATGTGAACACCTCATTTATCTGAACATCTGCCCTTGGTTGATTATATCCTCAACATAGGCCCTCAGAATTTCACCGACACTCCAGGCCTGTGCATAACAACCTCTTGGAATAACAGGCTCATCACCGTCAAATATTTCAGAGATCGTTCCGACACATCCGTCATATAGATGATCTTCAATAGGCTCCAGCAGGCGTCTTGCGATCAATATACTCTCCTCACTGTAATCATGCACTCTGGTATATGCCGTTATGAATGCACCCAGCAGAAAAGCCCAGGCTGTGCCCTGATGATAAGCCCCATCTCTGTCTATTAGTCTGCCTTTATAGATGCCCTTATATTCTTTGTCATATGGTGAAAGGCTTCTCAATCCGTAGGTGGCGTAAAGATGAGTGAAAACAGTCTGGACTACAGCTTTTTCCTTCTCTCTGTCCAAAAGAGGATAGGGCAGTGAAACCGCATATATCTGGTTTGGTCTTATTTTGTCATCGTTGCTGTCCACAACGTCATATAAACAATTGAGTTCAGGATTCCAAAACTTTTGATTGAAAGAATATTTTACTTTTTCAGAAAGCTCGGAATAGGGCTTTCCGTCTTCACCAAACTTTTGAGCCAAATACTCCATTATCCTGAGGGCATTATACCAAAGTGCATTTATCTCGACGGGCTTTCCATGTCTTGGTGTCACTACCCAGTCTCCGACCCTTACATCCATCCACGTCACCTGATCAAGCCCTGAGCCTGCATGGATCAATCCGTCATTATCCATATATATGGAAAAGTCTGTCCCATCCCTGTAGAATTGGATTATTTCTTTAAGGCGGGGATAGATATCTTTTCGTATGAACTCATAATTATCATCTTTGCCGGTGTACTTAAGATAACGGTCCACAGCATAAAAGTACCACAAAGAAGCATCCACCGTGTTATATATAGGATCCCATCCCTCATCGGGAAACATGTTGGGTACAAGGCCCTTTTTTACATAGTACGCAAATGTTCTGAGAATTTCTGCGCAAGCGTCAAATTGCTTTGTACACAAGGTCAGTCCCGTCAAAGCGATCATGGTATCCCTTCCCCAGTCAGCAAACCAGGGGAAACCTGCCAGTATGGTTTTTAGACCTGTAGACTTACGATAAGCAATGAACTGGTCTGCAGCCCTGACAAGGCTTTTTGCCAGTGGATCATCCAGGCCCGATTTTTCGACCAGCTGACCGATCCTCTGTCGGTATGACCTTATAATTTCAAAAGCCGGACGAGGCTTCTCCTCTTCTATCGTACAAACAACAGAAATATCGATCGTTTCAAAGGGTTTAACATCAATCACGATATCGTAAGGTTTAAAATGGTTATCTATTGCGCTGGAACCTGTTTCTATCTCTTTAACATATTCCATGTCCCGCTCGTAAATATCATCACGCATGATAAATTTGCCATGACTGGTAAAGAGCTTTATGACAACGTCCCGGTTTTTATGGGGAACCAACCGCAGTGAGTCTCCTTCCTGACAGCAGTCAAATTTAAGATCAGCTCTCTCACTGACCTCGCTATGATCTCTGTAGTTAAAAAGGGGCGTTAGTTTAAATCGGCATTCCCGGTGGCCATTGCGTATTTCATAGCCGATTGCCGATGTATTTTTGCCATATTCGAGTGCGATATGCTTACTTATCAGGATGTCCTCCACCTGATAGTAATACTCAGGCAATTCTTCGTAAATGAATCTCTGTAGATGCAGATGACCATCGACGGTCCATCCGGGCTGCCGGCTTGCATATATAGGGATACTTTTTTTACCGATAACTATCTCTTCCTGTATTTGTGAAAGAATAAGGGCACGTTTCACGGGAGGATGCAGGCTGGCAATCAAAAGTCCCTGATTTTTTCTGCTGTTCGCCCCGATTACCGAACTTCCAGCATATCCGCCCAATCCATTGGTAACGACCCATTCCTTGCACAGACCCTCATCAAAAGTACGCCAGTTGCTTTTGCCAAATTTCATGCTGCCTTCCTCCTATCAAACCGGTGGGACCATCCCTCCGGTTCTGTTTCCGCAGAAAGGGACGCCTTAAAATTTCTTTAAGGCGTCCCCCACAAAATTCAGTTATTGAACAGGTGATCAATAATCAAACGGTACTTCAAAATTACGCAATTGATCGATCACTTCATTGATCCTGTCTCTTACTACAAATACCATGATAATTACCAGTACGATGACTATCAGGGTCATCAGAAGCGTAGCTTTGGCATAATTCTTGAGCGACCTCGCTTTCGGCTTGCCGATAGCCCATACCAGCAGAAGGATCACATAAAATACGGTAAAGGCCAAAAATCCAAGTGTGACAGGATCTGCCTTCTGCAGTGCGACAGGGGTGCTGAACAGTATCGCAAATGTATAAATCACACCGAAAATAAACGGAACGATGTTCAGAAAATGGATACCCATCCATGTTCCAAAAGATACCGTTTTACTGAGTTTGTCATTCTCTTCTGCAACAGGTGCCTGATTGCTCTGTGCGACTGGAGGAGGTGTCATTGTACTCTGATATGTAGCTTGAGAAGAAGCTGGCGGTGGCGGAGCAATGGGTGTAGGAGCAACCTGTGGAGTCTCAGGTATCGGATCTGCAGGTTGTTGTACCTGTTCTGCAACTTGCTCTTTTTCCAGCTTTGTTCCGCAATTTTCACAGAAAGCAAACTCATCTGTATAAGTCTTGTTGCAATTTGGACAATACATAAAATCCCTCCGATTTGACCTGAAAGGTCTGAATTAAAATAACTGGATAAATTTACATGACTTATAGGGCAATTGTAACCATTATTATAGTAAAAGTCAAGAAAAGGTTATATATAAGGCTTATGCCAAAGCTTTGCCAACATTTATACATTGTAATTGATTTGCCCCTATGTTACCTTATTATAGTATAATGTTGATTTTATTTATTGGGGGTCAACCATGGACGGAAACAACTACATCAACAGGTTTCGTGCCTTCATTGACAATGCATATAAAAAGTTTTCAGGCCTGAACAAGGGAAGCAGGATCCTTTTAGGCATAGCAAGAGTTGTCTTTTTTATTTTTCTGCTGGCAGCACTCATATTGTCCATAATATTTATGTACGATCCGTCTTTCCTCGACGGACAGGTCAGGCTGATTGAGTGGTTGGTTCTCTATTCATTCAGGTTCTGGGTCATACTGTTTTTTGGCGCGCTTATACTGGATATCCTGAGAGACAGGTTTTAATGATGTACTTTTGTATTATATAAAAGTCATTCTGGATGAAGCGAACAGATCCTACATGGCTGTGCTTCTCAGAATGACTTTTTACTTTCGTTCCCTTTATTCATCCTGTGAATAATTATCAAAATATCCTTGTATATATATTATCGGCGTTCCTTTGTCTCCGCTTCCCGATGTCAGATCACACAATGAGCCGATCAAATCGGTCAGTCTCCTTGGGGTTGTCCCCTGTGATTCCATTTGTCCGACGAGATTTTTGCTTTTGTTCTGTATAAAACCTGTTATGGCCTTTTTAAGTTCATCTCCGTGCAAATCAGCAAAATTATTGTCAGCCAGATATTTAAGCTTGACTTCGTTGGGTGTGCCTTCAAGACCGCTTGTATAGCCTGGAGAAACAACAGGGTCAGCCAGCTCCCATATTTTCCCTACCGGATCCTTGAAAGCGCCGTCGCCATATATCATAACCTCAACGGTTTTCCCTGTCCTGTCCCTGATCATCTTCTGGATATTCTCAACTAATTGCTGGCAATCCCTTGGAAATAACTTGACACTGTCCTCTGTTGCCATATTGGAGCCCAGAAGACCGTATGTTTCATTATATCCGCTGCCATCAACAGGTTTTGTAAGGATGTCGTCAAGGCCGTACACTTTATGCGCTCCGCTTTCCTTCAGTATCCTCCTTGTTCTTTTTCTGGAATGTATGTCACATGCAAGTACGCTTTTCGTGTAGTCCAGAATGCTTCTGGGATTATTGGAAAAGATGACCTCGCACTCACATCCGCATTCCTTGACCAGGGATTTATAATAATCGACATAATCGACTCCTGTAAAAGGATGCCTGTAATATCCGAACAAATCCCTGTACTGTTTTTCGTCCAAAACATCGGTCCAGGGATTGATACCTTTCTCATCCAAAAGATCAATATCTATAAGATGATTGCCTACTTCATCAGAAGGATAGCTCAGCATCAGAACAATCTTGCCTGAACGTGCCCCTTTCGCAATTCCACGAAGGCAGACAGAAAAACGATTGCGGCTCAATATTGGAAATATGACGCCTATGGTGTCGTTCCCGAATTTATTACAGATATCCCTGGCTATTGCGTCGGTGCTCGCATAGTTTCCCTGTGCACGGGCAACGACCGATTCAGTCACCGCCACTATATCCCTGTCCCTGATCTGGAAGTTTTCCTGTACTGACGCTTTCAGCAAGGTATCGGTAACGATCTGTTCCAAACAGTCTCCCGACTTTATTATTGGCGCACGAAGCCCCCTGGATACCGTTCCTACGATTCTTTCCATAATACATGCTCCTTTGAAGGCAGAAATCTTACCTTTGATATTATACATATTGAAATAAAATAAGTAAAATAAAATTAAAATGACGGGGTATCAATGAGTGACCCCGTCATTTCATCCTGAACGAAGTGAAGGATCTTAAATAGATCCTTCCTAATAACATGCTATGCTATTTTCACTTCGTTTTACTCAGAATGACAAAGATGCTTCTACTTTATTGAGACATAATCGAGTTTTCTGACGATCTCAATCCAGGTTTGTCCGCGGTTCAGAACGATCGGCTTCCCATCTTCGGCAGAGATCTGGGTTTGTGCATCCCGGGCTGTTTTGGACCATTTTACAGGTACCGACTTGCCACCGGTTATAAAATAGCCTTTCCCCGATCCGATATTCTTAAGATCTCTGCAACCGTAAGGATCGTTTTCTATAACAGGCGCTTTCATTTCAAGAACGATTATGTTAACAGCAGTTACCTGGGTTTCGGTATTCCGGTCTATATGCGGTTTCCCCATTCTGGTCCGGGCATAATGTCCCGTTTCGGGATCATATATGAATCCGCAGCTGCTGCTGCCTTTGGACGTATCGAATATTATGCTGATATCTTCGGCTTTATCTCCGTTCTCTGATACGGTAAACTTGTCGTGATATGTGAATGGGAATGATTTTTGAGGCTCGGTTCTGTATTTCTTTTTAGCGATGAAATCTTCTATTTTTACTCTCGAAGTATATGTATCCTGCCAGTTCCTCGGATCAGCGGTAAGATCCCAAAAAGCAGAGCCGTGGATCTGATAGTCTATATTCTGGATCTTAAGCTTCGGGATATCCTTATAGGCGTATGTACTGCCTCCGGCGTGGGTATATATGGCATCATGCTCCATGACATAATCAAGAAAATAATGTCTTGAACTTCTGACTGGCCCTACCATCCCGGGCAATGTATCCCAAAAGAGAGCCATATAGCGTGTGATATTATACTCAACGATTATCTCATATATGATTTGGGCCTGACCTATACCGCCCTGGGGAAGCACTCTGTCCCCCTGATTGTCTATCATGACAGCAACAGGTCTGATCGATGGGTCAGGTATTTTGAACTCCGGATTGAATACAGCTTCTTCTGTCGGTGCAGACTCGGCAGGAGTGGGTTCAGTGGTTGGTACGACCGTATCAGATGTGTTCCCGGTGCTTACAGGAGGGGTTTCAGTAATGACATCGACCGGGACATTTGAATTGCTCCCGCAGGCAGAAAAAAATACAAGCACTCCGATCAACAGCGACAAGAGAACTTTTTTCTTTTGCATAACCAGGTATTCACCTCATTTTCATTATAAAGAACCCGCCTGCAACTTAAGCAGCAGGTCTGCAGGCGGGCCGGCATTATTGATTCCGAAAAGACAGTCTGTTAATCAGATGTCATCATCTTCGTCTTCGTCTTCATCAATTTGATCCTGAAATGCTTCAAAAGCTCTTTCAAGCTCGTCATCATCTTCTACAGGAACAAGATATTCTTCATCGCCACTCTTCTCGATTTTCATAATGATGACTTCAGCACCGCATTCATCATCATCACAATCGCAGGAATGGCAGCCTTCCGATTCCTCATCCAAAGGCAGAAGAACAACATATTCAGTGTCGTCGACCAATACGGTGTCAAGGTATTCACACTTGATAGAGTCTCCGTTTTCACCTGTCAATTCAATGATTTCGTTTTCGTAATCCATGGTATTCTCCTTTCAATCTGGTTCAGGGGCTTTTATTTTTATGTAATCCAGATACCCCTGCAAAATAAAGGCAGCAGCCATCTGATCTATCCTGCCTTTTTGATTCTTAGCCGCAATACCCATATCATGCATGGTCCGTTGCGCCATTACAGTTGTAAGTCTTTCATCCCACGGAATAATACGGACTCCGGGAAGTTTGCCTTCAAGCAGTTCGATAAAACTCCTGGTCTTAAGCTCTCTCTGGCCTGTCGTTCCGTTCATGTTCCGCGGTACGCCTACTACAACAGCTTCGCAGTTGTAAAGAGCAACCAGCTCGGCGATTCTTTGTACCGGCTTATTGATATCACTCTTCCATTTTATTGTCTCCAGCATCTGAGCAATTAATCCCATAGGATCGCTAATTGCAACTCCGATTCTGGCATCACCATAATCGATGCATAATATGCGCATGTAGTGCTCTTTTTATTACTCCTTAACTAAAATTAAAAAGCAGGGACATTTCGCCCCTGCCTCAATAATAACCTATACTTATTTAAAAAGCAACATTAAAGAAATTCGACCATTGATTCGTTCCACATTTCCGGAGCCTCGTATCCCAGCAGGTTCACAACTGTTGCTGCAATATTGGAAAGTCCGAAATTTCCATCCTTCAGACGATATTTCCCGGCATTGGCAGGGTCATAAATTATAAACGGAACCTTGCTGAGGGTGTGGCTGGTTTTGGCTTTTATCTTCCCATCGCTGTCCACTTTAGCTTTTCCGTTTTTGTCTGTTTCATACATTTCGTCTGCATTCCCGTGGTCTGCTGTGATGATAAGCACGCCGCCCATTTTCTTTATGACAGGAATGAGCCTTCCCAGGCAAAGATCGACTGTTTCGACAGCTATCTTTGCAGCCTGGTAGTTTCCGGTATGTCCGACCATGTCTCCGTTTGCCAGATTCATTCTGACGAATCTGTAGTTCCCGGTGCTCATAAGCTCAATAACCTTATCGGTCACTTCAGCTGCCTTCATCCATGGTCTTTGTTCAAAGGGAACGATATCTGAAGGCACCTCGACGAAGGTTTCGAGAATTTCATCAAATTTGCCGGAATTATTACCATTCCAGAAATAAGTAACATGACCGAACTTCTGTGTCTCAGCTACAGCAAGCATACTGATGCCTGTCTTAACCAGATGCTCGCTCATAGTGTTCTTTATAGAAGGCGGATTTACCAGGTATCGTTTTGGTATATGAAGGTCTCCATCATATTCCAGCATGCCTGCATAGGCAACCTGCGGCCATCTCTTTCTGTCAAAATGGGCAAAGTCCGGATCTTCAAAAGCTTTTGAGATTTCTATGGCGCGATCGCCGCGGAAATTGAAGAAAATCACGCTGTCGCCATCCTCTATGGTCCCGACGGGCTTTCCGTTCTCGCCGATCACGAAAGCCGGAAGATCCTGGTCGATAGCCTTGGTCTCTTTTCTGAGGGTTTCAATGGCTTCAACAGCAGAGTCAAAAAGACGCCCTTCACCAAGCACATGGGTATGCCATCCGCGTTCCACCATGCCCCAGTTGGCCTCATAGCGATCCATTGTAATGAACATACGGCCTCCGCCGCTGGCTATTCTCGCATCGAAGTCCGAATCATTGAGCTCCTTCAGAAATCCTTCAAAAGGAACAACATATTCAAGTGCTGAAGTCTCCCCAACATCGCGGCCGTCCAGAAGGATATGGACTCTTACTCTCCTGATCCCTTCCTTTTTGGCCTGCCTGATCATTGCCTTAAGATGGTCTATATGGGAATGCACGTTGCCGTCGCTGAAAAGACCTATGAAATGGAGAGTCGAGCCTTTGGAAATGCAATTGCTGCGGATCTCGCACCAGCCTTTCCCTTTGAACATTTCGCCTGAGCTTATTGCTTCATTTACCAGCTTGGCTCCCTGTGAATAGATTTGCCCGGCTCCGATAGCGTTGTGCCCTACTTCCGAATTGCCCATGTCATCATCGCTGGGTAAGCCTACAGCAGTTCCATGAGCCTTGAGCAGAATATTCGGATTTTCCTTCATCAGCTTGTCCAGGTGAGGGGTATAAGCGTCTTTTACTGCATTTCCCTCAGCCACGCCGGAAATTCCGATGCCATCCATAACAACCAGAAGGACAGGACCTTCAGCAGGTGTGTAACCATTCTTTTTTAGCATAATTCTATCCATACCTTTCTCATGCAAAGGATATACTGCCCCTGACACGCTTCGCATGCCAAGGGCATATCTAAATACTTCTTATTCGTAGTGCCTGATGATCTTCCCGAATGCATCCAGCTTCAGGCTGGCTCCTCCGACAAGTCCTCCGTCAATGTTGGGCATTGCGAACAGCTCTTTCGCATTGCTTGCGTTTACGCTACCGCCATAGAGTATGCGTGTTTTTTCGGAAACATCGCTGCCATACAGTTCGGCAATAAGCTGACGGATTATTGCACAAACTTCCTCAGCCTGTTCATTTGTGGCGGTTTTTCCTGTTCCTATGGCCCATATAGGTTCATAAGCTATCACAATTCTTGATACCTCTTCTGCGCTGAGTCCAAGCAGAGCAATTTTTATCTGGTAGCGAACATGCTCGGATGTTACTCCCTGTTCTCTCTGTGTAAGAGTCTCACCGCAGCAGATTATGGGAATCATGCCCGATTCAAGGATCGCCTTTGCCTTCTTATTTATCATTTCATTTGTTTCGCCAAAATACTCACGTCTTTCGGAGTGTCCTATGATTACATAATTGACTCCCAGTTCCTTGAGCATTCCGCATGAAACTTCACCGGTATATGCGCCGCTTGCTTCCCAATGCACATTCTGTGCAGCTACTTTTATATTCGATCCCTTTGCGGCTTCAACCACACCGGGGATACAAACGAACGGTACACCTACAACGACCTCTGATTCAGCACCGGCTGCAATGTCTTTCAACTGGCTGACGAATTCAACCGCTTCTTTTGGCGTTTTGTTCATTTTCCAGTTGCCTGCTGCCATTATAACACGTTTTGACATTTATTCTTCAGTCCTTTCAAAAACTATTTCTTTTCATTGAGCACTGCGATACCCGGGAGTTCTTTTCCTTCCAGGAATTCCAGTGAAGCGCCTCCGCCGGTGGAGATATGTGTGATCTTATCGGCAAAGCCCAGTTGCTCAACTGCAGCTGCAGAATCACCGCCACCCACGATCGATATTGCGCCTGAATTTGCAAGTGCTTCAGCAATCTTCTTGGTCCCCACTGCAAACCTTTCCATTTCGAATACGCCCATAGGTCCGTTCCATACAACGGTCCTGGCGTCTTTTATAGCTTCGGAGAACAATTTGATGGTCTCTGGTCCGATATCAAGGCCCATCCATCCATCAGGAATCGAATCAGATTTTACTGTCATTGCTTCGGTATCAGGCTTGAATTCCTTGCCCACGACGTTGTCAACAGGAAGAAGCAGCTTGACTCCCTTTTCCTTAGCCTTTGCGAGCAGGCTGTTCGCCAGATCCAGCTTATCGGTCTCGCATATGGAAGTGCCTACTTCATAGCCCTGGGCCTTAATGAAAGTATAAGCCATCCCGCCGCCGATTATAAGTGTGTCGACTTTGTCGAGAAGATTCTCTATAACACTGATTTTATCGGAAACTTTTGCTCCGCCCAGAATCGCCACAAAGGGTCTTTCCGGATTGTCAAGTGCCTTGCCCATTATATCCAGTTCTTTCTTGATCAGGAATCCGCAGCATGACGGCAGATAATCAGCAAGACCTGCTGTAGAAGCATGTGCTCTGTGGGCAGTTCCGAATGCATCGTTTACATAGATGTCAGCGAGAGTCGAAAGCTCTTTTGCGAATGCGGGATCGTTCTTTTCCTCTTCCTTGTGGAAACGAACGTTTTCCAGCATGAGGATCTCGCCTTCCTTAAGGTTGGCTGCCTTTGCTTTAGCATCCTCTCCGATAACGTCTGCCGCGAGGATCACTTCTTTGCCAAGAAGCTCGCCCAGGCGCTTTGCTGCCGGCTTCATGCTATATTTTGCTTCAGGACCGTTTTTGGGCCTTCCAAGATGTGAAACGAGGATAAGTTTTCCACCGTTTTCGATTATATAACGAATAGTAGGGAGAGCTCCCCTGATTCTCTTATCATCAGTAATGTTTCCCTCTGAATCCAGCGGAACATTGAAGTCAACGCGAACAATAACTCTTTTTCCTCTTACGTCCATGTCCGAAACAGACATCTTATTCTTCATACTCATATACTGGATCAACTCCTTTTGCATATTGATTTATAAGCGTATTTTACCTTTTTGGATCATAACTTTCAATAAAAGCATGAAAAATTTTTAACAATGTGCCATCTTGATCTCCAATATTAAACAAGCGGCCAGACAAGGCCGCTTATTCAATACTCTCATAGTCTGACGTTCAGACGTATTATTATTTGTTGTCAACTGATGCCATATAGGAAATAAGGTCGATCAGCTTGTTGGAGTAACCCCATTCATTGTCGTACCAGGATACCAGCTTAACAAAGTTCGGGTTAAGTGATATACCAGCTTTTGCATCAAAAATTGATGTGCGGGGATCTGTGATGAAGTCAGAAGAAACAACATCGTCTTCGGTGTAACCGAGGATACCCTTAAGCTCGTTTTCTGAAGCTTCTTTAATAGCTGCACAGATTTCTTCATAGGTTGCAGGTTTTTCAAGGCGGCAGGTAAGGTCAACAACAGAAACGTCCAGAGTAGGTACTCTGAATGCCATACCTGTGAGCTTGCCGTTAAGTGAAGGAATAACCTTTCCAACAGCTTTTGCAGCACCGGTTGAAGAAGGAATGATGTTGCCGGCAGCAGCGCGTCCGCCTCTCCAGTCCTTCTTGGAAGGACCGTCAACGGTCTTCTGGGTAGCTGTGGTTGCATGAACTGTTGTCATAAGGCCTTCTACGATTCCGAATTTATCATGAACTACCTTGGCAAGAGGAGCCAGACAGTTGGTTGTGCAGGAAGCGTTGGATACAACCGTCATATCCTTTGTATACTTGTCATTGTTGACGCCCATTACGAACATGGGAGCATCAGCTGAAGGAGCAGAAATAACTACCTTCTTCGCACCTGCCTGCAGGTGTGCGCTTGCTTTTTCAGTAGTTGTGAATACGCCGGTGGATTCGATTACATATTCAGCACCGCATTCTTTCCACGGAATCTCTTCAGGCTTCATGCATGCATAAACGCTGATAGCATTGCCGTTTACAACAAGCTTTCCATCCTTTATCTCGATGGTACCGTCGAATTGTCCATGAACGGTGTCATACTTAAGCATATACTTCATGTACTCAAGATCGATAAAGGGGTCATTGATTCCTACCACTTGTACATTGGGGTTATTGACACTGGCCCTGAATGCCAGACGGCCGATTCTGCCAAAACCGTTAATACCAATTTTTACTGCCATTATATTTACCTCCTGAAATATGAATATTGAAAATTGTTAACAAAATCACAAATTTCACAGATTATTTTATATTAAATAATAATCTTTTTCAAGGATTTTTCAAGGACTTTAGAAAAATTTATGAGATATCCAGAAAAGGGGCTGTTTCAGAATAAATATCATTGACATGCTGTTCAGGATGAACTGCATGTTACAGAATTTCTTTTTCCCTCTGCCTCATGCACTCGTACATCAAAATCGACGCTGCCGCTGAAGCGTTAAGGGATTCAGCCCCGCCTTCCATAGGGATCATAACGGTCAAATCTGAGATTTCCATTATTTTTTCGGTGATCCCATTTCCCTCATTCCCTATGATGACTGCCACGTTCCCTTTCAGATCGGCTTTCCAGCACGGCAATGCATCTCTTGTATGGGCAGCGGCCAAAAGGATATTATTAGCCTTAAGCTCTTCTAATACCCGGTAAAATTCCTCAGCGACAATCACAGGAATATGGAACAGGGAACCCATGGTCGATCTGATGGTCTTTGAATTATAGGGATCAGCGCAGTCCTTCGACAATAAAACCGCCTCGAAGCCGCATGCATCAGCCGAACGTATTATGGTTCCTATATTGCCCGGATCCTGAAGATTTTCCAGCGCTATTATGCGTCTGACTTTCTTCAGAACGCTGTTTGGATCATATTCGGGAATATCAGCAACCGCCATCACTCCCTGAGGTGTTCTTGTCTCGCCGATGCGTTCGAAAAGGCTTTCTGGTACACAAATGACCTTCTTTTCGGGCCAGCCTGAAAAAAAGGATCTGTTTTTCTTATAAAAGCTGTCTGATGCGACAAAATACCTTATTCTTGCTCCTGACTCAACGGCATCGCTGACAAGTCTCGATCCTTCCAGAAGCAAAGCTTTGAGGCTTTGCCTTCCCTTTTTGTCATGGAGGCTTCGGACCTCCTTGATGATCCTGTTTGATGGTGATGTGATTATAACAGGTTCTGACAAAATAAGCCCCTCCCCGGATATGAATAAAGTCCCTTCACGAAATGTGAGGGACTTATTATATGGCGAAACTCACCATATGGTTTATTTAACCTTTTCAACCAAAGATTTGAAGCCTGCTGCGTCATTTACGGCCATATCTGCAAGAATCTTTCTGTTCAATGTGATTCCTGCTTTTTTCAGGGCATTCATAAACTTGCTGTAAGATAATCCGTTCATACGGGCGGCAGCATTGATGCGTGCGATCCAGAGCTTTCTGAAATCACGCTTCTTCTGCTTCCTGTCTCTGAACGCATAGCTCAATGACTTCATTACCGCTTCATTGGCTACTCTGTACAGCTTGCTTTTTGCTCCGAAATAGCCCTTCGCAAGCTTGAGAACTTTTTTATGTCTTGCGCGTGTGCGCACACCACCTTTTACTCGTGCCATCGTTCAACACCTCTTTTCTCTTTCTTATGCGTAGGGTAGCATCTGCTTGATAGTAGCAGTGTTAGCATCGGAAGCAATAACCCCTTTGCGAAGATTTCTTTTTCTCTTTGTTGACTTTTTGGTCAAAATATGATTTTTATAGCCCTGGGTCCTTTTAACTTTACCCGTAGCAGTAAGCTTGAATCTTTTTTTCGAACCGCTGTGGCTCTTAAGCTTAGGCATATGCCAACCTCCCTCTGTTGTTTTATTTTTTATGGGGACTTAATATCATGGACATTGTTCTGCCTTCCATTACGGGAGGCTTATCCACTTTCCCAAATTCTTTGACAGCTTCGGCGAATCTCTCCATAACTTCACGTCCCATGGTTGCGTATGCTACCTCACGCCCTCTGAAACGTATCGATATTTTGACTTTGTCGCCGCTCTCAAGGAACTTAATGGCGTTCTTGGCTTTGAAGCTGAAGTCATGCTCCTCGATCTTTGCTGACAGTCTTAACTCCTTCACTTCAATAATGGTCTGCTTTTTCCTTGCTTCCTTTTCTCTTTTGCTCTGTTCGTACAAGTATTTCCCGTAATCCATTATCTTGCAAACAGGAGGATTTGCATTAGGCGCTATCTTCACCAGATCCAATTCCCTTTCGTTTGCTCTCATCTGAGCCTCTTTTGCTGAGACAATCCCAATCATGGTACCATCATAATCAATCAACCGTACTTCCTTGTCACGGATTGCTGAATTGATCTGTGTCTGGTCCTTGTTAATAAAAAACACCTCCGGAAAATATCGCAATCTTCAGATTGCTTATGAGCTTAATCTGGCTCTATAATATAAAAACAGGTAAAGCTTTGCTCCACCTGTTTAACGTCAACATACGAGTCCCTTAAGATCACGATATTGACCCGTCAGCCTGTGCCGAACAAGGTGAGAAGCATTGCTTCTGCTTGATTACCTTATATACTATACAACATGCTCCCTTCATATGTCAAGAGAAACGAACTTTTTTATTATCTCAAAAAGAATACAATACCGATAAAATGGCTTAAGGCACCGAGGTTAACAAAAAAGTGCCAGACCATATGGTGGTACTTAAAGCCTTTCTTAGCATAAAAGTATGCGCCTGCAGAATACATTATCCCACCGAGAGTTATAAAGACAGATAACAGCATCGGAGATTTAGCAAGAAATATCGGTAAAAAGAACACTATGGTCCAACCCATTACCAAATAAATCGTCAGGCTCACCTTTGGAATAGATTTTTTTGAGATAGATTTATACAGTATACCAAAAAGCACCATACCCCACTGGAGAATTGTTATGACTATCCCCTGCCAGCCACCTATTATCGAAAGCGCAATTGGAGTATAAGTTCCGGCAATGGCAACATATATAAAAATATGGTCCAGGATCTTAAATACATGCTTGTGACGTGTACCTACAGCCATAACATGGTAGAGTGTAGACGCCAAAAACATGAGAAAAACTGAGATGACAAAAATGCTTACCCCGGCTGCGTCAAGAGCATTCCCCTTTATGTAAGCTCTGACAGAAGCAAATGGGAGAAAAAGCAACGCCAATGCCGCCATAGGCCCATGGGTCGTGGCATTGGCTATTTCTTCACCTAAGCTGTATTCATAGTTTTTCTTATTACTGTTTTTCAATCTAACCTTTATATCCTCTTAATCCAAGAAATCCTTCAATTTTTTGCTTCTGCTTGGATGGCGCAGCTTTCTTAAGGCTTTTGCCTCTATTTGTCTTATTCTCTCGCGGGTCACATTGAACTCGCGGCCTACCTCTTCCAGCGTGCGCGCACGGCCGTCATCCAGTCCGAAACGCAATCTCAGAACCTTTTCTTCTCTGGGAGTCAACGTATCCAGAACATCTATAAGCTGCTCCTTCAGCAGGGTAAATGCAGCAGATTCTGCAGGTGCCGGAGCATCCTCATCGGGAATGAAATCTCCCAGATGGCTGTCCTCCTCTTCGCCGATCGGTGTTTCAAGGGATACAGGTTCCTGTGATATTTTCATGATGTCGCGGACCTTATCCTCGCTCATTCCCATTTCCCTGGCGATTTCTTCGGGAGTTGGATCCCTTCCAAGCTCCTGAAGCAGTTGTCTGGAAACCCTGATGAGCTTGTTGATGGTTTCGACCATATGAACAGGTATACGTATCGTTCTTGCCTGATCGGCAATGGCGCGCGTTATCGCCTGCCTTATCCACCATGTTGCATAAGTGCTGAATTTGAAGCCTTTTCTGAAATCAAATTTCTCAACAGCCTTTATAAGACCCAGATTGCCCTCCTGGATCAGGTCAAGAAACAGCATTCCTCTTCCCACATAGCGTTTTGCAATGCTTACTACAAGACGCAGATTGGCTTCGGCCAGGCGCTTTTTCGCCTCTTCGTCTCCCTGCTCCATCCTCTTGGCCAGCTCGATTTCTTCATCACTGGACAGGAGCGGCACTTTGCCTATTTCCTTCAGATACATCCTGACAGGATCATCGATGCTGATGCCTTCAGGAATAGTAATATCGATTTCCTCTTCCTCTTCTTCGGATTCAATGAAAGGAATACCCTCAAATTCTTCCTCAATATTATCTGCAACTATTTCTATCCCCAGTTTTTCAAGAGCTTCGTAGACTTTCTCGATTTGCTCGGGTGTGATATCCACACGTTCAAAGGCATCTTCTATCTCATGATAGGTCAGCATGCCTTTCTCTCTGCCCTCAATGGTAAGCTCTTTTAATATGCTTTTAGGATCTTTGCCGGATTCTTTCTCCTTAACGGAATTTTGGGCATTATCATTTACGGGTTCAGGCGAAGCAGTTTCGTTCCCGATCCCTTTAGCACTGGATCTTACCGGTTCAGTGGCATTGATATTATCTGTAGAAACCTTTTTAGCTTCTTTTTCTTCGTTATTCATTTCCGATTTTTTCCCTTTTATTGGTTCATTGGCATTGGCATTTTTCTTTTTTTTCTCAGCCATTATAATCTCTCCACCCCTCGGTATTTTCAAAAATATGCCCATGTCCCGCACTTATGCAAGATATTCATATTTCATGGAAATGGGCAGGCAGACTTGCTGTTGTCCGCCGATATCTTTCTTTATTTGCTTATCAGGCTTCTTCAAGCCAACCTTTTGAGCTCAGCTATTCTTTCCGCTCTTTTGCTGAACTCCAGTCCCAACCTCTGTCTGATTTCTCCGTCTTTCTCATTTTTTATCCTTTCGATGGTCTGCTTCTGAAGTTCTTCAAGTTTCAACAGTTCCAGCTTGTTAAGTATCTGGTCGGTCGCTTTTTCGTTATTTTCCAGATCGCATTTCGTCTCTGCGATCCTGACCACAAAAGAAGCCGTATTTGAATCCAGATCTGCAAGCAGCTCTGCAAGAACGCAGTCTTTGTTTTGCTCCAGCCTTCCGTACAGTTTTTCAGCTACCTTCTTTGCCCCCTGATCATTAAAATCTTCGAGGCCATATCGGGCCGAAATTCTTCCAAACAAGTGGTTGTCATTGCAAAGCATCACCAGAAGCATGTATTCCAGTTCTCCGTACCTGGAATCGATTTTCACTGCAGGTTGGGATTCCCGGTCTGAACCAGCCGGTCTGCGAGATGCTGCAGGACCGTTCCTGACTGATTCCAGCTTTTTTCTTCTTTTTGCAACTTCATTGGCCAGAGATTCCAGAGAAATCCCGTATTGCTCTGCATAATATTTTGAATATAGCTCTCTTTCAATACTGTTGTCATGTGCTGCCAATATATCGGCAATACTGTTAAGCAGCTTTAGTTTGTCTTCAACAGTATCCAAATTATGCATTTTATTCTCTGCCCTGATTTTATAATCCAGCAGTGATATTGCCCTGTCTATAAGGTTTTTAAACTTTTCCGGGCCATTATTTCTTATATATTCGTCCGGATCCTTGCCATCGGGGATCAAAAGTATTCTGACATTACAGCCAGCTCTTTCAAGTATATCGATCCCCCTCATCGTGGCAGCTTGTCCGGCCGAATCGGAGTCATAACCTATGATCACCTCTTCAGCATATTTTTTCAGTATCCATGCCTGCATTTGTGTCAATGCAGTACCCAATGACGCAACCGCATAATCGATACCTGCCTGATGCAGCGAAATCACGTCCATATAGCCTTCTACCATCAGGAGCTTTTTGATTTTGCTCTGTCTAGCAAAGTTAAGGCCGTAAAGTTCCCTGCTTTTGTTATAAACAGGTGTATCAGGAGAGTTCAGGTACTTTGGCTGCGACTGATCCATAACACGGCCTCCGAATCCAACGATGTTTCCTCTTATATCGAATATTGGAAACATTATTCTTCCTCTGAACCTGTCGATCAGTTCTCCGCTTTTCGCTCTTACAGAAAGCCCCGAAGCTATAAGAAGCTCGTCTGAAACCCCTTTTGCCAGAAGCGTTTCTGTGAGCTCGTTCCATCCTGCAGGGGCTAATCCCAGACCAAATCTCCTGATGGTTTTTTCTGTAAGCCCGCGTTTTTTCAGATATCCCTGTGCCTCCAGGCCATTTTTCCCCGCAAGAACAGAAAAAAAGAACCGCGCCGCTTCCTTGTTGATATCCAGGATCTCTTTGCGTATCCTTGATTTTTCCCTCTCGGCGTTGTCGTCCGGTTCAGGAAGAGTTATCCCCGCCCTTTCAGCAAGGTGCTTAAGCGCTTCCGGAAAATCCAGATTCTCAATGCTCATTATAAACTGGATAACACTTCCGCCTTTGTTGCATCCAAAACAGTAAAAAAACTGTTTTGCCGGTTCAACGCAAAAAGAAGGTGTCTTCTCACCGTGAAACGGACATAGGCCAAAATACCTTCTGCCCTTGCGTTCCAGCTTTACATAGCCTGAAACGACCTCAACGATATCATTTCGCAGTCTGACTTCCTCGATTACTTCTTCAGGGTAATACATATTGTAACCTCATAGACTTTATTATTCGACAGATTGCCCAGTTTTCCTTCCTGATGATTAAATAATTTCGTTCCTATTAATTCCAAAATTTAACCAATGGCAGGCATCGGCAGCTGCCTAACGCTTATGCAGCGTCAGCGCGCAATGATTCCGGTGATATTTTTAATCCGGCCGGGACTATGTCACCAGGAGGCCGGCACGAAAATTTCCTGGAACTTTCTTACAGCATATCTGTCGGTCATGCCTGCAACATAATCCAAAACTGTTCTTTCGACTCCGTCTTTTTCAATTACTCTCTGATAATCAGCAGGCAAAAGCTCAGGTTTCTCTTTCAGATACAGGAACAGCTGTCTCACCATAAGTTCCGCTTTTGATTCTTCCTTTTTTGCGACCGACCCGATGTAGACATTTTCGAACATGAAGCTGCGCAAACGATTATTTGCCTTCTGGAACTCGCTGCTCATACGGATCCCTTTGCCGTCCATGCTGTTTTCAATGATATTTGTTATCGTACTGTTGATACGCGCAGAGGGGCTTCTGCCCAGTATTTCACAGCAGTCCTCCGGCAAATCGCTTTCCGAAATGATGCCAGCTCTTATTGCATCTTCAATATCATGATTTATATAGGCTATTTTATCAGCAAAGCGTACGATCTGGCCTTCCAGGGTCGAAGGCATGATATCTCCCGTGTGATGCAGTATGCCGTCGCATACCTCCCATGTAAGATTCAGGCCTTTTCTGTCTTTCTCAAGGATCTCGACGGTTCTGACGCTTTGCTCATTGTGTCTGAACCCGAAAGAGCATACTTCGTTGAGCACTCTTTCTCCTGCATGGCCGAAGGGTGTGTGCCCAAGATCATGCCCAAGGGCTATTGCCTCGGTAAGATCCTCGTTCAGCCTGAGGCTTCTGGCTATAGTCCTGGCAATTTGAGATACCTCAAGTGTATGTGTCAGCCGTGTTCTGTAGTGATCCCCTTCAGGAGAAATGAAAACCTGGGTTTTATGCTTGAGTCTTCTGAATGCTTTCGAATAGATTATCCTGTCTCTGTCACGCTGAAAATCTGTACGTATATCACAACGATTCTCCTCGCGCTTTCTTCCCCTGCTGTTTTTGCTGAGAGTCGCGAATTCAGATAATATCCTCTCTTCCAAATTTTCCTGGTATTCTCGCAAATTCATAGGCCCCTCCCTGCAAAAAGCGTTCTTAAATCGGTTTACGCTTTAATATATCGATCAGACAGGAATAATCAATAAATATCAGCTCAATAAAATCGTCCTCAATTATTTATACCCAAAAAAATACGGCGGATTATACCGCCGTACGATTATGCCGTGCATTTATATTACTTATTGTTTTACATTTCCTTGAGGCAATCGCTGCAAATTACTTTACCTTTATATTCGATTACATCGGGTTTAGCAACGTCACAAAAAACACATCTTGGAATATACTTGTCGAGTACCACATTACCATTGTCATCGACATACATTTCTATATCATCGCCTTCGTTAATGTTTAACTCTTTCCGTAATGATTTGGGTAACACAATTCTTCCAAGTGAGTCCAGTTTTCTGACATATCCGGTTGCCCTCATTTTGACATCCTCCTCGACAATATATTGTAAATGAATAGGTTTATAGACTGAATTATATCATAAAATGACAATATGTGAATATAAAAAATAAAAAAAGGGTAATTTTATTATGATTATTCCATATTTTTTCCTTTATATGGAATTCTGCCATATCGGTTAGCTCAAAGGAAAAATTTTTGATAAAAAAGAAGCTGTGGAACCCACAGCTTCTTCCTGTTACTTCCTTATGCTGCTACCAGATCAAAAAGCTGAAGACGTTATACATCATGTATTCGATAGCATCTTCCACATCCTCGCCTGAAAGTTCTTCGATCTTTTCAGTCAGCTTCTTGTTTTTCTTGACTGTCTTTATAAGATTTTCAGTTATATCATCAAAGATCTCTTCCATCTCATCGTAGTCACTCATCAGATCTTCGATGGCTATTGCGTTCTTCTTGTTAACTTTCGTAAATTTAGCCCCGCTCTTTATCTCGGTGGAGAACAATATTTCAAGGTCATCCCCGTCGGCATCCACCGTTGCGGTATACTCAATTTTCTTTATGCTGCCCGAAGAACCGAAGATGAATGTTATCTCCATATCCTTAATGGTATCAAGCTGGTAATTCAATCCATATTCCAGACTTGAACGTGCTGCCGCTAACACGTTAATGTAATAGTCCTCAAAGTCATCTTTGTCTTCCAGTGTTTCCAGCAGATCTTCCAGTTCGTCAACTTCTATTACTTTGAACTTCTTTTTATCTTTCAATATTCTTTTGACCAGGTCAATGGCATTTTTCCTGACCGATTCCATGAGTTTCGCATCATCTTCCGCTTCTTCCAGCAGATTCTTCATCAGTTTCGTCATGGTTTTTGAGTTAAGGGTCAGAATGACTTTGCTGCCCGAACCTTTTATATCATCGTCCAAGGTATCCCTTATGATTTTTATGTATTTTTTATTGTCAAATTTGATATTGACATCATTTACCGCTTTTTTTATAAGCTTATAATCGTTTACATAATCCTGGTAGTCAGGTACCAGCTCCTCCATATCCTGATAAAACACTTTATTATAAAGCTCTTTCAAATCGACATATACGTCTTCGTTATTTATCCCTGCTGCAAGCTGGGTCACCGATTTTTTATCGTAAACCAGTTCGAGAGTCAGTTGTGTAAGCAGATTGTCCATATCAGCTGCTGTTTCGACCTTAAAGACCATATCGTTGATGATCTCGCCGATCTCATCGTCTCCGTCGTAATTGATATCGATAGTAGTCGTAGACGTTATCTCTTTCATTCTTGCCAGTTTCGCAAAGCCTTTGATAAGCTTGCTAACAGGATCAGCACTGGATATGAATCTTATGAGCAGAAAGATTACTGCAATAACCGCGATACCTGCAACAACAAATAATCCCTTTGATTTCTTTCCGACTGGATTAGCCGGGGCTGTAGAAACGCCTGAAACCGGGTTATCAACTGCAGGCTGGCCAACAGGTACGTCAGTCGGCTTTGATTCGGCTGCCGTATTATCCTGTACAGGATTTGAATCGGTTGTATCTGAAGGTTGCACCCCAAGATTTTCGCCGCATGTTGAACAGAATTTTGCTTCGTCCCTGTTTTGATTATTGCATTTTGGACAGATTTTCATTACAGCACCTCCGAAAATTAGTTAATTATATTCTAACATTCATTTCATATTTGTAAATACGAAAACAAGCTTATCATGCATTTTATCGGCTTGAGGAAAAGTCTCCACCATTTTTGCGATATGGAAAATATCATCTGTAAAAAATATTCATCCAGCTTAATTACAATTTTGCTAACTTTATTACAAAATAATTAGCAGATTGTAATTTATGTAACCTTTATTTAAATGTTTCTTAACTGCTGGAAATATAAAAAAAGAAATAATATGGGTGTAGAAAAATATGAATGATGGAGGAATCAAAATGAGAAAAATCAGATACTTCGGCAATATCAGAATTATCGGCATACTGCTTCTGTTCACTGTCTTAAGATGCGTTATACCGATAAACACACTTTATGCCTATAATCATGTCACAGCCACTGACATAACTCTTAAATGCACTGTCAATAAGGACAGCATTACACTGACCTGGAATCCTGTCACCCATGAAAAAGGCGTTAAAGGCTACTATGTATACAGAGCGACGACACCAGGGGGACAGACTATTGTTCCTGAGACCGATTTTTGGATCAACGGGACAATGTATGTGGACAAAAAGGTAACTCCCGGAACCACTTATTACTATATAGTAAAGCCTATCCTGGGAGACGGGTATGCCGGCAAACCCTCCAACGAGGTTCAGGTCTATTATCCCGGAACAGTCAATTCAATCACTCTGACTGCCAGACTGAATACCGGGAATATTACCCTGGAATGGGCCAGTAACAATGTTGAAAATGTTCTGGGATACTATGTGTTCAGAGCAACAAGATCCGGAGGATATACGGACTTGCCCGAGACAGATTTCTGGATCCCGGGAAATAGCTATGTCGACAACAAGGTGGTACCGGGAACGACTTATTACTATATCGTAAGGCCGGTATTGAAGGATAAAACTCTGGGAGCTCCCTCAAATGAAGTCTCCATCACCAGCCAGAGGATCTACGGTACCATATCCATGACGATCGGCAGAGCTACGATGCTTGTCAATGGCGTCTGGATGGAGATAGATCCCGGAAAAGCCACGGTACCGGTTCTCAGGAATGCGAGGACCATGCTTCCCATAAGAGCGTTGATCGAGGCCATGGGTGGTACCGTCGATTATATTTCAGGCGAACAGAAAGTAATAGTGAAATGGAACGGAAAAACCGTTTGCGTATGGATCGGCAAGACTTATTATACCGTCGACGGAGTACAGAAAACCATGGATGTCGCTCCCTATATCTCCGATACCGGTCGCACCATGATACCCATGCGTTTTGTCATTGAAAGCCTGGGCTGCAGCATAGACTGGGACGGAAGCACGAATACCGCCACCATTTCATATCTGCTTGACAGCAATATCAATTATCCTCCCATACCTCCTGAATATCCTGTTCAAAACTGGGCAGGGATCTGGTATACAGACAGAGGAAAGATCAATCTTGTCCAGAACGGCATTTATGTGACCGGGTCCTATGGAGCAAACAACATTATTGAAGGAGTTGTTTCTGGCAACAAGCTGATCGGTACCTTCAGAGAGCAAAACCTGACCGGTGATCTTGAATTTGTGATCTCACCCAACGGAGAATCATTTGATGGCAAATTCAAATATTCACACAGACAAAATTGGCAGGACTGGGATGGAAAGCGTGAAAAGGACGTTTTCACAAAATATCTCAGACAGCTTTCTGCACCGGCAGATTTCAGCGGCACATGGAATGTCAAGGGTCTGGGAAAGATAGTCTTCAGACAGCAAAACAACACAGTGACCGGAACTTTGGGAAGCAAGGACAGGATTTCGGGCACAGTTGTCAACAACAGGCTCACCGGAACTTATGTTAAAGGCAATACCACTTATCTGATCGAAATCTATCTTCTTGAGGGGAATAAGAATATAATAGGATTTTACGGAACTGATCAGACGGCCAGGCAGGACTGGAAGGAATTCAAAGGTGATTTATGCAAAGACAAAGGCCCATGCAAAGATGACGACTGAATACTTTCTGTTAAGGTTTCAAAGCAAAATGCCCCCGGTTTTTAGCCGGGGGTTTTATAACTGTTAGCCCATTGCATATAGAAAGCATCTGCATATGGGTGAGTATCCACGACCTTCCAAACCCCATCAGGGTTATGAAATTTGCAATGTTTCTGAATGATATGCTTGTACACGGCATTGGGATCTGAAATCATCGCCATGAATCTGTTCCATGGGAAATATCTGCCCGGACAATCCTTTTCCTCATTTATGGCAGACGGGTAATCAGCATGTCTTTTTATGGACTCTATGTTCCATCTGGTTTTTATGTCGTTGCAAAGCCAGACGAGCGCAGCCAGCTGCACTTCCGGAACACTCTTTTCTGTCAGATTTTTATAATCGGTATAGACACCCTCCAGGCATATGCCGATGGCATTCTTATTCTCCGATCCAAGCAAATGTCCTCCCTGATGATGCTCCTGTCTGCCCCGGTAAATAAGCCCGTTCTTTCGTATATAGTAATGATAAGCTATCCCTTTCCATCCATTGTTTAAATGCCACCTGTGGATATCCTGCGCCGTACAGTTGGGATGCAGGGCATGATGGATCACTATGGTGTCCGGTTTGTGTGTTGTAAACGTTGACCCCGGTCTCCATGCATATTTTTCTTCTATTATGCTGAACATCGATTTCACCCCCTTCTCTGTCGAGTCTGGCATTGAATTTTGTCAAAGGAGCTCTAATTATATATATGCCTTCGACCTTAAAATAGCCAGTCTGAAACCGCAAAAGAAGAAACTGCACCAGTCAGCGCGTTACCACTGTTTCAGGGGTGAAAAAATAAAAATGCCGGTCAGTCTATATAACTAACCGGGCCATATATATTATAATCAGCAAATTATCAATATAATTAAAAAAAAGCGGGAATGGCAAAAGCCTTAAACCCGCTTCTTTCCTGGTCGGAGTGACTGGACTTGAACCAGCGACCTCTTGCACCCCAAGCAAGCACTCTCATCCACCTGAGCTACACCCCGACAGCGACAAAACCAATTATAATATATATAAATCAAAATCACAATACCCTTTTTTCAAATTATCCTTGCATTTATTCCCTGACAAGTCGATTTTTAGGCAACAAGGATCAACAAAGGGATTGTCTCAGATCATGAGACAATCCCTTTTGCTGTATATCACCGGATCGATTTTATGTACTGCTTTTTGCTGAATACTTCTTAAAGGCCATATATGTAAAGAATCCGTATACGATCAGACCGAATAACGATGACCAGCTAAAGAAGCCAAAATCACCTGAAAGATATCTGATAAAATAAATAAGGTCATTCAACGCTTCGATGCCAAGTCCTATAGTAAGAGCAAAAAAGTTCCTGTTTGCAAGACACAGAATGATACCCAGCATAAAGGCATAATACAGCAATCCGCTTATTATGCCGCCCAAATTGACGAAAATGTCAAGAAATCTCAGCGCACTGACGCCAATAAGAAAATACATGTCGATGGATAACAAAGCAGGCAGTACAGGCTTTCCCTCCAGATACTTTTTTAGTTCGTTACTCACATTCTCGATCATAATAACGCCTCCCAGCATTTAATAAATGCATATATAATTCCAATTACATAATATTATACATGAAAAGCAGGAATATTTCGCCTTTTAATTTTATTATTACAGCTTTTCTCCCGGTGGTATAATAGACGTACAATATATAATATACATTTTTGTGTTTCGGAGAAGTTTACCATGCAGGCTGATAACATAACGGGCAGGAACAAAAAATATAAATGGAAATTCTTATTGTTAGTTTTAATTCCTCTTGCAATACTCATCAGAAGACTGATGGCAATGTCTCCTGATTTCACCGAGCATGTATATTCACAGGGAATTTACAGGTATATAATGCAGCCGGTCAGTATTATAACAGGATTGTTCCCGTTCTCTGTTGCCGAGCTTGCTCTTGTTTTTATTGTTGCATATACTCCGGTCAGGATGGTCTGCATTGCCATAAAGGCTGTCAGGAAAAGTGACTGGCATATTCTGTTGAGATTTATCGCAAATGTTGTTCTGGTAGGCTCTCTATGGTTTTTTATACAGGTCATGGTTTGGAATATAAATTACGAGCGGCTTCCTTTCTCTGATCTTGCCGGAATAGATGTGAAGGAGTCTTCGGTAATTGATCTGGAAGCGCTCTGCAGATATCTGGTCGATAAGACCAACGAACTGAGGGAACAGGTGGAGGAAGACAATCGCGGCATCATGACGGTCAACGGAGGTTACAGATCGATTTTCAAACGCGCCCAGACCGGTTTTGACGCCATTGAAGATAAATACCCGTTCTTGGGGGGCAGATACGGGCCTCCGAAGCCCGTTTTGCTTTCACGATTGATGTCACACTCAAACATTATCGGCATATACTCCTGTCTGACAGGTGAAGCAAATATAGATGTCGATATACCGATGATGGAAATAGCTTCTACGACACTTCACGAAATGGCACATCAAAGAGGTTTTGCCAGGGAAGATGAGGCCAATTATATCTCCTATGTGGCATGTATGGCTCACCCGGATGTGGACTTTAAATATTCAGGTATTGTCATGGCTCTGCAATATTCGATGAACGCTCTGTATTCCGAAAGTCCCGACAGATATTTCGATGTTGCAAAAAACTACGGTCCCGGATATCTCAGGGATCTGGAAGATGAAAGAGCATATTGGAAGCAGTTTCAGGGAGTGACGAAGAAAGTCGCCGATAAGATGAACGATACCTATTTAAAACTGAACGGCGAGACCGACGGCGTCAAGAGTTACGGAAGGATGGTAGATCTTCTCATAGCTGAATTCAAGGAATCCAATGAAATCCGATAAATCGCATTTACGTCGGATTTTGTCGAATCATGTATAAAATAGACAAAAATCAATAAGATTTTATTATTTTTTTCTATTTTACACTAAAGCCCTGACGTGATACTTTAGTAATATTGAATTATTATACATTCGATAAAATGACTTTGTATTTAAACACGAAAGGGTTTTTAAAATGCAAAAGCCAAAATTGTTTGCCGTCCTCGGGGGCGGTTATTCAGGAGAGCAGTTTTTAAAGGATCTGACAGCCGGGTTGATCGTGGGGATAATAGCGATTCCCTTGTCAATAGCCCTGGCCATCGCATCGGGCGTATCCCCTGAAAAGGGTCTCTACACTGCCATAATTGCAGGTTTTATCATTTCCCTCCTCGGTGGGAGCAGAGTTCAGATCGGCGGACCCACGGGCGCATTTGTAGTAATAATATACGGAATCATTGAAAAGAAAGGATATCCTGCACTGGTACTGGCAACTGTCATTGCAGGCATAATCCTTATTTTTATGGGCATAGTCAAACTGGGAAGCGTAATAAAATATATTCCTTATCCTATAACAACAGGCTTCACCAGCGGTATCGCCCTGGTCATCTTTTCCCAGCAGATCGGTGATTTCTTTGGTCTTAAGCTGGAGAAAGCTCCTTCTGAGTTCATCCCGAGAATGGCAGAATATATAAAAACGATGGGCACAATGGACATAAACAGTCTGGTAGTAGGCATCATTTCGCTACTTATAATAATAGGCTGGCCATACATAAGTAAAAAGATTCCCGGATCTCTTGTGGCAATAATCATTTCGACTCTGCTTGTGAAGTTCCTGGGTATCCAGGTGGAAACTATAGGTGACCGTTATGGTGATCTTCAGGCTGTTCTCCCCTCGTTCCAGCTTCCTCAGTTCAGCCTCGACATGATGATCGATATATTTCCATCTGCTCTGACCATAGCCGTTCTTGCAGGGATCGAGTCTCTGCTGTCGGCAGTGGTTGCAGATGGCATGATAGGAGATAAGCATTATTCAAATACCGAGCTTATAGCTCAGGGTGCGGCAAACATAATGACCGGCCTTTTTGGAGGAATACCTGCGACGGGAGCCATAGCAAGGACCGCTGCCAATGTCAGGAACGGCGGAAGAACACCGGTGGCGGGCATGATCCACTCGCTGGTCGTTTTGGCTGTGATGATGCTGCTTATGCCATATGCCAGGATGATACCAATGACTACCCTTGCTGCGATCCTTATGGTAGTGGCCTATAACATGAGTGAATGGAGAGCTTTTAAAAATCTGTTCAAAGCTCCAAAAACAGATATAGCCGTTCTGCTCTTCACATTCGTTCTGACAGTAGCATTGGATCTGGTCGTGGCCATTGAGTTTGGCATAATAATGTCGGCTTTCATGTTCATGAAGCGTATGGCCGACAATACAAGGATCGAGTCTATAAAAAATGATATTCAGGAGGATCCGGGCATAATCCTCACGAATCCTGAAGGGATCGATCCCTCTATACAGATCTTTCAGATATACGGACCGTTTTTCTTTGGCGCTGCCGATAAATTTATACATACCATTCAAGACAATATAGCAAAAACCTATGTCATGATCATTCGTATGAAACATGCCACCTTCATGGATGCCACAGGCTATCACGCCTTATTCAAGACCTACTCATATTGCAGAAAGCACAAGATACTTCTGCTTCTCACACAGGTCCAGAAACAGCCTCACGAGCTTTTGAAAAGGTACGGCTTTATAGATCTGATAGGAAAGGACAACTTGTGTCCGGACATAGAGCATGCATTGGTACGCGCCAATGCTTATGTGGAGCTGAACAGAAAATTCGTAAGCGTCAAAGAAACCCTCACATAGTATATCGGTTGTGTAGTTGATACAATCACAGTAAAACAAGTTGAAAAAGTTGAAAAAGTAGGCCAACTTTTTCAACCAGGAATGGAGTGATTGTATGG
>DULR01000012.1 GCA_012840245.1 Clostridiaceae bacterium
ATCAATATAAAAGAAGCCCCTGGGAATTTTCCAATATTTCAGGGGGGATACGAAAGTAACTGGTGAAAGCCAGTGAAATAAATAGTTTAGGTCAAAATTCAACTAGAATTTTTGACACTACGAGAAGCTTAACAAGAGGGGCTTTTATGAAAAACATATTAGCAATCGGTGGAAATAGCAATATTGAGCTTTTAAAACAACTGAACGATAACTGGACATTACCGGAGGATTATTCATTAGAAGTCAAAAAAGTTGATGGAATAACAATGGAGTGGGTTCAGATAAAGGATAATAAGCCAGATAAGGCAATCCTTCAGCTTCACGGTGGAGCATATATTCGCTCTCTTGAGGATAACGGCATAACGTACCGGCGTGCTGCTGTACAATATGCAAAACTAAGTGGAGCAGGAGTTTTGACTGTTGATTATCGAGTCGCTCCGGAACATCCTTATCCAGCGGCATTAGAGGATGCTGTTATGGCATATAAATGGCTTTTAGAACGGGGATATCCACCCGAACATATCATCATAGCCGGAGATTCAGCAGGAGGTGGACTTGCACTAGCAACTACTCTTTTTATCAGAGATAATGACATGCCGATGCCTGCGGCTTTAATAACCATGTCAGCATGGACAAATCTGAATTACAGGCGCAGAGCTCCTGCATATGCAGGCAACAACCCTGCTGATGATCCTTATATTTCACCTGTTTATGGTGAGTATAGCGGTTTTCCTCCCTTGCTCATGCAGGCAGGTGGAGATGAAATGCTTTTGAACGATACCATTAAGGTTGCACAGAAAGCCAAAGAATCAGGAGTTACAGTTAAGCAAACAACGTACCCTGGCATGTTCCATGTATTTCAGATGCTGTTTCCGGAACTGCCTGAGGCTAATAAGGCATGGGATGAAGTGGAGGCTTTTATAAAAGAAATTTATGCGGATAATCAGGATATTAAGTGATGGCACGTATATGAATCCTGAGCTTCTACTATAACACCAAAATACTTTGATGAGAAGATGTATAACAAAAGTAGCATATTTGCAAACGTTGGGATATACGTAATGTGACTGGGCTATATTATAATTATTTTTGAGGTGATGATAGTGATTTTTTCTGAAAAGCTGCAATTACTTAGAAAGAATAAAGGACTTACACAAGAGGAAATGGCTGAGAGACTTGATGTATCAAGGCAGGCAGTTGCAAAATGGGAGTCCGGACAGGTTTATCCTGATATTTCAAATCTGATTCAGATCAGTAATTTGCTTAATGTAACTATAGATTTTCTTGTCAGAGATCAGGAGTGTACACTCAATATTCCACCCAAAACGACGACAACTTTGGATAAACTGATTGAATTCAGACTTGAAGCCAATAAAAACACATATGCGGCCTCCATGAACAAAACAGCTTCTACAAGATTTGATTCTCATGATTTCCAATATACTAATGGACCCTTCACATATCATGATACATATTTGGGCGGAGAGCATTTTGCAGGCCAAGAAGCTATTTGGCAGGATGGAAAAGCTGTTTATGCCATGAATTATATGGGGCGGGTTTTAGAAGAACAATTTAGTGGAAATTTCCTGAAGGAGGCTCTGATGAGGGCAGATAAAAAAATGCCATATAGAGGGCCGGAATACTACCAATCAGGAGAATACTTGTACAAATGTAAGGTCATGGGTGATTTTTCCTGGTTTCAAGGTTATGAAGAGATTTACTGTAATGAAATAAAAGTATATGAGTGTTATTTTCATGGTGGTTTGATTTGTTAAGGTGAAGTTTCTGCGCGATATCCCTGAAAACAAAAGGTGATATAATTATACATGATACATGCTTTTGATCGATAGGGGGATGAGAACTATGAAACGAAAATCTGTTGATATGAGCAAGTACACAAGAAAGGCCCACTTTGACTATTTCCGGTCATTGCAGAACCCGCATGTCGGGGTAACAACTGATGTGGATGTAACTGAGCTGGTGACCTTCTGTAAAAACAGAGGATTCTCATTCTATCTTACTTTCATGCATGCTGTAGCGCTCGCAGCAAACAGTATTGCAGAGTTCAGGCAGAGAATATGTGATGATGGGATAGTTGAATATGATGAATGCGGAACCTCCCATACAGAAAGTGTTGGTGACGGAACCTACTGTTACTGCACCCTTTATCATAACATGCCATTTAATGAGTATATCAGGTATGCTGAAGCGGAGCGCAAGGCTTGCAGGGAGAAGAACAGCCTGGATGAAGACGAAAACGTTGAAGGACTCTATTTCATCTCGACCCTTCCTTGGCTTCACTACAATGCGATCATACAACCGACAGGCGGAAGGGATGATTCCAATCCCAGAATAACCTGGGGAAAATATCAGGAGAATCATGCCAGAAGACTCTTGATGCCAGTTACGGTTCTTTGCCATCATGCGCTTGTAGACGGCATACATCTTGCAACGTTCTATAAAAATCTAGGGACAGAGATCAACAGAATAATTGAGAATTCCGTGTGAAAGGATTTTGATTACTAACGAAACAGACAGGTGAATAAGGTAATTAAGAAGTAGTGGTAATAAACATGATGAATGAAACCATACAGGTGAATAGGAGCTAAAGAATGAATTTAGAAATTAAAAGAGCCCCAATTGAAGATAAATCCGTTTTACGTAATCTATTGGAGTTATATATTTATGATCTTACCGAGTTTGGTCCATATGATGTTGACAATCATGGGCTGTACGGCTATAAATATTTAGATCTGTATTGGACAGAAGAGGGACGATATCCATTTATATTTTATGTGAATGGGAAGATAGCAGGATTTGTGCTTGTCCGTCGGGAATATATAGATGATCTAAAGGAATATTGTTACTCTATTGCTGAGTTTTTCGTAATGAAGAGATATCGTGGTTCAGGGATAGGAAAGGATGTAGCATTTTATATATTTCATCAGTTTCCGGGGTTATGGGAGGTTGGTGAAATGGATAGCAACAAACCGGCTCAGACTTTCTGGAGAAAAGTTATCAACGAATTTACACAGGGATCTTTTGAAGAAATACGGAAAGAAAACTGGAACGGACCTGTCCAAAGATTCAGGTCAGGCTTACCCAAAGAATAAGCAGGACTATGCAACGGCAGGAACATAATCATAGACATATCGTACCCCTTTGATATCATGACCCACAGGCAACAGAATGCCATGACAACTGAAGAAGCTTCACAGAGCTTAACCATAAAGCAGGAATCCGGTTTGATCCTTCTTGGGGTTCAATCCTTTATTCAGATGGTGAAGTAGATTACCGATTTACATTAATTAATACAAAACCGTCATTACCTAAATTTGAAAGCCTGGTTAAATTAGTTTATGAAAAGGAACGGAACATATGATTTTATTAGTAATAAGGCATGGTGAGTCCGAAGCTGATATTTTAAATGTTCATTAGGGCAGAGCAGACTTTACTCTTACTGAAAGAGGGCATAAGCAAGCATTGGCTGTGGCATCTTTTATTAAAGAACACTACATAATATCCAGATTGTACGCAAGTACTTTAACACGAGCTAAGCAAACTGCTCAGTATTTGTCAGATGCATTTGGAACAGAGATTATACTCGAAGAAGATTTAATGGAGTTTAACAATGGTTTGCTCGCTGGTTTACCCTTTGAAGAAGCGAGAAAAAATATCCGAAAGTAAATGATCTGCCAATTGATCAATAGAAGCAGATGTTATGTATTGGTATTTGATCCTGATTTTCATCCGGAATACATCAATGATTTAAGCAAATATTTTTATATGATTATAATTATGATGATTTTGGGTTCCAAGAATTGGACAAGTACATATATTGATAGTAGGACAACTCTTTGACAGAGGAATTCATGGATAATATTGCAAATAGATCAACTCATGAACATAAAATTTTAGAATGTAAAGATACGGAGGCTTGTGGCAAAATTCGCTGTATAGTCGGCCCGAAGGGGCCTCCGGGTCCCCAGGGTCCAAGAGGTTTTCAGGGTATGCAAGGTGTTACCGGCTCAACTGGACCAACTGGACCAACTGGTCCAACCGGTCCTACCGGTCCAACTGGTTCTGTTGGCCCGACCGGACCAACAGGTCCTGATGGTACTGGATCCGGGGCAATAATTCCATTTGCATCAGGCCGTACAATAAATACTCTTACTGTTTCGGGAGAAATAAGACAGGTTGGATTTATTGGATTTGGTGCATCCGAAAATCCTGTGCTTGCAGTCGGACCAATTGATACGACCACGATAGGCAATGTTTCATTCTCCATGCCGAGAGATGGTGTTATAACTGATATTGCAGCTTTTTTTTATTGGACACTTGTTGTGTTTACGGGAGAAGCTATTCCGGAAATAATAGCACAGCTTTACATTTCAACTGTACCCGACAATTTGTTCAGCCCAGTTCCGGGAGCATCTGTTGCTATACCTGTCTTTTCTACGTTAAGAGGAGCTGTACATGATCTCGCTATTCCTGTTTCTGCGGGAATGCGTTTATTAATGGTGTTCAGAGCAAATGACGGCGCAGGAGTGGAGACAAATTCTGTTCAAATTCTTGGATATGCCAGTGCCGGAGTTACTATCAGATGACTATAACTGTACAGGCTTATTCTTATATGTATGAGAGTAGGCTGTAGTTACCCGAGCCATCATTTAAAGTAATTGATATAAAGCCAGTCAAGGGACGGACGTCCATTTGAATTACACACTTTACTTTTTAGATTCATTATATTATCATAACAACATAATATATTTATTAATAGCTGGATATGCAAAGGAGAAGAAGCATGAAACTTACCGTTTTCGGAAACAACGCGACTTATCCAATGGCTGATGGTGCATGCTCCTGTTACCTGCTTGAAACAGCTGCTGATAAAATTCTCATGGACATGGGAAATGGCAGCATGGCCAAACTGCAGCGAAAAATAGATTTGAGTTCATTGGATATCATCATAATCAGTCATTTGCATTTTGATCATATGGCAGATTTGTTCTGCGCCAAATATCAACTTGAAACACGCAGGGCAAAGGGAGAGAAGATCGATCCTGTTATTCTTATTGCTCCAATGCTGCCCGATTGGGCCAGGGAAGAGCTGTTGAACAATAATGTGTTCAGATACATTGAAATCAGTGACGGGATGGTTTATCCTCTGGGAAAAGGCAGAATCATCTTTACTAAGGTCGTTCATCTGATAGAATCCTATGCTGTACGGGTGGAAGAGGACGACAAAGTGTTCGTTTACTCAGGAGATACCGGCTTATGTCCCGAAATACAAACTGCGGCACAAAATGCAGATCTGTTTTTATGTGAAGCTACGATGACCGAAAGTGAGAACATCGGGTTCGGGCATCATCTGTCAGCTAAATCGGCTGCAGTGATCGCCCATAAGGCAAAAGTTAAGAAATTACTACTGACACATCTTCCCACGGATCATAAAGATCGGGTCCTTGAAGAAGCTGTCCTGCATTTTCAGGATACAGAGGTATCTGAGATCCTTGGAGAATACGCATTCTAGGCGTTTTTTGCCTTGCGGCGAAACTGGCTGCGATATATTGTGAAACTAATATGTAAATATTTTTTATGATAAGTATTGACTTAAGAGATGAAGAATGATAAATTAAAGTTGTCATAACAACATAAACATTTTTGATGTAGCTAACAGGACTTTATTATTAAACCGGGAGGATGTCCCTCTTGAAAGCTCAGCCAAGATATATGCAGATCATAAACTATTATATGGGAATCATAGATGCTGGTAAGCTTCGTGAAGGCGACCAGATGCCTACCGAAGAGGAAATCGGCGAACTGTTCAAGGTCAGCCGGATCACCGTGCGTCAGGCGTTGGATGGCCTTTGTAAGAGAGGCTATATCTTCAAGCTTCAGGGTAAGGGCAGCTTTGTTTCCAGGAAAAAAACCGATATGCAGTTAAACCACCTCATTGGTTTCAGCGAAGAGATGCGCAACCAGGGACTTGAGCCTTCGACCAGGCTGATAGAACTGGAAATAATAACACCTTCGGAGACTGTGGCTGAAGCGCTTGGAATCGATACTTCCCAGAAGGTCTATTATATCGTGAGGCTTCGCTGTGCCGATGAGATCCCTATGGCGGTGGAACGGGTACATTTGCCGTTCTATCGGTTCGCAGGTATAGAAAATCTTGATTTGACAAAATCACTGTATGAGCTTCTGCGCGATCATTATGGCTGCGAGAGCAGCAGGGCGACACAGAAGATTCAGGCCGGCTACGCCAGTGCTAAGGACACAAAGCTACTTGAAATGAAACCGGGCACACCGGTATTGCTGTTCAGCCGCACTACCTATGAGCCTGACGGAAAGCCTTTTGAATATGTCGAATCGGTTTACAGAGGAGATAAATATGTCTTCAACGTAACACTAAAAAAGTGAGACTTTTTTATATTCAGTTCACAAATAAAAGTTGATATATTCTATTTATTTTTTGATTTAGATGTTATAACAACATGACAATATATGAAAGGTAGATTGTTGGATGGACAGAGGGCTTACAGTTACGTCTCAACCGAGAAGGAAATTCAGTCTTAAACAGAGGGAAGCAATGCTGGGATGGCTTTTTGTGTCTCCCGCCCTTATAGGTTTCAGTATATTTACTTTCGGATCAATCCTGTATTCTTTTTATCTCTCGCTGACTGATTACGATTTGTTCACGCCGCCGACTTTCATCGGTCTGAAGAATTACATAAAAGCCTTTACCAATGACAAATATTTCTACAAGTACTTCGGGAACACATTCTATTTTGTGGCTTTCCTCGTTCCCATAGTACTGGTTACATCCCTGCTTCTGGCCATACTTATCAATAAAAAATCCGGTGCCCTGACCAGGGCCTATCGTGTTGCACTGTTCCTTCCGAGCATTACATCAACGGTTGCGGTGAGCATGGTATGGATATGGATATTTAACCCGGATATGGGTCTATTGAATAATTTCCTCTATGCCATAGGATTCAATAACCCGCCAATGTGGCTGAACAGCACGGAATGGAGCAAACCTGCCTTGGTGATTATGCGTGTGTGGCAGATGAGCGGATATTATATGATCATGTTCCTGGCCGGACTGCAAACAATTCCCGAATCCCTTTATGAGGCAGCCGAAGTGGATGGAGCGACGAAATTCCAGAAATTCATCCATATAACGGTTCCGCTGCTTTCAAACACGACTTTTGTGGTGGCCATCCTGCTGGTTATCGAGGCCTTCAATATGTTTGAATCAATCTTTATTATGACAGGCGGCGGACCTTTAGGTTCCACCAGCACCATCATGTATTACATCTACGAGCAGGGATTCTCGTTCTATGATATGGGATATGCATCCTCGCTGGCATGGATATTCTTTGCTCTGATAATGATCGTTACATTGATACAGTACAAGTTCCGCAACGAGCAGGAGGGTGAATAGCATGGGTATGAAGATGAAACATAATATAGGAAGGGCAGTCTATCATCTCCTGATGATCGCTCTCAGCCTTATGATGGTATATCCGTTTGTTTGGTCGCTGCTATCCTCCTTCAAATCTTCAGCACAGCTTTATAGTGACAGCCCGCTCAACCCGATACCCAATCCGGCAACCCTGGAAAACTATAAACGACTGATGGAGGTTCTTCCTTTCGGCAAGTTTGTCATCAACTCAGTCTTTCTGTCACTGGCCATCCCGATGTGCATGATCGCTGTCGCATCCTTCACAGCCTATGCTCTCACACGGCTTGAGTTTAAGGGACGAAATGTACTGTTTATAGCTTTTATTGCCACCATGATGATTCCGAGCCATGTGACCCTGATCCCTAACTACAAGATAATCGTAGATATGAAGTTGTATAATACATTCGTTGCTCTGTTTCTCACCAACATGTTTACAGCATCGAACGCATTCAACATCTTCTTTTTCCGCCAGTATTACCTCAGCATACCAAAGGACCTGGAAAACTCGGCCATCATAGACGGAAGTTCGAGGATAGGCGTGTTTTTCAGGATCATCATGCCCAATGCAAAGCCGGCCATTGCCACCACAGCGATCCTTTCCTTCAGAAGCGTATGGAATGCTTTCCTGTGGCCTATGCTGGTCATCAATGACTATGAGAAGCTGACCCTTACTGTAGGGCTTAAGTATCTGAAGGAATGGGAGCCCAACTGGGCGGTCATCCTGGCTGGTGCTTCATTGAGCATCGTTCCGATTATCGTTGTGTTCTTGATCTTCCAGAAGCAATTCATGTCCTCCAACTTAAGTGCAGGATTTGGAGGCAGGTAATTCATAAGTTATATGACCCTTTATGGGTTTAAAAATAAAGGAGGGAATATTTTACATGAGAAAGGCAATAGTTAAAACCTTTAGTATTGTATTGATCCTGGGGATGATTTTCGGGCTTGCTGCCTGCGGAAATCAGACGACTCCCGGAACAGAGTCAAGTCAGTCAGCAACTTCAAAACCAGGCCAGAGCGTATCTTCAGAACCCCCTAAGCAATCCGAACCGGTGACTTTAAAGGTTTATACCTGGTGGGATATCACAAAATACGAGCATCTGCAGACGATGAAAAATGATTTTGAAGCCAAAAATCAGGATATTAAGCTGGAGTTTGTAACCGTGCCAAGCAAATATGCTGATACGATGATCACCAAGCTGGCCGGAGGCGAGATACCGGATGTCATGATGCTTGCCATGGACCAGATACCAAGATATGCACTGTCCGGATTGCTGCTGCCTCTTGATGATCTTGCCAGCCAGGAATATAAAGACGCATTGTATCCGGTGGTGAAAAATGCGCTGACAGTCAACGGCGTTATGTATGCCGCCGCACGTGACGTTACACCCAAGGTTATGTACCTGAATACAAAAATGTTCAGGGACGCCGGCATCCCTATCCCGGCCGATACCTGGACCCTTGAGGAGTTTACCGACCTGGCCCGGAAACTTACCAAAGGCAGCGGCGCAGATGCTCAGTGGGGTTATTACTGGAAGAACTATACCGACCAGACATTCGCTCTGATTGCAGCTTTCGGCGGAAGACTGTATTCTGATGACGGCAAGACCAGCGTTTTAAGCACTGATGAAAATACCATGAAGGCTCTTAAGTACATGTATGATCTGTGCAATACCTATAAGGTTTGCCCGACCGCAGCCCAGGCAGCCCAGTTCGGTGACAACGAATTTGCCGCCTTTATGGCCAACAAGGTAGCCATGCAGATCGGCGCTCTTTCAACAGCATCGACTTTTGACGCCAATAACGTGGAATATACAATTCTGCCAATTCCGTACATCAACGGCAGGAGCCAGACCTCATCCTTTGTCAACGCCTGGGTGATACCCAAAACTGCAAAGAATCCTGAATTGTCATGGCGTGTTGTGGAATTCCTTTCCGGAAAAGAAGGCCAGCAGATCGCTCTTGACATGAAGTTCGGTCTTCCTGCATCCAACCTGGTTGACACAACAGCTTTCGTAAATGAAAAACCATATAACAAGTATTTCGTAGATGCGCTTGAGAATGCAATACCGTTCCCTGTCCATATCAATGGTTCTGGATTCCAGACCATGTTCAAGAAGGAATGTGAAGCCCTGTGGGCTGGTGCGATCACTCCCGAAGAGTTTGCGAAACGGGTAGATGAGCAGTCAGTTGATATTTTGAATAAATAAAATTCAGGGGGGATGGGGGGAGTCGCAGGCTTCCCCCGTTTACTGCATCATCAAAAATTATAGATGGCAATATGGAGGTTTATAATGACCCAGAAGTTTATTGACGACGGCGCCTATCTCCACAAAATATGCCAAATGCTCCGGGAGATTGAGGAAAACGAGATGGAAGCTATTGAACAGGCAGCTTTGGCAGCCTATAATTCTATTAAGAACGGTGGGTTGCTTCACGTTTTTTCGACCGGCCATTCCCACATGATCGTGGAGGAACTGTTCTATCGTGCAGGTGGACTAATCCCTATAAATCCTATATTATCCAGTGATCTGATGCTGCATGAAAAAGCCATTACCAGCACACTGCTTGAACGTATGCCAGGCAAGGCGGAACAAGTGTTGAAAGATTCAAAATTGTCTCCAGGGGATACGATCATCATTTCCTCCAACTCAGGGATCAACATTGTGCCGGTGGAAGCAGCGCTTTATGCGAAGTCGAAGGGGATTACGGTCGTTTGCATTACTTCCAGAAAGGTTTCAGAACAACTGGAGCCCAGGCATCCGGAAGGTCTGAAGCTTTATCAGGTCAGTGATATTGTGATAGACAATCATGCTCCTATGGGAGACGGGCTTTTGGAGGTGCCTGGCAGCAACCAGCTGACAGGAGGAGCATCGACCTTCGGCAGCCTTTTTATTGGACAGCGCATTGTGCTGAAGATAGAAAACATGTACATAGCAGAGGGTAAAACTCCTCCCATATACATGAGTGCCAACTTGCCGGGAGGAGATGATTACAACCAAAAAATCATAGATCAGTACAAAGGACGTATCCGAGCATTGAGTTAAGAAACGGAAGAGGGCTTATGAAATACTATCTGGTTTGTGACGGTGGAGGAACAAAAACAGATTTTCTCCTGTTCGACAGGCAGGGCAAGGTATATGCATGCGACAGTCAAATCGGGACAAATGTGAATTTTATCGGTAAGGATGCGGCATTGAATGCCGTAATGTCGGGTATCGAAAATTGCGCATCCAGAGCGGATGTTCAGCTTAACAAGATCGAACGCATCATATTATTCATTCCGGGATTCAAACCATGCCTTGCTGCCTTGAGAAAGCAGCTGGGACGCGATGATATCTTACTTTACGGGGACATGAAGAATGCTTATTACGGTGCGCTGGCATCCCCTAACGGAATTGTCGTGTTAAGCGGCACCGGGTCTTTCGCCATGGGACGGGACAAAAACGGGAATGAAGCAATCTGCGGCGGCTGGGGGCCGTTGTTCGGCGACGGTGGCAGTGGTTATCATATCGGTGTGCTTTGCCTGGCCAGGGTAGCATGGCTTTATGATAACAGAATAACTTCAACGTTGCTTGAAAAGCTCTGTCTGGAGGCAATGAACATCACATCTGCCGAAGAACTGAGAACAGCAGCCTACAGGCCCGGGTTTACCCGAAAAGATGTCGCCGGATTAAGTAAAATTGTGGGCGAGGCAGCCCGACGCAACGATCCTTATGCTTTGGAGATACTTAAGGATGCCGTCAAAGCGTTGATGGGAGATGTAAAGACTCTTTCGAACCGATTATCGGTCGATGGTCTTCCTGTCGCTCTCACCGGCGGGGTCGCAAAAATGGGCGCGGTTTTTGAGGATCTGTTCAAAACCGAACTTACTTCCTGTTTTCCTCAATGCTATTATCAGCCGGCAAAATATGACCCGCTGGTCGGGGCGGCATTATGCCTTTTATATGAGCATGAAGGGTGCAACATAGAGGATGATCAGATTGCATTCAATTTGATGAAATATAAAGAATAGAATCAGGGTGAAAAATTATGCTGATGGACAATTATTTTAAAGAAATGAAAAATGTTCTTGAGCAAATAGAAAATACGCAACGCCAGACCATAATTGATGTCGGGACCGAAATTGCCAGGCGCCTGTCCGTGGGAAATGCCTGGCATATCATTGATACCGGCCATATGCTGATGTATGAGGGAGTGGGGCGTACAGGGGGCATGATGGCACTGAAGCCTATCAAGATTACCTGCGAAATCAATAATCCTGTGCGTTACAGGCCTTCACCGGCCCGCAGCGTTACCGGCTATGACAGTATACCGGGTTTTGCCGATTATGTTCTTGGCAGGGCGAACGTTCTGCCCGGAGATATCATTATGATAGGTTCTGTCTCCGGTTATAATTATTTTCCGGTCGATCTGGCCATTAAGGCAAACCAGTTGGGCTGCATGACAGTGGCGATAACCTCGGTGGAATACTCAAAACATCTCAGAAGCAAACATCCAAGCGGCAAGCGTTTGTTTGAAGCCTGTACTTATTGTCTTGACAATTGCTCAAACTATGGGGATACCCTGGTTGATGTTCCGCAGCTTGGCCAGAGGATATGCCCTGCGAGCGGTATTGGTGCGAGCTATGTCATGTGGGCAGTCCAGTGCACAGTGGTCGAAAAGCTTCTAGAAATGGGACTCAAACCAAGTGTTTATATTTCCAATCACATGCCGGATGCCGCCAGGATAAACGGAGAGGCACTCGCAAACTATGAAAAGAATGGCTATTGAAAATGAGGGAATGGCTATGAGAATTACAGGCGGAACATTTTCAGCCGAGTTCAGTCCGGAGCTTAATAATTTTTCGAGCATCCGAAATCTGATCACCAATGACGAGTATATAAAATTTGCGCCTCAGGTCCCATTTATCAGCCTCTATGCGTTGATCGGGGATGAGAAACGTGAGCTTTTACCAGATCAACCTAATATTTTATTTTCCAATGAAGGTATGACGATTCATTATTCAAGCTTCGGCGGAAGACTCATTGAAGCTGCCATCCGGCTCAAAGCTGACGGTGATCTTCTTAAAGTGTCGGCAACAATAGAAAACAAGGATGCTTTTTCGGAAGTAATTGAAATTCTGATGCCCCATATCTCGGGGATATACCTGGGGGAAAGCTACCAGGATGATATAATCATTTACCCTCATCATGCCGGCGAACGTACCGTAAATCCGGTAAGTGGCTATGGAAAGGACAGAAAGGATTTCTGGCGTGCCAGCAGTGTTGCTTACAAAGATTATTTCAGGCGTGAGATCAACTATTGCGGTCTTGCTTCCATGAGCTGGATGTATTATTACGATGCCCGGAACGGCCTCTATACAGGAAGCCATGACAGCCGTTTCCCGGTAACCGGAATCATTGCTGAAACCAGTGGGAGCGGGGAAAAGCCATGGATGGGCTTCGGATTCAGAAAATACCATCGAATTCGGTTTGGAGAGTGCTATGATACCGGGGAGTACGTTATCGGCATCTCAGATAAGGACTGGCATTATGGGGCAAAGATATATCGTGCCTATATTGAACCTTACCTCGAGTTTGACAATTATCCGGCGTTCCTGAAGGATGAGTATGCATTGAATCAATGCTACAACTTTAAACGTACCGGTGTAATAGAAAATTATTTTAAGGATATTCCGAAGCTTTTCGATGAAGGCAGAGCCTGGGGAGTCAGACATATGTTCATTGCCAGCTGGAACCGCACAGGCTTCGATTCGTTCTATCCGGAATATTACCCTGATATGGAGCTGGGCAGCGCTATGGAGTTTCGGCGGGGACTGGAGTATGTCCGGGAAAACGGAGGATTCACGACCCTTTATATCAATGCCCGTATTTTTGACACAGCATCCGATTACCATAAATCCGTCGGTGAAGCGATGGCCATAAGAAACGAAAAAGGGGAGATGATCCACGAAACCTACGGACCTGCCCATTTTACTGTCAATTGTCCTTCAGACAAGCTTTGGCGCGATTACTTGCTTGATACGGCAGAGTTTGCGCTGATGGCTTATAACTGTGACGGGATTTATCTGGATCAGCTGGCCTCAGCAGAACCCCACCCTTGCTACAACCGGGATCACAGCCATGAAAATATCGGTGAGTTTAACAACGGCTATGTCTATATACTCCGGGAGCTCAGGTCCCGACTGAAAAAATATCGGCCCGATGCTTACATCATGACAGAAAACTGCGGGGATATCTATGGAAGCTTCACATGGGGAAATCTCACCTGGAACGGTGCTGATTATGATGAGTTTTACAATGTTTTCAAATACACTTTTCCGGAGTATGTTCAGGTGAACATGGTCAATCCCAGGGGATGGGAGAAGGATGAGCAGGCTCAGAAGCGCTGGTTCTACAAGGATATGCAGCGGGCAGTTCTGCTTGGAAGCGTTCTTTGGCTTGGTATTACAACCCGTCTGACACCCGACTCGGGAGAATATCACACCTATGCCCGGCAGGCACTTGAATTCCGCAGACAGATCCAGCCCTGCATCAGGGACGCCAGGTTTTTGGATGATGCATTCGTAAAGGAGATCAATCCTGCGTGTGACGCTACATGCTGGGAGCTGGGCAATGGCAAATATATGGTCCTTGCCGGCAATCATAGCCTGGCGGATAATTCGTCACTCACTGTTGAACTTCCTTGTCAGATAAAAAATGCAACAGCCTATGATATCCACTGGAGTAAAAATCACGTTGCATTCAAGGGAAAACGGCTGATTGTCAGGCTCGCCACCAGACTTACCTGTATCTTGATAGAAACAAAGTAAACCACAGGGACGGTTCTTGTGGTTATATTTTACTCGCAGCAAATTTCTAAAATAGTATAATTATAAAGATTGATCTTGAAGTTACTGACCAGAAGAAACCGTTCTTCTGGTTCACATCGAATTTATTAAAGTCTGGCGATCAACATAACAGGTGAGCTATAATTACAACAAGGAGTTGATTATATGAAGTTACTGATTATACGACATGCTGAACCAGATTATGAAAAAGATTCACTGACCGAAAAGGGTTGGAAAGAGGCAGAGCTTCTGTCAAACAAACTATCGGCTATGGATATAAAGGAGTTTTATGTTTCCCCGCTTGGAAGAGCACGTGATACGGCAAATGTCACATTGAATAAAATGAATCGTACTGCAGAAGTATTACCATGGCTCAGAGAGTTTCAGGCTCTTATATATGATGAGAGACTGGGCAGAGAGAGGATCTGCTGGGATCTTCTTCCGCAGGACTGGACAATTGTTAATGAGTATTATAATAAAGACCTCTGGCATACAGCACCGGTTATGAAAAAGGGTAATGTGATCTCGGAGGCAAAAAAGGTTTATGAAGGAATCGATAAGATTTTAGAAAAACACGGATATGTTCGTGAAGGTAAATTGTACCGGGCAATTAATCCGAATAGAGATACTATAGTTTTATTCTGTCATTTTGGTGTCGAATGTGTAATATTAAGCCACCTTTTGGGAATCTCACCTGTGGTTTTATGGCATGGCTTATGTGCTTTGCCATCTTCTGTAACAACCCTTGTGACCGAAGAGCGAAGACAGGGGATCGCCTGCTTCAGAATGCTTTCATTCGGAGATATCTCACATCTGTACATAGCAGGAGAAGAACCATCTTTCGCAGCCAGGTTTTGTGAAACCTATGACAATTTTGATGAACGTCATGACTAGAATTTTGAGACTTCATCTTCAATGCTTTGACTGGTGATATATTGGATAAAAAATCGAAAAAAAGATTGAAGCATTATTGACCAATTAGTTATTTTATCTGATGTTTGTCACCCAATCATTGTAACAGTCAAATAAATTAGATTGAAAAAAGTCATAATATTTTCTGTTCAGGTATGCTTCATATTTAAAATCTAAAAGCGCATTTTTAACCTCATTCGTTTGATACTTTAAATCTTGATTTTCAAAGAGCATATAGTTTTTCATTATGATCGATTCAATTTGATCAATAACATAAATACACTCATCAATAATACTGTACCATATGTCATCCGGAGATGCCGGACGATTTGACATAATGTATTGAAGATTTTCCAAAAGTTTAGCGCCTTCTTGTCCTATTTTGTTTATGATCTCTTCCTTGGCACTATTATGGGAGGTGTCATCGGTTATATCGTTAATGCTGACAGATACTACAAACCTTTCCGTATCCAGCTGATACAAATGTGTATTTGCATCAAAGGGAATATTCAGACTTTCTGAGCTGAAAAAATCGGAACCATAGCAAATGATTGCACCGTTCACGGTCAATAGTCTGATGCATTCAGACAAGACAGAATGAATATTGTTTTTAATAAAATTATGATCAATTAATACTGCAGCAAAATTATTACCGGCTAAGAAACCGGGACCGGAAAATGTACTAACTACTATTGAAATTACATTATTACAGTTGCTATTACCATGATAGTTATTTATATCACAAATATGATACAATTTATTTTCATTGTTGAATAAATTGATTATCTCAGCTAATATATCCAGAAAATAATTATTACCTATAATCAGAACAGAAGCAGGGGTGTTCTTTGCAGATAAAACCTTAAAGAGACAGGCGCAGATCAATATGAACTCATTTTTTTCTGCGGCTGACAGATTTGTTGCAGAAATTGAATTAACCAGTCTGGAAAAAAACTGCACCTGCTGTTCCACACTTAGTGCAGAAATATTATGATATCTGTCCTCAAAGTCATATATGATTTCATTATCGATCATTATTTTATTATTATGAAACTTTAATTCTGCTGAGTTTTTCATATTCCTTCTCCTGTTGACATATTTAACAAATGTGCTAACTTATATATGATTTTTTCATAATCAAAGAACATTTCCTGGTGTTCCTGAATATCATAGCAACCTCTTGCAAAGTAGCTTTCATCATTACAAACATCCAGCAATATTTTTGATAATTGTGTGATATTGTTGATTTCGAATATTTTACCACACCTTTCGAAATTTGTTGCTTCGTCTGCAGCATCAATATTGCTGCAAATTATATAGCAACCATTTCGGGCAGCTTCTGCCCATACATTTGGTGTACCGCCTTCAACCAAAGAAGTTAAAATAAATATTTTAGCTTCAGATTGTAGACAAAAACGGTTATGGCCTAAAACCACAACCGTTTTTGTCTACAATCTGCTATCAGCAGTATTATGTACTGCTGATATATCATTGCACCGAAGCGAGGTGAACATGGATGAATCCTGATGATAACAAGGCTGACAATCCTAAGAAAGCAGGATTGGTAAAGGATATTTCGGAGTATAAATGGAGCAGTTATAACGATTACATAAATGATGAAGGTATTACTGATACAGATTTTGCGCAAATTCTTGAGGAATACTGGCTTCGTGCAGGTGGTCTTCTTACATACATCAACAATGAGGAAATCTTCGAGCAATTCAATCATGAAAGAGAGATAGCTGTCTATTATTACTTGCCTTTTGCGTTAGACTGGATAAAGACATATGCAACCTCGCTCATTGCAGATGCTCAGGAATTGAAGGTTGCGGAGATGGAAATGGAAATGATGCAGGCAGCAATACAAGGAATGCAATACTCAGGTGGGGAAGGGGTAGAAATAGAGCAGGAGTCCAGGTCTGAGGAACTGGTACCGGAAATCGAAAGGGAAGCCTTTACTGAGTATCCCGAAAGCAGCGATATGGGCAAGATAGGTATTGAGGAAGGCATATTTGGCTTCGGTTTTTCAGCGCAATATGATGGAGAGAGCTATGACTTGAAATTGGATACTCCTGTTTACACCCTCCAGGGAACAAAGAATACCCATACCGGACATACCATGGCAACCGCAATGTTTGGGGTAAAAGCTGAAGCCGCCTATGATTGGCTTAAGGATAGTAAAACCATACAAAATAAGCTGGAGAAGTCCGGAAAGGTGGGAAGAGCTCTTTCCGCGATAGGGAAGCTGGATCTTGGATATACAAATGATACCAACATCAGTGAATATGTCGTTATGGATTCCAACTACAGAATAATCGACAGAGGTATATTATATACACGTGAAAAAGGTTATGAAGGCCTGGGACTCGGAAGGAGCGAAAAAGTAGTCGTCCGCAAATCGTATATGACGGGAATTGCAGTAAAACGCAAGACTACCAAGTATAAATTCATGTTTGCAACCTACGAGACAGGAGCAAAATGATTCAGAGATCAACCAATTTTCAAGGAGAAGGCAGTTTATGATTGATTTTAACACTGTTGCAGATAAACTTCTTGACATGAACCCTGATCCTGTTCCGGAATTTATACTGCTTAAGGAATTCAAGGGAATAAGTCCGGATAGTTGTGAATATCAGAATGCATACGACAGAGTATGCAGCCATCCTTTTGTTGAAAGGATCGAAAACGAGCAGAATGACAGAGGCTTCTGGCCGCCTTTTCATGGCTATACCGAGCACATGATCAGAAGGTGCCTTTCTCTTGGGTTACACAAGGATCATCACTGCCTGAAAAACGTAGCTGATTACTTAATTAAAGTTCTTGATAATAAAGAAAACTGGGATCAATTCGAAAAACAGGATAATATTCGCTGGTGGCCTGAAATGTTTGTACCGCTTGTCAGTTCAGCCATGCTCTCATTGATTGATGCAGATAACGAAGTACTTGACGTGCACAGACGCCGCTGGGCTTATTTTGCTGAAACTGCCTTCTCAAAAGGCTATTATGACAAAGAGGCAGAAAGCATAAGTCAGCAAGAGTATTTTGGTTTTAAGACAAAACGTACTATACCGGCGTTTGGCTATTATAATCTGATGTTATTGGCTCCGACAGATAAGGGGAATTGACCAATAAACCGGATCTATTTAACTTCCCACTATCGGATTCCTGGAGAAATCGAAAAAATAGGATCATAGACAGTACAATAATGGTGCTGAGGTTCTTAAATAATAATCGGGGGTTTTGATACTTAGCAATTTCACAGAAGGATGTATGATGAAGGCGCATTGACGAATTGAACAGATATCGCGATATAATAAGTACTTACAGCAAGTTAACGGGATCTGAATTTACGGAGGAAAAACTGGATGAGTGTAAGATTTGATCCTAATAATATCGTTATAAAACTATGTATGATGGGTATGGAAAAGGAAAATGACGGCAAAAACGAGGACGCTGTCACGATGTTCATCAAGGCATGGAATGAAGCAGCAGATGATTATGAAAGGTTTATAGCGGCTTATCATTTAGCCCGCCGGCAAAAGCAGGTTGAAGAACGATTGAAATGGCTGATGACATCTATAGAATGTGCGATGAACATAAATGATGATGATGTCAAGAGTGCATATCCGACATTATATTCAGACATTGCCAGATGCTATGATGAGCTGGGGGATTCTGATAATGCAAAGAAGTATTATGAATTATCAAATTCATATAAAGGTACGCCAACTGATAAAGGACCATTTTATCATGGTACCAGGGCAGATTTGAAGGTCGGCGATTTGCTGACACCGGGCGGTAATTCAAATTACAGATCGGGGCTGATAATGAACCACATTTATTTCACTGCCAGCTTGAACAGCGCAGGGCTTGCAGCAGCATTGGCAAAAGGTGAAGGAAGAGAACGCGTTTATATTGTTGAACCAACAGGCGAATTTGAAAATGATCCGAATGTTACCGATAAAAAGTTTCCTGGCAACTTAACACGTTCCTACCGCTCAAAGGCACCTTTAAGAATCATTGGTGAAGCAACAGGGTGGACGGGACTGACAAATAAAGAATTGAGCGAATGGCGTGAAAAACTGGCCAAAAACAAGGGCGATATCATTAACTGAACATATTCCGATAACTTATCCTTCTTTTCTAAAAAATCGTTGTTTTCATTAACATATCCGATTATAATATCATATATATAAGTATATTATAAATTACTTATATATTGAGGTAGTGTCAAAAAAGTTATGAAAACAGCGATTTGAGATTACAAAAGTGTAACGAATTGGTAATCTGTACCTTGACAGCAGAATAAAGTGGAGAAAAGGGCAAATCTTTATGTGCTTAAAGTGAT
>DULR01000057.1 GCA_012840245.1 Clostridiaceae bacterium
CGGCCAACAGCCTAACATGTCATGTACTCATTGTCAACAGCTTTCGCGGCATAAACGCTTAGACTATTGTTTGATTAGCTACTGCTTTGATGACCGAGGTATTTTACACACAAATTTGGACTTGACTTTAAAGTATCTTTATAATATCATTGAATCTGCCATATGTCAATAGAAATTAAAAGTAATATTTTTCTATTATAAACGGGATTTGCGGTAACAAACCCCCGACAAATATAGCATTGAACCGCTAAATTTTTTATATTCCTGATTGTCTGTGATTTGTCTTTTTCCATTTGGGTAAATACAAGTAACAAAATTATCAAACCTATACATTTAATTGAGTATCAGGAGGATTTAGCATGAGAAAGGGGATGTCCATCAGAATCAAAATATTGGCGCTGGTAATAGCAGTCGTACTGCTGCCAACGTCAATGTTGACCTACATAAGTCAGAAGACTGCAAGCGACGCAATAAAAGATGAAATAATGAAATCCATCAATGAAAACACGAATAATATAAAAGAAACAGTAAATATGTTCCTTAAAACACACGAGGAAAACCTCCGATCATTCAGTCAAAATAAATCCCTCATCAGTTTTCTTTCATCGCAGCGTAGAGATATTGGAGAAATGCTCGGTGATCTGGAGTGGTTCAAGTCGCTTAATTCCGATATCCAGTCCATTTATGTGGCAACAGCAGACAAAGAACTGTATATAGTGCCTGAAGCCGATCTTCCCGACGACTTCGATCCCACCACCAGAGTATGGTATACCAATGCAGTTTCTAAAAATGATCTTATATGGACTGATCCATATCTCGACGCAGCCGTCGGCAATCTGGTCATTACTGTAGCAATACCGATCTATGATGAAAACAACGATATCCTTGGAGTCCTGGGCGCAGATATCTCTCTGGAATATATGACCGGAATCATCAACTCATTCAGGATCGATGATACAGGATACTATATTTTAAGCACCAACAGGGGCAAAATCGTAACACATCCTCAACAGGACAAGATAGGTCAGCCTCTGGCTACTGATGTATTAAGAGAAGAGGCAATATCAGGCGAATATGAAGGAAAAATGGTATACCATTATAACGGGGAAGATAAATATACCGCATATACGACCATAGATAAAACAGACTGGAAGCTGTTCGGTACCTTCAACCTTTCGGAAATAAGGAAGAAAACCAATGCCATCGTCCAGAGCTCCATAATTGCAACAGTGCTGTTAATCACAGCAGGGATACTGATGGGTGTCTTTTTGTCAAATCCCATCATCAGGAACATCAAGCGCCTCGTTAAGGACATGAACCTCATCGGCAACGGGGATTTCACAGTCAGAAGCAAGATCAGGAGCAAGGATGAAATAGGACTTCTGGTCCAGAGTCTGAACAAAATGACTGCAGACCTGAGCAGTACCATGGAAAATATAAAAAAGATGTCTCTGGATGTATCCATGTCTGCCGATTCATTGGCTGCATCAGCTGAGGAATCAAGCGCTACGACCGAGGAGATCTCCCGTACCATCACTGAAATTGTAAAAGTGACCGAGGATCAGGCATACAGTACCGAAGACGGCCTTAAAAAGACAACTCAGCTGGCTGAAAACATTCAGGATGTCTCTTCTGAAATAGACAAGATAATAGATGTCGTCAAAGAGTCGAATACTCTTAAGGAAAAAGGACTGAATGCTGTCATCGTCCTGAAGGAAAAGTCCGATGCCAGCAATGCTGCTTCGGATGAGATCAACTCGGCTATCCTGGAAATGGACAAGAGCGCAGAGCAAATCGGAGTGATCGTGGAAACAATAAACAATATAGCCGCTCAGACAAACCTGCTCTCTCTGAACGCATCCATCGAAGCCGCGCGTGCGGGCGAATCAGGCCGGGGCTTTGCCGTTGTGGCAGATGAGATAAGGAAGCTGGCTGAGCAATCGGCAGAAGCTTCAAGAAGCATCAAATCCCTGATCGACAATATACAGGCCAAGTCCAAGAATGCCGTCAATACGGTAGATGAAAGCAAAAAAATAATTGAAGCACAGAATGTAGCCGTTGCAGAGACACAGGGAGCTTTCAACGATATCTCGGAGATGCTGCAGAGCATAAGCGACAACCTCTCGTCCATAAGCAGCCTCAATGAGGTAATGGTCGGGAAAAAGAATGAGATACTGAGCGTTATGGAAGCAATATCTGCTTCTGCTGAAGAAACTTCGGCATCTACAGAGCAGATCTCAGCATCATCAGTCCAGCAGGCAGCAGCCATAGAGGAAGTGGCAAAGACTGCAGAGCATCTCAATATACTCGCACAGAAGCTGTCCGAAGAAATATCCAAGTTCAAAATCGATGAAAAATAAAAATGAGTCTAGGGGACGGAGACTTTGACTCATTCTTGCCCCATCAAACAGAATGAGTCAAAGTCTCCGTCCCCAAAACTCACTTCATTTCGTTCGGAATGACAGGCTAGACTGCGAAGCTATAAAATAAGAAAAGGGCAGATGAACGATTTGATTCATCTGTCCCTGATATGCATTTACATATTGTACTTGGCGGTGGTTTCGGCAAAGTAGCGTAGCTTTTTGTATACCCTGTCGTTTACGGTCCCCACCGGATATGTGCCGTCGGGAAGCCTTTCGCCTGCCGGAACACCGGTCAGTATCTCGATGCCTTCGTCTACCGTCTTTATGGGATAAATGTGGAACAGTCCTTTTTCGACCGCTTCAACCACCTCATCCGACAAAACCAGATTCTTTATGTTCTGATACGGGATTATAACACCCTGTTTCCCATTGAGCCCGTTTATTTTGCATATTTCAAAGAAACCCTCTATTTTGAACGTGGCACCGCCGATGGGCTGTATGTAACCCATCTGGTTCACTGAACCGGTGACTGCAATCCCCTGATATATGGGCAGATCTGACAGGCTGGAAAGTATTGCGAACAGCTCGGTTGCCGAAGCGCTGTCTCCTTCTATGCCGCTGTACAGCTGCTCGAAGCATATGCTTGCAGACAGGGACAGAGGTATCTCCTGGGCATATTTTTTGCCGATATAGCCGCTTATGATCAAAACTCCCTTGGAGTGGGTGGTCCCGCCTGTTTCAACTTCCCGTTCGATATCGAGGATCCCGGTCCTTCCCATATAAGTCGCGGCAGTGATCCGGTTGGGCTTTCCGAAGGCGTAATCTCCCATATCCACAACGGCAAGGCCGTTTATCTGTCCCACCGCATATCCGTCGGTATCGATCATAAGAGTGCCCTCGCGGATCATCTCCAGAAGCTCTTCGTTATATTTGCCGGACCTCTTCTTCTTCTCTGCTATGGCCTTTTTGACATGGCGCTCTGTCACCAGCCGGCTGCCCTCGATCCTGGCCCAGGTCCCGGCTTCGCCCAGAATGTTGACTATTTCCGAAAACCTTGTAGTGAGCTTGTTTTGATCCTGTACGAGCCACGAGCTGTAATTCACCACTTCTGCGACCGCCGATCTGTCAAAATGCCTTATGCCCTCCTTGTTGCAAAATGCGCCTATGTACTGTGCAAGCCGGTATATATTCTCGTCGGTCCTGTCCATATGGTCGTCAAAATCAGCTTTGATCTTGAAATATTTTCTGAAGTCCCTGTCGTAGTTATATAAAAGATGATATATTTCGCTGCTGCCCACAAGGATTATCTTGACGCTTATGGGGATGGGCTCGGGTTTGAGCGCTGATACGGCCACCAGACCCATCTGCTCCTTTATGTTCTCTATTATTATCTGCCTTGTCTTCAAAGTGCGTTTTATTGCCTCGAAGGACTGGGGGTTCGACAGCACGTCATTGACCTGAAGAATAAGAAATCCGCCGTTTGCCTGATGGAACAATCCCGGTTTGATAAGAGTATGGTCGGTCGTCATGGTCCCAAACTCGTTCTCGTACTCGCATCTGCCCATGAGGTTATAGTAGGTGGGATTATAGTCCACTATCACAGGCGCGCCATGGAGCCTGCTGTTATCGACGAGAAGATTTACCTTATATCTGTCATATGGTTTCTCTTCTCCGCCCTTCTTCATCATGATCAGCTGGGCCAGCATGTTTTGCTGGTCTTCACCGTAATCTCTCTCCACCATGCTGTCTATATTGTTGAGAATGTCTTCCCTGACTTTGTCCAGATATTCGACAACCAGAGGATACTGGCTGTATTTGTCCTTCAGATCATCGATATGGATGCCTACGGCGTAAAGGGCTATCTGGTTTTCCCATTCCTTTATGGCAGCCTCGGCTTCCATTTCGATTTCCCGGATCTTTCTGATGGTATCGTTCGTTTCGGTCTGAAGCTCTTCGGAGGATTTGGACATTTCGATCTTGGTCTCTTCGTCCAGAGCCCTGAATTCCTCTTCACTTAAGGGCTTCCCGTTAATGATCGGCATAAAATATATGCCGGAGTTGGCAAGCTTGACTCTAAATCCCCTCTCGGCAGCTTCATTGCTCAATTGCATCACGTATTCGTCTTTTTTGTCACGGAACTCTTTTATGATACGGGAGCGTTCTTCTTCATACTCTTCCCCGTCGAAGGCTTTGGAGATTTCCTGCTCGATTATCTTTACGAAATCCTCCATATCCTTTTTGAATTCCCGGCCCATGCCGGCAGGAAGATTTATTGCCATTGGTCTGTTGGAATCTTCAAAATTATATACATAGCACCAATCGTCGGGCACAGGCATGAATCTCGCCTGTCTCTGAGCGCTTTCCAGAGCGTACCGGGTCTTCCCTTCACCCGATTCTCCTGCCATATAAATATTGTAACCGTCCAGTTGGATGCTAAGGCCGAACTCTGTGGCTTCAGATGCTCTTTTTTGTCCGATAAGCTCTCTTGATGGGGTCAATACTGATGTGTCATGAAATTTGAATATCGAAGGATCGCATTTTTTTCTCAGTTCATTGGCGCCAAGTGGTGTCACTGCCATTTAAAACACCCCCGTTTTGATAGTACAACATAACTGTCGAACTTATTCATACATTTCTATCTACCACTAAGAAAACATATGAAACAGAGGGTGTTTGTGTGAACGGCATATGTTTTGATACTACAGCTTCAGCCACATTATCAGCGCGTCTTCATTATTGTCTGAATAATAATTTTTACGGATTCCTGCGGTTTTGAATCCAAAGCTTTCATATAGCGAGATGGCGACCATGTTGCTCTTCCTTACCTCTAGAGTTATAGCATGTATTTCCATCTCTTGCGCTTTTTCGATCATGGCCGTGATAAGCGCCCTGCCGTAGCCCAGTCCCCTGAAATCGGGATGGATAGCTATATTGGTGATCTGCCCCTCATCGAGGATCTTCCAGAATCCGATATATCCGACCACTTTCCCTTCTGCTTCGGTGACGAGATATCGGGCGTTCGGATTGAACAGCTCATCTTCGAACATCAGTCTGGACCATGGAATGCTGAAGCTCTTTTGCTCTATTTCGACTATGCTGTCAAGATCCCTGCTCTCCATATTGCGGATCACAGGCTTTATGTATTCCATAGTGCACCTCATAAAGCTGATTTTTCTTTCAACTCTTTCATTCGCTCTGCCTGGGATTTCCGAAGATAAATGGGTTCCAGTTCGAATGCGCTCACCGCTTTGTTTTTATAATATGCTTCCTCAGCCAGAAGTGCGGTGGCAGAAGCCCTTTGATATGCCATTGACTGTCCGGCGCATAGCAACCTGTTGCCCAATTTGTCCTTCAGCATGTCATAATGCAGGGATACGGCATCCCCAAGGATCAGGACGTCTTCATCGAAACCTGCAGAATAATTTATCCATTCATCTATATGGATACCAAGATCCGGAGTGATCTTCTCAAACTTATTGCCGATCTTGCGGTAAAATGCCGTGAAGACCTGACGGTTCCGCGCATCGATCATGGGCGAGATCACACCCTTGAAATCAGGCATGGTATATGCAAGAGAATCAAGGGTAGGAATTCCGCACACAGGTTTTTTTAGGGAATAGGCAAGTCCTTTTATGGTGACCACTCCTATCCTCAGTCCTGTAAAAGAACCTGGACCTGTTGACGCGGCAAAAAGATCCACATCGCTGAAACTCCTGTCCAGGGCTGAAAGAATGGTCTTCAGCATGGGCATTATTTTCTGGGAATGTGTTTTGCCATATTGAGTCGAGAGCTCGGCCACGACCTTTCTATCCTCAACAACGGCACATGAGGCCGTGAGCCCTGAAGTATCAACGGCAAGGGTAAGCATTGGTCTTCTTCCTTTCTATACAGATCAAACGGCCGTCTGGGTCGCTTGAGTCACGTTCCAGCCTTATGCGTACAGTATCGGGAGGAAGGATTTCCCGTACTTTGTCACCCCATTCCACCACATTGATCTCTTCGCCGGTGAAATAATCCTCCCAGCCGATTGCCAGAAGCTCTTCGGGATCATCGATCCTGTAAACGTCGAAATGATTGAGAACTATTTTACCCATATAAGTATTTACCAATGTAAAGGTCGGACTTGTTATGAAGGCGTCTATCCCCAATCCTGCGGCGATACCCTTCGTCAAAGCCGTTTTTCCTGTTCCCAGATCCCCTTCGAGGCTTATGGTGTCACCGGGCTTCAGTTCCCGGGAAAGATCTTTCCCGAGACTGAATGTTTCTTCTTCCGATTTTGTTCTGAATATCTGTACTTCCGGCGGCATTTCTTTATCCTTCTTTGTTCTCATAAATGAGTTTCCCGTCGATAAAAGTCATTTTTACCTTGCTCAGGTAGTCGAAGGGATGCTTCGTATAGATGACCATATCGGCATCCTTTCCAACTTCAAGGCTGCCTATGCGATTTTCAAGCCTTACGCTCTTTGCAGCGTTAATAGTGATTGCCTTTAATGCTTCCTCCTGTGGCATCCCTTCGCGGTATGCAAGGGATGCGCATAACATGAGATGCTGGCTTGGAACGCAAGGGTGATCGCTCATTATGGCTACATCTATTCCTGACCTGGCCAGTATTCCGGGCGCTTTGACTGTCTGATTCCTGAGCTCGATTTTTGATCTGTCTGTCAGGATAGGTCCCAGAATGACATTATATCCGTTTTCCTTCAATATATCAGCTATAAGCCAGCCTTCGGTGCAATGATCCAGGGTCATGTCCAGGTCGAATTCCTTTGCGATCCTGATAGCAGTCATGATATCGTCGGCTCTGTGGGCATGGGCTTTTATCACCAACTCCCTTTTGATGACCGGAATGAGCGCTTCCAGCTTCATGTCGAAATCAGGCTTCTCGTTCTCTTCCTTATCTGCTTCGTATTTTTCAAGGTTCTCCAGATATTCTTTTGCCTTGAACAGCTGCTCTCTTATAAGGGCTGCCGTAGCCATACGGGTCGTGGGAAGCTGATGTTTTTCATGGTAGACTGTTTTTGGGTTTTCCCCGAATGCAAACTTCATGGCGCATGGAGCTTTGATGACCATCTCGTCCACGCTGCGCCCGTATGTTTTCAGCGCCGCAAACTGCCCTCCTATGACATTTGCGCTTCCGGGGCCTGTCACGACAGTAGTTATCCCGCTCTGATAAGCCTCGACGAAAGCCCTGTCTCCATGATAAACTCCGTCTATTGCCCTTAAATGGGGAGTTACGGGATCGGTCATCTCGTTCACATCATCGCCTTCAAACCCTACCGAATCCTCCATCATGCCTATATGGTTATGGGCATCCACCAGCCCGGGCATCAGAAACATGCCCTCTGCATCGATCACCGCATCTCCTTCTTCCGGCTCAGGCATCGACGCCATATCGCCCAGATCTGCTATTTTACCGTCCTTCACCGACAAAAATCCGTTTTCATAGTCCTTACCTGTCATGGTAAGTATTTTTGCGTTCTTAATTAAAAGCATCCTGACCTCCACGCCAAATTAGGCTAATTATTTGATGTGACAATGTGGAGATATGCTGTGAAAAACAGGTCGACTTACAGCTTTCACGCAAACCTCCTGTGTCGCCAATGTAATCATAAAATAAAAAACAGGTGTTACCCTGTTCTTAATTATAGCATGTTTTCTTTATATGGATTACAAAATATTCTGATTTGGGTGCACACAGCACATCCTGCTGATTCTTTGCTTTGCTCAGGCAAAAATATGAGGCGGGCGCAAGGTTTCTCGCGGCAGTGAGCCGATAAACTTCGAAGGAAATGACCACCGAGCGATGACATTATTAGATAAGTTTGAGCGACCCGTAAGAAAAAGACCACACTTTGGGGCATGACGGAGCGAAAGCGGAGGAATGCCACATCATAGAGGTGACGGATCATACTGACGCAGGTGCTTAAAGGCGAACAGAGCGAGATTCTTGCGCTCGCCTAAGCAAGAAAGAGTCAAAGTCGAATGAATCAAGGGTTCAAAATGTGCATAGAGGACCGTCCCTAATGCACAAAATGAGCATGGGGGATGTTCCCCCATGCTCATTATTACATCTCTATTGAAACTGCTGCCTCGTCGGAAGCGTGGTTTATTATCACATCATGAGTCCTGCGTTTCTTCCTGGCTTCAGGCTTCCTCACCAGAGCGTACCTGATTACTTCATCCATGTGGGAAACAGGGATCAGGCGAATCTCTTTCCTGGTATTCTCCGGAATATCATTGATGTCCTTTTTGTTTTCTGTGGGCAGCAATACGGTATCCACACCGGCTCTGTGTGCTGCAAGGACCTTCTCCTTCAGCCCGCCTATGGGCAACACCTTGCCGCGCAGGGTTATCTCCCCTGTCATAGCCACATTCTTTCTGACAGGTATCCCTGTCAGGGCTGAAATTATAGCTGTCGCAATGGTTATGCCCGCAGATGGTCCGTCCTTGGGTATGGCGCCTTCGGGAACATGGATATGGATATCATATTTTTTGTGGAAATCGGGCTCGATCCCATATTCCTCAGCAACAGAACGGATAAAGCTTCGTGCTATGCGCGCCGACTCCTTCATCACGTCGCCCAGCTGTCCGGTGAGCTCAAGCTGTCCTTCCCCTGGCATGATATTTACCTCGACAGGCATGGTATCCCCTCCGACAGGTGTCCAGGCAAGGCCTCTGACTATCCCTATCTCATCCTTTTCAGCCGCCATGTCATACAAATACTTGCGCGGTCCAAGATACTCCTTGATGGTGTTCTTCGTTATCCTTACAGATGCCTTCTCACCTGTCACGATCTTCTTCAGCGCTTTGCGTATTACTGTAGCAATTTGCCTTTCAAGAGTTCTGACTCCAGCTTCCCTGGTATAATAGACCACTATCTCTCTGAGAGCCGATTCGTCGAACCTTACTGCTTTGGATTCAGCGCCGTGGAGCGACAACTGCTTCGGAACCAGGTATTTGGAAGCTATATTCAGCTTCTCATCCTCGGTATAGCCTGAAAGGTCGATGACCTCCATCCTGTCCAGAAGCGGTCTGGGAATAGCTTCCTTGTAATTTGCCGTAGTAATGAACATGACATCCGACAAATCGAACGGCAGCTCCAGGTAGTGATCCCTGAAATCCTTGTTCTGTTCTGTATCCAGCACTTCCAGCATTGCAGAGGCAGGGTCCCCTCTGAAGTCACTGGACATTTTATCTATTTCGTCAAGCAGGATCAGCGGATTTGCCGAACCGGCCTGTCTCAGTGCGTTGATTATGCGGCCGGGCATAGATCCCACATAGGTTCTTCTGTGACCTCTGATTTCGGCTTCATCCCTTACTCCTCCCAATGACATACGCACATAATTGCGGTTGAGCGCTTCTGCTATGGATTTGGCTATTGATGTCTTGCCCACTCCGGGAGGTCCGACGAAACATATTATCGGGCCATGGAGTCCATTCTTCATCTTCCTCACAGCCAGATATTCGAGTATTCTTTCTTTGACCTTTTCAAGACCGTAATGGTCTCTGTCGAGAATCTCCTGAGCAAGGCCGATATCAAGCCTTTCTTCGGTTTTCTTTTTCCAGGGCAGTTCCAGGATGATATCCAGATAAGTCCTGATAACACCGCTTTCAGCCGAAGTGGAGTGCATACGGGACAATCTCTGGACTTCTTTCAGGGCTTTTGCTTTTACTTCATCAGGAAGGTTTGCCTCCTCGATCCTCTCCCTGTATTCATCCACTTCAGTAGTTACATCCTGATAATCACCGAGTTCCTTCTGGATTGCCTTGATTTGCTCCCTGAGGTAATACTCCCTCTGATTTTTGTCTATCTGCTGGCGGACTTTTGTCGTTATGCTTCGTTCTATCTCCAGGATATCATTTTCCTTTGCAAGAATATCCAGAAGCTTTTCAAGACGCCTTTTAGGTGATATCTCTTCCAGAATGACCTGTTTCAGATCTATCGGGATCCCAAGATTTGCCGCGATCAGATCAGGAAGTCTTGCCAGATCATCTATATTGGTGATCAGCATGGTGGCGTCAGGCGATATTTTCCCTGAAAGCTTCGCATATTTCTCAAAATTTTCGATAACCTGTCTTGAAAGTGCCTGTATGTCAGGCCTATTGCTTTGCAGCAGGCGGTCTTTTATCTCTCTTACTTCAACTGAGTAAAAAGGCTCATTTCCTGTAAATCTGGTTACTTTTGCCCTCACTATCCCTTCCACCAGGACCCTTATGGTATCTCCGGGAAGTCTGAGAAGCTGTTTTATATGCGCAACGGTTCCAAACGTGTTGATTTCATCGAATGACGGATCATCTATATTGGGATCTTTCTGTGCAGTCAGAAAAATCCTCTGATCTTTAAGCATGGCCGCTTCAATTGCTTTTATTGATTTTATACGGCCTACGTCAAAATGCAGTATCATATGGGGATAAATCACTATCCCCCTCAACGGCAGCATGGGTATGCCGTAAACTTGCGCAGTTTTAGTTGTTCTAGGCATATCTGTTCATCCTTTCATATTCCAATGCCTTTAAGGTCTATGGTGTCAACGGCAACTCCTGCCTTGATGAAGCATCTTTATTATACTGATGACCAACATACTTTTCAAATGTTTCTTTTACCAGTTGACTTAAGTTTGGAGAAATTCTAGAAATAAGAAAAAAGGACTTTCTGAACCAGAAAGCCCTTTTTCTTTTATATTTATATTGAATGGAATTTCTTGATCATTTTACTCAGTTGAATTTAGCCTGAACCTCATCAAGGATCTCCTTGACCGATTTGCTGCTGCCTGCGAGGATCTTCTCCTGCATTGCCGGGATAAGGGTGTCTATGAATTTCTTAGTATCTGCAGGATATCCGAAGTCCTTTGCATATGGAACCATAGCTTCGATTGCCTTGAACTCAGGATTTACCTCATAGTATTTTGCTGACAGAGCCGGTTTGGACGGATTGATACCAACCTCGGTCATGATCTTCTCGAGGGCTTCGTCTCTGGTCAGGTAATATGCAGCCTTAACTGCAGCGACCTTGTCCGGAGCATCCTTCAATACTACCCAACCGTCGGAGTGGGATGTGCATCCCTTCGTTGTTCCTTCAGGCATACCTATAACAACATAGTTGATGTCAGGAGCTGACTCTGAAAGGAAGCCTTTATACCAGTATCCACCGGTCGACATGGCAGCTTTCTTGTTGGCGAAAACTTCGCCATCCCATCCGAATCCTGCTTCCTGAGGCGATATAGCTACGCCGGACTCGAACATGTCAACGATAGTTTCAAGAGCTTTGACATTGGCATCGGAGTTGATGGTCTTGCCATAGCCCCAGCCGCCGCCATAAGAAAGGGCATATTGAGTAAAGTGGAACTCCATGATATTTATGCATATGCCTTTTACATCATCTTTGGTCAAAGCCTTTGCAGCTTCCTTGACCTCTGCCCAGGTTTTGGGATATTCCTTAAGTCCGGCTGCATCCCACATATCCTTGTTGATGATGAACATAGCGGGAACAACGCTTACAGGGATACCATACTGTTTTCCGCCTGCAGCCCAGATCTGTTTTGCAGAATCAGCATATGCCGAAAGATCCAGATTGGCTTCCTTGATCAGATCGTCGATAGGTGCGAACATTCCCTTTTCGATGTATTCGTAAGAGCCTTCGTTCGTGAGCTTCACTATATCCGGAGCTGTTTTTGCCGCGATTTGCGCAGGAAGCTGATTCCAGAAGTCTGCGCTGCTCGGATAGGGCTGCATTTCAAGCTTCAGTCCGGGGAACATTTCTTCGATGCCCTTGGAAACTTCGGTGTAGGTGGTGATCTCCTTGTCGGATCCCCAAAGGCCAAATCTTACAGTAACTTCTTTAGGTGCTTCTGCAGATGTTTCCGGGGACTTTGAAGGTTCTGCTGAAGGTGACTTTGTCTCACCGGCGGGTTTTGCCTGGTTTCCGCAGCCTGTGAGCACCACAGCAATCATCATAACCAGAGCGAGTACCATGGACAATGCTTTTAGACCTTTTCTCATAACGAAATTTCCTCCTTTTTTTTATTGCAGCTTGATTGTAGCACAGAGGAGAATACAGATAAGTAAACAGAATTACTATTTATTAAATAAGATTTTTCAATATTGATCCCTGAATAAAAAGTTTAATGAAATAACTATTTCTTTAATAATTTTATACTTCATGCATTCAGCCGAGTATCCTGTCCCTGTACTGTTTAGGGGAATACCCAGTCAGTTTGTTGAAGACTATATTGAAATGCACTGAGCTGTTGAAGCCCACTTTCTCACCTATTTCATATATTTTCAATTCCTTTTTATGCATCAGCTTTTTCGCCTGCTCCACTCTTACCTCGTTGACATAATTGAAAAGCGTTTTCCCTACCTCTTCTTTAAAAACACGGCTGATGTAGTTGGGGCTCACATTGAGATGCTCCGCGATCATGCTGAGTGACAGCTCTTCGGTATAATGCCTGTTTATATAAGATATTATGTTCTTTACGATAAAGCTGTAGTTTTTATATTCATTTTCCTCCATATTGTAGAGCTTCTGGTCGATTATCTTCCTGAATGCATCATGGAGCTCTTCAAGCGTTTCACAGCAGGAAATGAGCTTCATCTCCTCAAAGCATGTTCCCAGCTCGTCAAGAAGGAAAAGGATGCCGTTGAACAGCTTGATCACCTCTTCTGATGAGAGGACCGGATTCTCTCTGAGAAGTTTGAAAATCTCCTCAGTATTGCTCTTATATTGATAATAGTTATGGCTGCTGACATTCTCCTTGAGCTTGATGACGAATTCGTCGATCTTGTTGAGAAGCTGCCTGCTGTCACGGAAGCTGGTAAGAGTGTTATAATGGATCACTTTCTCCGCCGGATGATAGAATCTCCGCTGAAGCGCTTTATAAGCTTCTTCAAATGCCGTTTTCACCCGTTTGAAGGATTGATGTATACCGCTTATGCCTATGCCGACATCGATATCGAGGAATTTTTTAAGTGAATCTGCGATCAGATGGACATATCTGTTCTGCATGTCGATGATCTCCTTGACGCTGGCGATCTTCTCCATGGTCATGACTGCTGTGTACAGGTTTTTGGAATAATTGAAGAATACCACTTCTCCTTCGCTCAGAAAGACCTGTCCTAATATGTCAAGGATGGATTTGCACAGGAGATTTTTATTTTCGTCGGAGTACCTTTTCTCGATCTTGTCCAGATTGATGACTGAAAAAACTATGCAACTGAAATTTGAGCGTCCAAGGCCGATATGGTTTTCTTTGAGCCCGCGCTGGAATTCTGCGTCATCGGTAAGCTGACCGTCCACCAGCTTCCTTAAGAATGATTCTGCCGTATCTTCCCTCTTATTGCCTATATTATGGACATAATCCTTATAATCTTTCTTTTCATTGATTAATTCTTTATTTATTTCTGTCAGTACTTTTATTATCCCTTCCGGATTCATGCAGGGCTTATGGAGATAGTCCAATGCTCCGAGTTTCATTGCCTCCTTCACATGCTCCAGATCGTCGAAGCTGCTTAATATCACGGATCTGCATGGATTCCTCTCCTCCTTGAGTTTTTTTAGAAGTTCGATGCCATCCATCACGGGCATCTTGATATCGAGGAGCAGTAAATCCGGCTTGCACTGATGGATCTTTTCAAGTGCCTCCTGGCCGTTGGAGGCTTCGCCTACGATTTCAAAGCCATGCTTATCCCAGTTGATGGAAGATTTCAAGCCGATCCTGACAAGAAGCTCATCATCCACGATCAGTATTTTCATGATTTTTCCCCTCACCATCCGATTTGATAGAAACAGCGGGTATGACAATGACTACCTTCGTCCCTTCCCCCGGCCTGCTGTGTATAGTTATGCCGTATTCTTCGCCAAAATGGAGCTTGATTCTTTTATGTACATTGGATAAACCGATGGAATTGAACTTCTGCTTGTTGCTTCCCTCATCCTGTTCCAGGATGGACTTCAGCTTGTCAGCATCGAATCCCTGGCCGTTGTCGGCAACGGTGAAAACGATGTTCCCATTCTCCCTGACGATCTTTATGTTGATCTCTCCTTTGGTATGGAGGCCTTCAAAACCATGGAACACCGAGTTCTCTATGATGGGCTGGAGAAGGAATTTAAGAGTCTTGCAGTTATATACACTTTCATCTATATCATAATTCACTGAAAATTTGTTGTAATATCTTATATCCAGAATACTTATGTAGTTTTCAACGAACACCATTTCATCGGCAATTGAGATATAGTCGCTGTTCCATTTGGAGGTATATGCCATAAGGAAAGCCATGGAATTAAGAGCCTTCTCGATACCCACAGCCCCCTGAATGTTGGCCATCCATTTGATGGCACTCAGTGTGTTATACAGGAAATGGGGATTTATCTGCGCCTGCAGGGCATTCAGCTCAGCCCTTCTTTTTTCTTCTTCTTCAAGGTATATCTTTCGTATAAGCTCCTTGATCTTTGTCTGCAGGGCATTGACGGCATTGCCTATAACTCCCATCTCCCCGTAATATTTCCCCACATCCAGATTGAAGTTCCCTTCGCCGATCTTCCTCATGGTGCCACTCAGCTCATAGATAGGCCTGGTTATTGACGTAGTGATGATATATATGCCGCCCAGCGACAAAACTACCACGATGGCCCCTATTATCAGCGTGATCTTGTACATCTCTTCATTATATGAGAACAGCTCATTTTCTGGTATGATGCTTACCGCTCTCCATTTCGATATGACCGACTGGCTGGATATCAGCTGATATCTTGTCCCGTTTAAATGGACTGTCCTTCCCGGTTCGGCATCAAAATCTATATCCTCGTTGAATATGTCGTAAACGCTTTGATTGACCTGTTTTCTGTCCTGGCTGTAGATTATCCGGCCATTGTCATCTATCAGGTAAAAAAGGGTGTTTTTTGTTATCCCTCTGTCCATCCAGAGCTGTTCCAGCTGTTCTATATCTACGTCGATTATTATCAGACCGATCGATTCTCTTGAGGATTTATCCTTGATAAGCCTTCCGATGGATATGACATAACCGGTACCGGGTATTTTCTGTTTGTGCTGATGTATGCCTATGATCACAGCTCCGCCATCGGCCTCGATTATTTTGGAAAGCCACTCCTCCTGTGCAGGGCTGTAGCTTATATCCATGGTCTCTACAAGAGCCCGCCCCCTGAGATCATAGTTGTCGATGCTGTAAAGCCATACTGAGTCGATGAGGTTCGAATAAAAAACCACGTTATTATTGAGAAGATCCTTTGCTTTCGCAAAATCTATGCTTCTTACATATTTAGAGTTCTCCAGCGTGCTGTAATCCTTCTTCAATATTTCGATGAGCGTCTCATCATAAAGGGGATATTCGGAAATCTTCATCAGCATGCCCAGGCTGTTGTCCAGGTTGTGGATTATCTGCTCATTATTGCCTGAAGCACTTGAGATCAGTTTGCTCTTTATTTCATTGGAATAAAGGTTTATGGATAAAAAGCTCAGAATGAACATAGGCATGATTATCATGATAAAGGAAATAACGAGCTTGTTTCTTAGACTGATCCTGCTGATTACCTGTCTGTTCATAATCTTCTCCGTAAGAAATCCAATCATAAATATCTGTTCAAAGATTAACACTGTCGGATGGCATTTATCATGAAATGAGCTCTGCTTTCTATTATTGCATATTTTTAGCCCTGAGTATAGTGCCGGAGAAAAACTCGGACTCTTTAATCCAATCCAAGTTATACCAGTCAATATATATTACAAGTAATAAACGTTAAATAAATAATAATTATTTTTATTTACTTTAAAATCAGTTTGCATTAGTATGGTATTGACATCAATAAAAGGAGTGTGTGATATGGTTTCCGGTCAGATCAAACCCATCAGGAAAGTTCATAAAACAGGCAAAGAATCAGACACGCTTATTGGATTATTCTTTATTTTTCCTTTTATAGCGCTCTGGTTCATATGGTTCTTTTTGCCTTTTATGCAGTCCTTCATCAGAAGCTTCCAGGATGCAAATTTCATCAGTCTTGAGGATGCGAAATTCATTGGCTTGACCAACTACATCAATATCCTCAAAGACCCTGAGTTTCACAGTGCTCTTCTCCATTCGGTGATCATCGTAGCTGTTTCTGTGCCTGCCATAACTATTCTGTCCCTCCTCATTGCACTGGCAGTGAATCAGAATATCATGGCGAAGGGTTTATTCAGAACGATTTACGTAGTTCCCTACATCACCTCACCGATAGCTGCCGCAACGGTATTCATGGTCCTCTTCAGAAAAGACAATCTGATGGCAAAAGCCATGTCCGTCTTCGGGTTCCCCAACACCACATGGTTCAGCGATGTCAATCTCGCATTGTTCTTCGTTATAATTCTCTTTGTCTGGTGGCAGGTAGGATTTTTCGTGATCATATATCTTGCCGGTCTTCAGGATGTCCCCAAAGAGCTCTATGAGGCAGCTACCGTTGACGGCGCAGGCACATTCAGAAGGTTCCTGAATATCACGGTGCCCAGCCTGAAGCCTGTTACATTTTTCGTAGTCACTGTCGTTACCATATATGCGTTCCAGATATATGACCAGGTTGCCGCCATTTCCAGATACGGAGTCCTCGGGCAGCCCGCCGGAAGAACTACTACCATCATAACCTACTTTATCCAGCATGGTATAAGGTATATGGAAATCGGCTACGGCTGTGCCGCTGTCGTCATATTCACCCTTATCATACTGGCAGTGACATTCATACAGAAAATTCTGATCGGCAAGGAGGACTGAACCATGAATAATTACGATAAAAAGAATATCCCGGTCACCATCATTCTTTCCATATTTGCAGTCGTTTTCATCCTTCCTTTGCTTTATGCTCTGTACACCTCATTTTTAAAACTCTCTGACATAGATAAGCTTGTGGGCATACAGCACTGGACTCTTGAAAGCTACCTCAGGTTCTGGAAGGATCCGAATTATGATATCCCACGCTGGTTTATGAATACTGTAATTATGACTCTGATAACCGTTGCAGGCAATGTCGTCATCAACTCGATGGCAGGCTATGCTCTGGCAAAACTGAAATTCCCGGGAAAAACGCTTGTGTTTTTCATTATCGTCGCTACCATGACCATACCATATCAGGTCGTTCTGATACCTGTATATGTAACAATGGCTAAACTCAACTGGCTCAATACCATGGCTTCCCTTACCGTACCCTATCTGTACCAGTGCCTGTTCGTATTCATGATGAAGCAGTTCTTTCAGAGCATACCAAATGAGCTTCTGGAAGCTGCAAGGATCGACGGTCTTTCCAAAATCGGCATTTTCTCCAGGATAATGCTTCCTCTGTCCAAACCCGGCATTATTTCAATGATCATTTTGAATTTTACCTCCACCTGGAATGCTTACCTTGTTCCCAGCACCATGACCAGCAACAGCAAAAGCTATGTTCTTATCGTAGGTCTGAACAGCGTCAAGGATCAGTTTTTCGACAGGACCAACGTGATTATGGCAGGTGTCGTACTGATCACATTGCCAGTTATCCTGCTGTTCCTGATTTTCCAGAGACATTACATAGAAGGCGTTGCTACGTCCGGTTTGAAAGGATAAAGGTGATAAGATTGGAAAAAAAGAATTTATGCACATCTCACGGTATAAATGACTGGAAAGTCGTTGAAGAATGCTTCAGTCCTGAGACCAGCTACAGGAATGAGACCCTCTTTTCCCTCGGCAACGGATATCTCGGATTCAGAGGGAATCTGGAAGAGGGTTCCGATGGTACAGGCCTTGAAGGGACATACATAAACGGTTTTTACGAGACAGAAACCATCAAATACGGTGAAATAGCATACGGCTTTCCTGAAAAAAGCCAAACCATGCTGAACATCGCAAATTCAAAAAGGATCCGCATTTTTGTGGAAGATGAGGAATTCAGTTTGCTTAAGGGCAATCTGACTGCATACAGCAGGGCTTTGAACATGAGGGAGGGATTGCTGAAACGAACTCTTGTCTGGACATCACCCAAGGGTCGAACCATAGAGCTCGATTTTGAGCGGATCGTACATCTTGGACGGAAACATCTTGCAATGATACGCATCAGACTGACACCTGTCGAAGCTGATTATAAGATCCAGGTCATTTCAACCATTGACGGCAATGTTACCAATCTCACTGTTGAAAATGACCCGAGAGTTGGTTCAGGTTTGCAGGGAAAAGCCCTTGTCACCGAAAACCTTGAAGCAAACGGCACATTCGGCCTTATAAGACAGAAAACAAAAAACTCAAAGCAAACCGTAGTATGCTGCGTGGAACATGTACTGGAGACCGACTGCAGGCATGTATGCAAAAGCTTTACCGGTGATTCCACTGCAAATACTGTATATGAGATAGAAAGCAATGCCGGAAACACAGTCACCCTGACTAAATTCATAGTCTATTCCACTTCTCATGATTTCTGCGAATCATTGCTGGAACAGGAAAGCAAAAGGATACTCAGCTCTGCCCTGAAACTGGGTTACGATATGCTGAAACAGGAACACACCGATATTCTGGAGGATTTCTGGAAAAGATCAGATATCCTCATCATCGGCGATCCTTTGCTTCAGCAGGGCATTCGGTTCAATCTGTTCCACCTTCTGCAATCAGCAGGTACCGACGGCAGAACGAGCCTTGCCGCCAAAGGACTTACCGGAGAAGGCTATGAGGGCCATTATTTCTGGGATACTGAAGTATTTGCGATGCCATTTTTCGTCTATACCAATCCGGAAATCAGCCGCAAGCTTCTGGAATACAGGTACAGCATACTGGACAAGGCCCGCCATGAGGCGCGGCTCCTTTCCCATCAGAAAGGTGTCAAATTCCCCTGGCGCACTATCGCAGGTGAAGAGTGCTCAGCCTATTTCCCTGCCGGGACAGCGCAGTACCATATCAACGCTGATATTGCATATATGGTCAACAAGTATGTCGAAGCTACCGGAGATTACGATTTTCTTGCAAAATACGGGGCTGAGATCCTGTTCGAAACAGCCAGATTCTGGGCCGATCTTGGCGCTTACATCGAAAACAAGGGCAATAAATTCTGCATCAACTGCGTCACCGGCCCTGACGAATATACGGCCATAGTTGACAACAATTGCTATACCAACCTTATGGCAAGGGAAAATCTCTATAATGCAGTAAAGGCTGTCAGGTGGATGAAAACGAACCTTCCTGAAGAGTATGCCAGACTGGCCCACAGATTAAATCTTGAGGAAAACGAGGTCATCGAATGGAAACGGGCTGCCGACAACATGTACATCCCTTATGATGAAGAAACACATATTTATCCCCAGGATGACAGCTTCCTGGACAAACCGGTATGGGATTTCGCCAATACGCCTGCAGAAAACTATCCCCTGCTTCTCCACTATCATCCGCTGGTTATATACAGACACCAGGTCTGCAAGCAGGCCGATCTGGTCCTTGCCCTTTTCCTTCTTGGTGATCTGTTCTCTGAGGAGGAGAAAAAGAAAAACTATGATTTCTATGAACCCTTGACGACCCATGATTCTTCCCTGTCCACCTGCATTTTCTCCATCATGGCCAGTGAAATCGGGTACAGGCAAAAAGCCTTTGATTATTTTATGGAAACAGCCCGTATGGATCTGGATGATTACAAGGGAAATACAAAAAACGGCGTACATATCGCAAATATGGGCGGAACCTGGATGTGTATCGTGAACGGTTTTGCCGGAATGAGGACATACGACGGCACACTGAGCTTCAGACCAAGCCTGCCCGATCAATGGCAGGGATATGAATTTAACCTTTCCTTCAGGGGGCGGCTGATCAAAGTTACGGTAAATCGTTATGCCACCGCCTACCAGCTAATTGAAGGAGATGATATCTGCATCATGCATTATAATGAGAAAATCATGCTGAAGAGAGCTGTGCCAGAGGTAAGGAAAAACATAGGATAATAAAATGAGGACCTTCCTGAATCGGGAAGGTCCTTTATTATGTCAGTGACATCAAATCTTATTCGATGACATCAACAACAGCACCTGAACCAACGGTTCTGCCGCCTTCACGGATAGCGAGTCTGAGACCCTTCTCCATAGCGATAGGAGTAATGAGCTCGATCTCCATGGTTACGTGGTCGCCAGGCATGCACATTTCAACGCCTTCAGGAAGCTTGATAACGCCGGTAACGTCGGTGGTTCTGAAATAGAACTGCGGTCTGTAACCGGAGAAGAAAGGCTTGGAACGGCCGCCTTCAGAAGCGGTCAGAACGTAAACCTGAGCGGTGAATTTTGTATGAGGAGTGATTGAACCGGGTTTTGCAAGAACCTGTCCTCTTTCGATCTCATTTCTCTGAACACCGCGGAGCAGAGCACCGATGTTGTCGCCTGCAACAGCCTGATCAAGGATCTTGCGGAACATTTCAACACCGGTAACAACTGTCTTTCTGGACTCATCAGCCAAACCTACGATCTCAACTTCGTCGCCTACTTTTATTGTTCCTCTTTCTACTCTACCTGTAGCAACGGTACCACGACCGGTGATGGTGAATACGTCCTCAACAGGCATAAGGAAAGGAAGATCTGTAGGACGAGCAGGTGTAGGAATATATTCGTCAACAGCCTTCATAAGTTCATGGATGCAAGCATATTCAGGAGCGCTGGGATCCTTGGAATCGCATTCGAGAGCTACCAAAGCCGAACCTCTGATGAAAGGAGTGTCATCTCCGGGGAACTCATACTGGTTCAGGAGATCTCTCAATTCCATTTCTACAAGCTCGATAAGCTCATCATCGTCAACCATATCGCACTTGTTAAGGAATACTACGATGCTGGGAACGCCAACCTGACGGGAAAGAAGAATGTGCTCGCGGGTCTGAGGCATCGGACCGTCAGCAGCCGAAACAACGAGGATAGCACCGTCCATCTGAGCTGCACCGGTGATCATGTTCTTAACATAGTCAGCATGGCCTGGGCAGTCAACGTGAGCATAGTGACGATTAGCTGTCTCATACTCAACGTGAGCGGTGTTGATGGTTATACCTCTTTCTTTTTCCTCTGGAGCAGAGTCGATCTGATCATACTCCTTAACCTGAATGTTAGGATTGCCTAAAGCAAGCACTTTGGTAATAGCAGCGGTAAGAGTTGTCTTACCATGGTCAACGTGACCGATTGTACCGATGTTTACGTGGGGCTTTGTACGTTCAAATTTAGCCTTTGCCATTTGGAATTAACCTCCTTCATTTGAATCACTGATGATTCAAAATTATATAATTATTAATTATTTAAATCAATAGTATCAAAGATTTGACAAGTTTGGCCAATGCCTGACTTGTCTATGCATTTGGTTTTTTGCCTTCTTCGATCTGATCCTGTACGCTCTTCGGAACCTGGGCATAATGTGACGGCTGCATGGTGTATACAGCGCGGCCCTGTGTCCTTGAACGAAGATCTGTGGCATATCCGAACATTTCGGACAGAGGCACGAAAGCATGGATATTTTGTGCGCCTGATATTGCATCCATTCCCTCGATCCTTCCGCGACGGGAGTTCAGGTCTCCTATGACATCGCCCATGTATTCGTCAGGCGTTGTAACGTCAACCTTCATAATAGGCTCGAGGAGCACAGGATCGGCCTTTTTCATGGCTTCCTTGAAGGCCATCGAACCGGCCACCTTGAATGCCATTTCCGACGAATCAACTTCATGGTATGACCCGTCGATCAGTGTTACCCTGACGTCTATGACCTGATAACCAGCAATTACGCCGCTGTTCATGGCATCACGGATTCCGCTGTCGATCGCCGGAATGTACTCCTTCGGAATGACGCCGCCCACGATTTTGTTGACGAATTCATATCCTTTGCCGGGTTCAAGAGGCTCGATCTCGATAACGCAGTGACCGTACTGACCCTTACCGCCCGACTGGCGTACAAACTTGCCTTCTGCCTTGACAGCCTTGCGTATGGTTTCCTTGTAAGATACCTGAGGTTTGCCTACATTGGCTTCCACCTTGAATTCCCTCAGCAAACGGTCAACGATGATCTCAAGATGCAGCTCTCCCATACCGGCTATAATGGTCTGACCTGTTTCCTGATCGGTATAGACCCTGAATGTGGGGTCTTCCTCGGCCAGTTTTTGCAGAGCCAGTCCCATTTTTTCCTGTCCGGCTTTTGTCTTGGGCTCAATGGCTATATTGATGACCGGATCCGGGAATTCCATGGATTCCAGTATGATCGGATCGGCTTCTTCGCACAGGGTATCACCTGTAGTTGTGAACTTCAGTCCTACAGCGGCAGCGATGTCTCCTGCATAGACCATTTCGATATCCTTGCGGTCATTGGAGTGCATCTGCAGGATACGTCCGATCCTCTCACGCTTGTTCTTGGTCGAGTTAAGGACATAAGATCCTGAGCTCAGCGTTCCCGAATAAACACGGAAGTACGTGAGCTTCCCGATGTATGGATCGGACATAATCTTGAATGCGAGCGCCGAAAACGGTGCATCATCCGAGGTAGGTCTGGAATCAGGTTCCCCTGTATCCATTTTTACGCCGGTCACATCAGGTATATCCAGCGGTGACGGCATATAGTCCACAACACAGTCAAGCAGCTTTTGAACGCCCTTGTTCCTGTATGAAGAACCACAGGCCACTGGAATGATCTTGTTGGTTATGGTAGCTTGCCTGATTCCGGCTTTGAGCTCGTCCTCAGTAAGCTCTTCTCCGTCAAGGTACTTTGTTAAGAGTTCCTCATCAAGCTCGGCGATGGCCTCAACCATCTTGAATCTGTATTCTTCGGCCAGTTCCTTCATGTTGTCGGGAATCTCGGCTTCATCGATCTGCTTTCCGAGGTCGTCTCTGTAAAAATATGCTTTGTTTTTGACAAGGTCGATTATACCTTCAAAATGATCTTCCTTGCCTATTGGAAGCTGAATGGGAACCGCATTTGCGTGCAGCCTGTCCTTCATCATCTGGACGCATTTGAAAAAATCAGCTCCCATGATATCCATTTTGTTGACATATGCAATACGGGGTACACCGTATTTGTCAGCTTGTCTCCAAACAGTTTCGGTCTGGGGCTCAACACCGCCTTTTGCACAAAAAAGTGTAACCGAACCGTCAAGTACGCGAAGGGAACGCTCGACTTCAACGGTAAAGTCAACATGCCCGGGCGTATCTATGATATTGATCCGGCAGTCCTTCCACTGGGCGGTGGTAGCAGCAGAAGTAATGGTAATACCTCTTTCCTGCTCCTGCTCCATCCAGTCCATCGTAGCTGAACCTTCGTGAGTTTCGCCCAATTTATGGGTACGACCGGTGTAGAACAAAATTCTTTCGGTGGTGGTGGTTTTACCTGCGTCGATGTGTGCCATAATACCGATGTTGCGTGTTTTCTCCAAGCTGAATTCTCTGGGCATCGATACCCTCCTTCCGATGTATTGGTGCGATGTTTACTGCGATAGTTATTACCACCTGTAATGAGCAAATGCCTTGTTGGCTTCTGCCATCTTGTGCGTGTCTTCCTTTTTCTTGACGGCCGCTCCAAGATTGTTTGTCGCATCCAGAATTTCTGCGGCAAGCCTTTCCTTCATGGTGCGTTCGCTTCTCTTTCTGGCAAAGCCTACAAGCCAGCGCAACCCAAGAGCCTGCCTTCTTTCAGGCCTTACTTCCATAGGAACCTGATAAGTTGCGCCGCCGACCCTTCTTGCCTTGACTTCAAGGACGGGCATAATGTTATTCATTGCTTCTTCAAATACTTCAAGGGGATTTTTACCTGTCTTCTCCTTGATTATATCGAAGGCACCGTAACATATTTTCTGGGCAATACCCTTTTTGCCATCCAGCATGATAGTGTTGATAAGCTTAGAAACTCTCTTATCATTGTAAATAGGATCGGCTAAAACGTCTCTTTTAGGCGTGTGTCCTTTTCTTGGCACTTCTCTTCCCTCCTTTTCATGATAACTGCGGGTAAAAACCCGGTATCACAGGTACTCGGCCCGACTTGTTCGGGTTCGTCAGTGCAAAACGTCAGAAATCTATATGATAACAACGTTCTACACGTTGATTCGTCCTGTTCAGTTTTCAAGCAGATTTTTATAAAATCCTGCTATTTCTTTGCGCGTTTAGCGCCATACTTCGACCGGCCTTGTTTGCGGTTAGCTACACCTGCTGTATCCAGTGTTCCGCGAATGATGTGATATCTGACACCAGGCAGATCCTTAACACGTCCGCCTCTTATCAGAACAACACTGTGTTCCTGCAGATTGTGTCCTATACCGGGGATATACGCGGTCACTTCAATACCGTTCGTCAAGCGTACCCTCGCAACCTTACGAAGAGCTGAGTTAGGTTTCTTGGGAGTAACAGTTTTGACAACCGTACATACGCCTCTCTTTTGGGGAGAGCTCAGATCAATGGGTCTTTTCTTCAGGGTATTCAGACCAAATTGCAGAGCCGGCGCAGTGGATTTGTAAAGAACCTTTTTTCTGCTCTTCCTGACCAACTGGTTAAAGGTTGGCATTCTCAACTTCACCTCCTTGATCAAAATCATTATAGATATCGTATTCATACGTGCTAAACGCATACATACGCAACGTATTATGCGTCAACGCAAAAATACGTTTATCCCGCTCAATCATTCAAAATTCCGGCCACGGCAGCCCCTACATCAATACCGGCTGCCTTTCCAAGCTGTTTCATAGTGTCAACCAAATGGATACTGATTCCCTTGCTTTCACAAAGCTGCTTTATAGGTCCCGCAACTCTCTGATCTGCATCAGAAGCTATAAAAACCATTGCAAGCCTTCCCTGTTCGGCTGCTTTTTTGGTTTGTTTGGCACCTATAACCTTCTCTTTAGTTTTCAGCAATTCAATCACAATAATTCCTCCGGAATATGCCTAATAAATTGCAACACTATAAAACCATGCAAACCGCCATGTTTGCACGCTAAATTATTGTATCACCGACTATTAAAAATTGTCAAGCAAACTTTTTTGTGTCTCCGGTGCCGGGAAGCAGCCCACCCTAAGTGTTGTACAAAGCACAGCACTAAGGGCTGGAATCCGTAAATCGATGCCCGTTCCAGTAATAAAGGGAACATCCCATGAACCGGCTGATTTGCATTTCATATGGAATGTTCCCTTAAGTTTATTTTATATGATCCATTTGATCAACAGTATTTTATTCCTTTTCTTTTTTGCCTTTTTTCCTCAATGATATTCCTGCTGTTATGAAGGCAAAGCCTGCGCCTATCACGAGTTCCATGGGAACTCCGCCGGTCTATCCCAGTTGGTGTCAGCAAAATCGTCAAATTATATATTATACAATTATTATATAGAAATCAAGAAAAATAAAGACAGGGGAAACCGCGATATGTCCCCTGTCTTTGATAACAACACATCAATTCACTCCGAGGAAGTTTTTCATTATTTCTACCACTTTGTCGGCTTCTTCCTGTGTACTCATTTCCGAGAATATCCTCAAAAGCGGCTCGGTCCCTGAGAAACGGGCCGTGATCCAACCACCGTTCTTGAAGTATATCTTAAGACCATCCATATAGCTTACTTTTTCGATCTCATATTTATATTCGGGGATACTCTTATCCTCAAACAGTTTTTTGACCAGCCGGGGCTTGTCGCTGCTGCTGAATCTGAAGTCGCTTTCATTTGTATAGAACTGCCCGAACTGGCCATGTATTTCATCGAGCATCTCGCCCAGACTCTTTCCTGTCACGCTTATAAGCTCTATAAGCAGGCTTGCAGCGAATATGCCATCCTTGCCCCTTATGTGTCCCCTTATGGTAAGACCGCCGCTGCTCTCGCCACCTATCAGGGCATTCTTCTCCTCCATCTTAGAACTTATATGCTTGAACCCTACAGGAACCTCATAGCATTCCTCACCAAAGCTTCGGGCGATTTTGTCCAGAAGATGGGTGGTGGCCAGATTGCGCACTACTCCGCCCTTCCAGCCCTTGTATTTTACCAGGTAATAGTATAACAAGGCCATGATTTCATTGGGATGAATGAATCTGCCATTGTTGTCGATGATGCCAAGACGGTCGGCATCTCCATCTGTTCCTATGCCGAGGTCATACTTCTTTTCCATGACCATGTCACGCAGTCTGTGGAGGGTATGGGAGCTTGGTGAAGGAAGTCGTCCGCCGAAGAGGGTATCGTGGCGGTCGTTGATAGTATCCACTTCACAGCGTGCAGTTATAAGGATGGTGGACAATGAGGTTTTTGACACACCGAACATGGGATCGAGAAGTATCCTGAGCTTCCGGTTTTTTATAGCTTCCACGTCTATCATGGAAAGTATCGTATCAATATACTCATTGAAAGGATCGATGGGTTTTATGATCCCTTCTCCGACACCCTGTTCAAAATCCTTTACATTTATATTGCTCTCATTGACAGAAGCGATCTTTTCCTCGATCAATCCTGTCACTGCTTCGGTGGCGTCTCTTCCGCCTTCTGTAAAAATTTTGATGCCGTTGTATTCGGCCGGGTTATGGCTTGCGGTAACTGCTGCCCCATAGCATGTCTCCATGCGCTTTACAGTAAACATCACCATGGGAGTGGGCGCTACCTTACCTATAAAGTAAACAGGTATGTCATTCCCTGCAAGAACTTCTGCCATCCAGCGGGCGGCCTTGTCTGACAGGAATCTTCTGTCGTAGCCTATAACGAATCCTCTTTCTGTGCAGTTCTGGGATTTCATTAATTCGACCACCGCCTGGGTCAGGATCTGAACATTGGCTTTTGTGAAGTCTTCGCCGATAAGCGCTCTCCACCCGCCTGTACCAAACTTGATCATCAGGATTTCCCCTTCCGCCTTAAATATGCCTTTCTTTACGAAAGGCACAACTTATAAAATAATTTATCATACTTGTCATCCCATTACAACTTCTACCATATTTATGCTTCCCTCTTCCTGAGGAGGAACAGGACCCGAAACCGGCTTGCCGTTAAGCAGGACAGTTTTAACACCTTTTGAGACTTTATCGGGATTTTTCACAACAATATTATACTCTGCTCCCCGCCAGCGTCTTTTTACACTGAATCCTTCCCATTCCGACGGGATGCATGGGTCTATTACAAGGCCTTTCAGAGTCACCCTTACTCCAAGCATATAATGGGTTGCGGCATAGTAAGCCCACCCTGCGCTCCCCGTGAGCCATGGATGCCTTGCCCTTCCATGGGCGGTATGGTCTCTGCCCATGATGAACTGGCAGTAGGAGTATGGCTCTGCTTCGCGGATCTCGATGATATCGTTCTGATTATACGGAAGCAGGGCATTATAGAACTTCATGGCCCTGTCGCCTCTGCCAAGCTTGCACTCTGCGACCCATGCCCAGGGATTGGGATGGCTGAATATTGCCCCGTTCTCCTTTATCCCTTTATATACCCGTGTTATGAAGCCGATATCGTCATTGGGCTTGCTGTATGACGGAGCGTTGAGATGAAGACCAAAATCGGAATACAGATACTCATCAACGGCATCCATGCAGGATATGGCTCTCTCATATGATGCGCAGCCTGATATAACTGCCCATGTATTTGATTCGAGATGGACTTTTCCTTCCTCATCGGACTGGGTCCCTATCTTGTCTCCTTTGGCTGTTATTCCGCGTATGTACCATCTGCCATCCCACAGTACGGCTTCACATGCTTCTCTTACCTTCTCAGCCATTTTTTCATAGTGTTCCACATCTTCGTTCCTGCCCAGATAACGGGCTATTTCCAGAAAAGCCTGAATGGCCCAGTAGTGCAGGAATGAAACCAATGCGCTTTCTCCTCCGCCAAGGTTCAGGCAGTCATTCCAGTCAGCCCGAAGTCCCTTGCAGATCCCGTTAGGGCCGATCTGTCGGGCAGAGAAGTCAAGGATCCGTTTTATATGGTCATAAACCGATGCTTCTCCGCCATCGGCAAAGGTCACTGCCTCATCAAAGAAACTTACTTCGCCTGTTTCGGCCACATATTCCAGGATCGACGGCACAAGCCAGAGTGCATCGTCTGAACACGTGTCTTTTAATCCGTGGATCATGTCCTTGACATCAGGTGTGGGCACGACTGTAGGGGATTTGAATTTGACTTCTGTTTTGTTGGGATTGAACCATTCGGGATCGAAAAGATGCAGACCATAGCCTTCATTCACCTGGCCGCGCAAAAGCTCGACTATTCTCTGGCGGCACTTTTCCCTGTTGGAATGAGGCACGCACATGGTATCCTGGGCGGTATCTCGATATCCCAGGCCGGTCCTTCCTCCCACCTCTATGAATGAGGCGAATCTTGACCAGACAACGTTGGTCTCGGCCTGGTACAGATTCCAGATATTCAGCATAGTATTCATGCCTTCATGGGGTGTATCGCACCGGAAAGCCGAAAGCTTTCTGTCCCAGTATGCGGCTAATGTTTCAAAGGCTTCATCTACCTTTGAAAAGTCTGAGTATTTTTCCCTCATGACCTTTCCTGCCGCCCTGTTTCCTACTCCAAGAAGGAAAAGGACCCGTTTTTCTTCTCCCGGCATCAGTGTGATCTTTTTATGCAGTCCTCCGCAATGGTTGCCGCCCAGCTCGGTACTGCCGCTTAATACCCCTTTCTCGACACCTAAAGGATTGGTTTCTGTCCTGTAGGGGCCTATGAATTTGTCCCTCAGGGCATCGAAGCTGTCGGGAACGAAACTGGCAGCCATATATGTAAACGAGTCAGGATCATAGAACTGGTCGAATTCGATTATTCCGTCATCATAGCTTGAGCCGCTGCAATAAAGGCTCATCTGGAAGTTCTGGTTGTCTATGTCTATGAGATTGAATGAGAATTCCACATAGGAAAAGACGCTTAAATTGCGTGGTCTGTCGCTTTTATTGGCTATCTTCACATCCCAGAGCTCGACATCGTCGTCAATTGGGACAAAAAGTGTCTGTTCTGCCTGGATCCCGGCATAATCACATGTAAATTTTGAATATGACAATCCGTGCCGGCACTGGTATTTTGCCTGGTCGAGGGGCTTTCCGACAGGCTGCCATGAAACCGACCAGTAATCGCCCGTACCATCATCCCTTAAATATACATAATGGCCGGGCCTGTCCAGCGGGACCCCGTTGGGTCTGAATCGTGTGAGCCTGCGATGCTGGGCTGATTTATAAAATGAGTATCCGCCTGCATTATGAGAGATCACTGTGCAAAAATCCTTAACTCCAAGGTAATTGGTCCATGACACGGGAATATCAGGTCTTTCGATCACATATTCCCTCTTTGAATTGTCGAAATAACCATATCTCATTTGCTTTACACCCTTTCCGGAAGGTTGTCTGGATTCCATATGAAACGACAATAAGGCATATTGATATACTTATATTATATTTTTAAAGGGTGATGCATTAAAATCCTTGAAGTTTGGCATATGTTGCATTATTTTGGTTATTGTCAAAGGGACGGTTCTGGTGACAACATATTGTCACAGGGACGGACCTTTGTACGTATGATTTGATTAATGCGAACAACAAACCGGATTTTTCGCTCCGTAGCCTTACTGTGTCATCCTGAGCGAAGCGCAGCGAAGTCGAAGGATCTTTATATAAGATTCTTCATCGCAGCGACTTTATGTCGCTTCTCCTCAGAATGACATGGTTAGGCTGCGCAGTTGAAAATCGGCTCAATAATACGCATAAAGGACTGTCCCCATGACAACTACCGGAAGAACCGTCCCTGTGGTATATCAAACAAGAATGAGTCAAAGTCTCCGTCCCCTAAACCCACTATAAGTTGACTGATCTGTAGACGCGGATACCTCCGCTTTTCTCCATATCCTCCACGTTGCCGAAGACCTCATGCATGATTTTCTTAAGGGTATTGCCGCCCTTGTTGTGAAAAGCCACAAGCCACAGGGCCCCGTTTTTCATAAGGTGTTCGCGGGCCTCGGTTATCAGTCTTGTATTCAGTGCTTTTCCGGCAGCTATGGGAGGATTCGAGACGATATCCCCAAAAAGTCTTCCGTGAAGTCCTTCGTAAAGATCGCTCTTTAATGTTTCGATTTCGAGATTGTTTTTCCTGGCGTTGATTTTTGCATATTCAACAGCCCTTTCGTTTATATCCACTGCGGTCACCTGCAGATGAGGATACCTGCGTTTGATGTAGAGAGCGATGGGGCCGATCCCGCAGCCTAAGTCAAGCACAAAATTGCTTGCACCCGAAGGTCTGTAATTCTCGATAAGAAGCCTGGTCGCCTTGTCGATCCTGTCACTGAAAGCAAAGACTCCGCTTACCGAAACGAAATCAAGCTTTATTCCGTTGATCTCATAACTGAAGATATTTTCTCTGACCTCAGAACGAGGCTTTTCGGTGTAATAATGTTCCATTTCCCTACTCCCAATGTTTGAGGAGATTCTTCATCCATTCGGCTACATCCACGTTATAGACCGACTTAAGATTCTCCCTCTCCAAAACCTTTTCCACAGATCCTTCGGCATGTATCCTGCCCCTGTTTATCAAAACCGCTTTGGTGCCATATGAATAAACCGTATTCAGGTCATGGACCGAAGCAATGACAGCCCTTCTTTTTTCCCTGACCCATTTAGCCAAAAGATCGAAAACAGCTATCTGGTATTGCAGATCCAGGTGGCTGGCAGGCTCATCAAGTATCAGGATCTGGGGATCCTGTGCAAAAAGCTGTGCCAGAAAAGTCCTTTGAAGCTCCCCTCCCGAAAGAGTGAGCACCGATTGATCCCTGATATCCTCTATCCCTGTAAGCACAAGGGCTTCCTCTATCTTCTCCTTGTCCTTTTCGGTAAGCCTGCCGAATATACCGCTTTGATACGCATACCTCCCCAGGCTGACAACATCGTAAACAGTATGGGCAAACTGGGGCTGGTGCTTCTGGGAAAGCACTCCTATCCTTTTGGCCAGATCCCTGGGCTTCAGTGTCCCAATGTCGACACCATCAAGAAGAACCTTCCCCTTATGGGGCACAACCCCCATTATGGCCTTGAACAGAGTGGTTTTGCCCGCTCCGTTTGGCCCCATGACCATGCAGACATCATGTTCCCCAACCTCAAAGGATATGTCGTCTACAATTATCCTGTCCTTTATTCTAACTGATATTCCTTTGATCTCCAACAGCAATTTTTCTATCTCCTGGCATTTATTCCTGTATAAAAGATATATATGAACAATATCCCTCCTACAAGGGATGTAACGACGCCAATGGGGATCTCGGCAGGACTGAGTACGGTCCGTGCCAACAGATCTGTCCCCATCAGAAAGCTTGCTCCGAAAAGAACTGAAAACGGCAATAGTTTTTTATGGTCCGGACCGGATATGAATCTCGTGATATGGGGTATAACCAGACCTACGAATCCGATGGTGCCTCCTACTGCAACAGATATGCCCACCAGCACCGATACAAGGACCAAAATCGCGAATTTGACTTTCCTGGTGCTCACACCGATAAATCCGGCCTGCTCCTCTCCAAGAGAAAATGCATTCAACTCTCTGCTCAGGGAAATCAGCGGGACAGCTCCGATCATGAAAAACGGCAGCATAAGGGCCACATGGGACCATCCTTTTCCGGAAAATGAACCCATCGACCAGAATACGACCTGCCTTAAATTATTGCCCGACAGCGCGACCAGCAGACTGGTTATGCTGCCCGTGAGCATCGAGAAGATCACGCCGGTCAGAATGATGGTCTGGTTGGACAGGTTGAAGTCTATTTTATAAGTAAGGGTCAAAATGAATATGAGGGACAGAAAAGATGACAATATGCTCATGATTGCCAGGCCTGCCTGAGGGAAGAATGGAACGCTGATGCCCAGAACGATCGACAGAACTGCTCCCAGGGCTCCCCCCGAGGCAATGCCAAGTGTCGAGCCGTCGGCGAGAGGATTCTTAAGAAGCCCCTGCATGGCTGCTCCGGCCAACGATAGAGCCGCTCCCACAAGAGCCGACAATATCACCCTTGGCAGCCTTACGTTAATGATTATAGTGGTCACGCTGTCCGGTATGTCGCTGATATCACCGATACCGAACAGACAGTTGAGGATCAGCCGTATGGTCTCATCAAGCGAAAAGCCGATGCTCCCTGTAAGCATTGATAAAAAAAAGACCACAAGAAACAGCAGCATTGCAAAAACTGAAAGCAATACGGTCTTTGTATGCATTATTTCTTTCCCTGTGGTCTTTGAGTTCTTCATAGGCCTCATCCTTTTGTCATTCTGAAGGAGCGAAGCGACGAAGAATCTGACTCTTTATCCCGAGGGAGGAATAGGCATGTCAGACTCTTCGCCAATAATATGCAAAGCATATTATTTTCATGGATATAAGCCCGGCACTACGGGTGGGCAACATGGGTGCTGTCTAAAAATTTGTTCTGTGGCATGCTGTTCAGAGCTGAAATGCCTCCGCAAGAACATTAACAACTTCCTGCGACGAGGACACCAGGAAGATCTGAACAGCATGGCAAAATAATGTTATAAGACAGCCCTTTTTAATCACTTGTACAGTATTTTTACCAGCTCTTGAGCCGCATCCAGCAGTCTGGGACCGGGGCGGGTTATCATATCCGAATCAAGCATCACTATTCTTGAATTTTTCACAGCATCCAGTCCGGTCCAGTTGGCTCTTGATGATATCTCGCCTACAGGATCATCAATTCCTGTAAGGGGACTTGCAGTCGTCAGAATAAAGTCCGGATTCCTTGAAATCACCTGTTCCTCTGATACCTCAGCCCAGCCTTCCACGTCCTCGAAAATATTCTTTGCCCCGACTATATCGATAAGCTCCTGGATAAAGGTGTTCTTTCCGCAGGTCCAAAGTCCCCATTCCAGTGGCGAAACCTCCACATAAACTGTGGGTGACGGTTTTCCTTCGATTTCTTTGATTATTTTATCAAATCCGTCTTTCATATTTCTGACGAGTGTTTCGGCTTCACTTTCCCTGCCGATGGTCCTGCCTATGGTCTCTATGGCCTCATAGGTTTCGGAAAGGTTGTTGGCTTCAGTCACGAGTACTTTAATTCCTGATTCCTCCAGTTGTCTGAACTGATCTTCCATGGCCGACATATATGCCGCAATGACCAGATCGGGCTTAAGCGATATCAGATTCTCCATATCAAGCTTCTCTCCGGTCGGAAGCTTTGTCTTGTTTGCGGTATCCTCAGGATAATTGCAGTACTCGCTTACTGCGATGATTTTATCCCCGGCATTCAGAGCATAAAGGATCTCGGTGCCGGACGGAGCCAGCGAAACTATCCGTTCAGGGTTCTCATCGGTCTCACCGGGTTTCCTGTCATCCTCCTGATTCATAGGAGCTTCATTTTCAGTATTCATGTCAATTGTCACTTCTCCGCCTTTGCTGTCCGGGTCGACAATGCCCGAATTTTGCTGCTGCGGTTTGGAGCAGCCTGCCACAAGGATAATGAGTGCAAGGATGACTGATAAGATGATACGTTTTTTCATTTGAAAGACTCCTTTCGTTTTTGGACTTTGCAATCAAAAGGTTTCTTCCAAACATAAAGCCCCACTGAATAGTGGGGCTGAGTCGACATGGCAATAATCCCATAGAAAACACTCTTAACCCCAGAAGAAACTCACCATTACGGCAGGTCTACCGACTTTGCTTCATCCTCCATGGCACCTTCCCGCAAATTTTGCAGTGGCATACGCCATTTCGTCAGCTTCACGGTTGCTGGGACAGTCCGGGCTTCTCACCCGGTTCCCTATTAAGCATTCTGTGCGGCAGAAGCAAATTGCTCTCCTGCACGTTTTGCACCGTAATGTATTATTTGATTGCGAATTAATTATATAAATATGCATGCAACAATTCAAGAGTTTTATAGCAAAAGCATGTCATATTTGACATCTGACAATAAATGGATATCATTGAGCCTGATTGAATATTGTGCTAGAATCCTTTATGTTTACAACATTAATGAATGCTTTTATGAGGTTTACATGAGTTCAGTACGGAAACAAAGCGACATATCACTTATCTTCAGGCTGTCCTGGCCAGTCATGCTTGGAATGGTACTTCAAAGCATACTAAGCACCGTGGACGTTTACTTTATCTCGGGCCTGGGGACCGACCAGTCTGCAGCGGCTTCATTATCCAATTCAATTGTTAATGTCATATTTGTCTTCTCCACACTGGTCTCGGCAGGTACCATAGCTCTCATCTCAAGAAGCAAAGGAGAAGGCGATATTACCGCAGTACAGGCCATAGGCGGTCAGTCTTTCACCCTTTCAGCTCTTGTCGGCGGGCTTATAAGTCTGGTTTGCTTCATTCTCAGGAAAGACTTGATCATACTCTTTTTCAACCCTGAACCGGCTGTTTTTAATTATGCAGACGAATACCTCAGGTTTTTGTTTCCCGCCACAATCCTCGTGTTTATAAATTCTGCCCTCAGAACGATATTCCAGGCCAACGGGGATACCAGAACCCCTTTATACATTTTTGGCATTTCCAATGTCATCAATGGCATAGGAGACTACGTTCTTATCAGGATCTTCAATTTCGGCATAACCGGAGCAGCGTTGGCTACTTTGATCTCGATGCTCTTCTCTGCAGTGGTAATAAACATTATTTTGGTCAAGAAATTTTATAATAATGATTACAGGTTGTTTTTACATTCCCTTGAGCTTAAATATCAGGACAGCATACGTATTTTGCGAATAGGCGGGTGGGCATGCATTCAGAGTGTTGCCAGACCGATAACCGGAACGTTGATGTACAGCCTGGTCTATATTTTCGGAGGCAGCGCGGGTGCGGCTGCATTCGGGATCGGAGGTCAGCTTTTCAGCTATACTTTTATAGTACTTTCCGGACTATCAACAGGTCTGGCGGTCCTGGTAGGCCAAAACCTCGGGAGAAAAGATATCGAAAGCTGCAACCGCCTGATCCGGCAGGGAATGAAAGTCGCATGGATAAATACTATTATCTGCATAGTCCCATATATTTTTCTTCCGCGTATATTGATGTCATTTTTTATAGACGATCCTCTTGTAATATCACACGGGGTGGATTATCTTAGAATTGTGTATCTGGGTGTAATGACCATTCCGTTTACTATCGTATATGGCGGGGTTTTCCAGGGTTCGGGTGACACATTCCCTCCCATGGTCTCTTCAATGATAGCAAATGTCGTTTTAAAGCTTCCTGCTGCCTATTTTCTTGCATATGCATTGGATATGGGGATCATGGGAGTCTGGACCGCGATCGCTTTATCCACCGTGGCAGAGGCTGCCATAATCTACTTCTACTTTATACAGGGTAAATGGAAGGAAAAGAAGATATGATAAGAACAGCAGCAGATCAAAAAGTTTTTGACTTCCTCGACAGGAATAAGATCATAAATCTCAATATCAGAGGGATCATTCATAATAATCCTGATGCTGAGATCTATGTCGATGATGAGAACGGTATCAAAGGCATACTTGTAAGGAACGGCTTTTTTTACTCTCTCTATACTGAGCAGGAAGACATCCTGAACCACTTTCTGGACAAAATCTCACAGGATCAGGATTATATAGGCTTTTCCGGAGTCCACAGACCTGTCACTGAAATGATATTGAAAAGATTCAGGCTGGATTGGCGCAATCCCTGCGACATATACTATCTTCCCGTTGAAAGGTATGATCCGGGTCTCAGAAAGAATCCCACACAACCGGTACGGCTTGAGGATGCTGAGATCGTCGATAAGTTCTACACCTTCCGGAGCGAGACAAGTCTTGAGCAAATAAAAAAGGATATATCCCTCCGCCATTCATCGGCGGTTTATGTCAACGGGGAAATAGCCTCCTGGGTATTGACCCATGACGATAACTCAATGGGGATCATGTATACCAGGGAAGAATATCGTCGCCGGGGTTTTGCGGTCGATGTAACCATAGATCTTGCCGGAAAGATCATAAAGTCAGGGCATATACCCTTCGTTCAGATTTTGGAGAGCAATACACAGTCACCCGGACTGGCTTTAAAATGCGGTTTTGTCAAAGCAGGCAAATGCGACTGGTTTGGAGTAGAGGTAAGATCATGAAAAAAGATTGAGAAGGGACCTGCTCAAGTGCCGGTCCCTTTCTCTTTGTCAGCTCTTATCGATCATCGTAAGCATCAGCCCGGCCGACCCTTGATCACTCTCCGGGTCTTCCCCTGATCGTCGGGCTGCGGCTTAGACAGTTCCAATTTATCAGGCTTTGGCAGGCAATACGGCAGGCTGCAGAGTAAAGATCTTATACATGGTTTTTGATTTTCCGTAATATGCATTCAGGTACATCTGCTTTATCTCGCACATCAAAGGATAACGGGGATTTGCGCCTGTGCACTGGTCATCGAACGCCTGCTCGACCATTTCATCCAGGCTGTCAAGGAAGGCCTTCTCGTCTATTCCGTAATCCCTGATGGTCTTCTTTATGCCTACCCTGGCTTTCAGGTCATCTATGAGTTTTATCAGGTTTTCAAGCTTCTCTTCATTGTTTTTTCCCGATACTCCCAGATGGTCTGCTATGGCAGCGTATCTGGCAAGAGCATGGGGATGGTCGTACTGCGGGAATGTGCCCATTTTGACCGGAACCTCTGCCGCATTAAACCTGATGACCTCATTTATCATCAGCCCATTGGCAACACCGTGCGGCAGGTGATGGAAAGCTCCCAGCTTATGAGCCATCGAATGGCAAACTCCGAGGAAGGCGTTTGCAAATGCCATACCGGCCATGGTGGCGGCATTGGCCATCTTTTCCCTGGCAACCGGATCATTGGCTCCGTTTTCGTATGCCCTGGGCAGGTACTCGAATATCATCTTCAATGCCCCCAAAGCCAGGCTGTCTGTATAATCGGTGGCAAGCATGGAGACATAGGCTTCGATCGCATGGGTGAGGGCATCGATACCGGAAGCAGCAGTCAGTCCCTTGGGTGCGTTCATCATCATATCGGCATCTACGATGGCCATATCAGGCATCAGCTCGTAATCTGCCAGAGGGTATTTTATTCCTGTGGTCTCGTCGGTTATAACAGCGAAGGGTGTGACCTCGCTCCCGGTACCGGCTGTGGTGGGGATAGCCACAAAGTATGCCTTCTCACCCATTTTGGGGAATGTATAAACACGTTTTCTGATATCTGCAAAGCGCATGGCCATATCCATAAAATCTGCTTCGGGGTGTTCGTATAATACCCACATGATCTTGGCTGCGTCCATTGCCGAACCACCGCCTACCGCGATGATGATATCAGGCTCGAAGGTCTGCATCAGCTTTGCGCCTTCTCTTGCGCTAGCAAGTGTCGGGTCCGGCTCAACATTATAGAAGGTCGTATGTTTTATACCCATTTCGTCCAGCTTATCAGTGACGGGTTTTGTATGGCCGTTTTCATAAAGGAACCTGTCGGTAACTATAAAGGCCTTCTTTTTGCCTAAAACAGTCTTTATCTCGTCAAGAGCGACAGGAAGGCAGCCCTTCTTGATATACACCTTCTCAGGAGCTCTGAACCAAAGCATATTCTCTCTTCTTTCGGCGACCGTTTTGATGTTCAGCAGATGCTTGACGCCTACGTTATCTGATACGCTGTTGCCGCCCCATGATCCGCAGCCAAGGGTAAGGGACGGAGCCAGCTTGAAGTTGTACAGATCGCCTATTCCCCCGTGTGATGACGGAGTGTTCAGAAGGATACGGCAGGCTTTCATTCTTTCAGCAAACTCGTCAAGCTTTGCCCTCTCTGTTACCGGATCAAGGTATACCGAAGCTGTGTGTCCATAGCCTCCTGCAGCTATCAGGCTCTCAGCTTTGTCCATGGCATCGTTGAAATCCTTCGCTTTATACATGGCAAGCACGGGAGAAAGCTTCTCATGGGCAAACTCCTCAGTAAGGCTTACACTCTTTACTTCGCCTATGAGGATCTTTGTATTCTCAGGAACGGTGATCCCTGCAAGTTCGGCGATCCTGTATGCAGGCTGACCGACGATTTTTGCATTTAATGCGCCGTTGACAATGATAGTTTTTCGTACCTTCTCAGTTTCTTCTTTATTGAGGAAGTAGCAGCCTCTGGCTTTGAATTCGTTCTTTACAGCGTCATATATCTTGTCGACCACTATTACCGATTGCTCAGAAGCGCAGATCATGCCGTTGTCAAAAGTTTTTGAATGTATGATCGAATTCACGGCAAGCAGGATATCTGCCGATTCGTCTATGATCGCAGGAGTATTGCCGGGGCCAACGCCTATGGCAGGCTTTCCGCTCGAATATGCCGCTTTGACCATTCCCGGTCCGCCGGTGGCGAGGATCAGGTCAGCCTCTCTCATCACCATATTGGTCAGTTCCAGTGAGGGAACATCGATCCAGTCTATGATGCCTTCAGGCGCTCCTGCTTTTACAGCCGCCTCCAGAACGATCCTTGCTGCTTCGATGGTGCAGTTCTTCGCTCTCGGATGAGGGCTCAATATGATGCCGTTTCTGGTCTTTAACGCTATAAGCGTTTTGAATATGGCGGTGGAAGTCGGATTGGTCGTCGGAATGACCGCAGCGATAATCCCCACCGGTTCGGCTATCCTTCTGATGCCGTATGCCTTGTCTTCCTCTATCACACCGCAGGTTTTTACGTTTTTGTATGCATTGTATATATATTCTGAGGCATAATGGTTTTTGATGACCTTATCCTCCACAATACCCATGCCTGTTTCTTCCACTGCCATTTTGGCAAGTCTTATTCTTTCCTTGTTAGCAGCTGATGCAGCAGCAAGGAAGATTCTGTCCACCTGCTCCTGGGTATAGGTCGCAAACTTTTTCTGGGCTTCTCTTAATCTCTGCAAAGCATTGCCCAACTTTTCGATTCCGTCGATGATTTCTCTGTTCGCTTTGTTCATGCTCATCTCTCCTTTTCTCTGCATTCATTTCGCTTATCGTTAATTATTTAACAATCTGGCGTAAAAAATAAATGCTTTTATTTTAATGGCATTTGATTTATGACTTCGTTATTATTTTAACAAATTCAACTTCAGATGTATATGTCAAGTTTGATAAAATTTTATCAAACTTATGTATAAATTTTTGTACATTATTTCGCTTTGTATACATGTATACATTGTAACCAGACGGTTCTGCGACATAAGCCGTTGTTCAATGTGCATAGGGGACGGTCCTCTTTGCACATTTTTTGATTTATGCGAATTACGTTTCTGTATAAAATCAGTATTGTTGACATGCTGTTCAGATCTTCCTGCTGTCCTCGTCACAGGAAGTTGTAAAATGCTCAAGTTTGCTCTCGCTAGGTCGCTGGCAATCGCGCCGTCCGGGCGCGTGCTGGCTAAAATCTGCATCACGCAGATTTTACCTCACTCGAGCTGCACTGTTCGAATTACAACATTCATCTGCTCCTGCGGAGGCAGTTCATCTCTGAACAGCATGACACATATTGTCATGGAGATGGACCTTCGTGCGTATTGTTTGATTTATGTGAACCATTAGATATCATTTATTCTGCGTAGTTCTACTTGTCATAGGTAATATCCTTCAACCCCGCTGCGCTCAGATACCATAGGATGTCAAGCCTTTTTTAAAAAAAAATAACTACCTAAAGTATAATAATTATACCTTTTCCCATTGTATGTATGGCAAGTAAAACACTATTTACCGGGGATTCGGCCCTTTC
>DULR01000058.1 GCA_012840245.1 Clostridiaceae bacterium
CAAAGTCACTCCATGAATGACAATCATGTTTTTTGGATATATAATGATTCTGTATTAAGGAAAAGGAGAGTTGAACAGTGAGACAGCAATATTATATGCCCACACGGGTTATCATGGGTAAAGACTGCATAAAATCCAATCCTGATATTTTTCGTGAAATCGGAAATAAAGTCCTTATAGTTACAGGGGCAAGTTCAGCCAGAAAAAACGGTTCTCTTGACGACGTGACAAGCGTTCTTTCTTCCAATGGCCAGACCTGGACTATATTTGACAGGGTACCACCGAACCCTTCGATCGCATGTGTCAGAGAAGGGGCCGCATTAGCAAAAAAAGAGAATGTTGACTCGGTGATCGCCATAGGCGGCGGATCACCAATGGATGCCGCAAAAGCTATAAATCTTCTGGCGTGTCAGGATATATCGGACGATAACCTTTTTTCCGGCCAATATGGAACTGAGATAATGCCGATGATCTTTATCCCGACTACAGCCGGCACCGGTTCGGAGGTAACGCCATACTCCATCCTGACCAATGATCGTGCCCAGACAAAAACAAGCCTGGCTTCGCCCATATTGTTCCCGAAATATGCGTTCCTCGATGCCGGATACATGGAGAACATGCCCATAGATATCACTATAAATACTGCCATTGACGCTTTGTCCCATTCCATAGAAGGAATGCTTTCAAAAAGGGCAAATCCTATCACGAATTCCATTGCAGCCGAAAGCATCCGCAGGATATCTTCATGCTTCGACGCTTTGAAGTCTGGCAAATTAACTTTGGAGCAACGATTTGAACTTCTTTACGGCTCAACTCTGGCAGGCATGGTCATAGCCAATACCGGAACCACAGCGGTACACTCAATGGGCTATTCTCTGACATATTTCCACAATGTGGATCACGGCCGTGCCAACGGTTTGATACTGCCGACTTTCCTGTCTTATATAAGCAAGTATGATCCGGGGATCGTAGGTTCCATATTGTCGATAATGGGCTATAAATCGGTACAGGAGTTCAAAGATGTCCTGGATGGTCTGCTTGGGGAAAGAGAGTCGCTCAGCAGGGAAGAGGTCGAGAAATATGCGGCTATTGCCTCAAAATCCAAGAATGCTTCCAACAGTATCGTTATCCCCGGCATGGAGGATTTGACAGACATATTGTCAGTAGCATTATTAAAGTGAGTATAGGGGACGGAGACTCCGACTCATTTTTAGTAGGATTCTCCATCTATTTTACTCATTTTATCAGCGCTACATGAATCGAGTTCTGTTCTACTATAGGCACCTTCGTCAAAATGATCCATCTGCTCGTTTATGAGTTTTATATTATATAAATACTAGAGACGGAGTCATTAACTTTTTGAGTTAAAGTCTCCGTCCCTATACTCATTTAAAATACTCTGCAACGGCTCTGGCAACCGTTTTTGCCAGCTTGATCTGTTCGGCTTCATCAGTCAGCCATTCGAATTCGGCGGGGTTTGGGACAAAAGCGTTCTCAAGCAGGAATGAGGGAGCCCATGTGTTTCGTATCACATAGAAATTCTTCTTGTTGACGCCATGCTTGTTTCTGCCGTGTTCTTTTATTACCGAATCATAAACAAGCTGTGCGGCGGACTTTGCGAAATCCTCCCTGTAGAAAACGGAAAAACCGCTTATTTTAGAGATATCCACATTATCGGCCATGCTGTTGGCATGAAGGGATATGAACATATCCGGCCTGGCTTTCCTTGATAATGCAAGTCTCTGTGACAGGGAGAGATATGTGTCGTCTGTTCTGGTCATCAAAACTTTTGCGCCCAGAGCCTCCAGTTCAGCCTTCAGTTTGTATGCAAAATTGAGGTTGATATCCTTTTCGGCATACCTTAGTCCCAAAGGTCCGATTGCCCCTGTCTCGCTGCCTCCGTGTCCTGCATCGAGCATTACTGTCAACCCTGCCAGAGGGATCACCGGATTTGAAGCCTTTGGTTTATGCTTTAGCATCAGCCTGATGCCCGTATCTGTTTTTTCAATGTGATAACCGTCAATGATCCGGTTTTCGCCCTTTGTCAGCACGAATTCCGATCTTTGAAGGGTCGTGGAATATGTTATATCAGATATCAGGGAATCTGGGGGAGGCTTAGGCAAAGCGGCAGCTGACGGAACAGCGACCTTCAGCACCAGTTTTTTACCGTCAAAATCTACGATGGCTGAGGCCGGCGACGTCATAGTCAGCTCGAAGATATCATACCTGTCTTCCTGCAGATAGGTCGCTTTTCTTACTATCCCACGACTTTGCTCCGGTTTGTAGGCAATATCCACCCTGCTTTTGCTTACCCACTGTCCTGATTCCAGACGGGCATAGTTTCCTGTCATGCCCGTAACCGGTTCGATCATGCCTTTATATATCTCATAATCACCGCTGATGCCTGAAACAGGCTCAGGATAGGTATCTATTACATCATCCTTTACCTCAGCATAGAAGCGGGCACCTTCCATGATTACACCGACAGATGCCGGAGCTTTCTGGGTCTTCACAGTTCCCTTGTAGTTGACTGTATAAACAGGAGCTCCCAGATCATAGATCCTCGGGCTGCCGGAGAAGGAAGGGAGGGTGTATTCATATGTGTAAGAAGCCTTATATAGCCCGTTGGGATCCTTTTGTCCGGTAGCCTGCTTCAAGGTATAGGTCTGTCCGTTCAGCTTCACCGTTACAGTTGCTCCTGCCGGAGCATCGCATGAAAGGGTTATCTTTTCCCCTGGCATCCGATATTCCTGTGATTGAGGGAATACTGAGGATGCAGGTATCTCCACTTTGCTCATTTTCACAGGCTCTGATGAAGATGCCGTTCTGTAAATGGTGCGGGTATCGCTTGAGCCTGCCTGAGACAATGTAAAGGTGTTGGCTCCGACCGAAAGCGGTACAAGAACGCCGAAATATCCTTTGGGTGACCTGTTCTCGACAGGCTTTCCGTTAAGGTAAAGAGGCAGTGACGGGTCTGATGTGCCGTTGAGATAGAATGAGCTCATGCTGGTGGTGATGTTCTCAAGCGGTCTTGATATGCTTACCTTTATATCAGGCGTTTTGCCGTCACGAATGCTGTAAATGGTCCTTACCGTGTCGGTAAGAGCGGGATTTTTTGCCATAACGTTATAGTTGAAAAATACACTTCCCTTGATTTCTTTATATTTTTCATTAAGTTTCATCTGTCTTTCGATCTCAGCCGTACCGTACCATGGACTGGTGGGGTTGGAGTCGCCCGCTTTATACGCAGCCTGACCGATATAAAGATCCACGTTTTTGCCCGATACCGCATTGCACCACCACACCACCAGCTTCTGATAATCGGCTATGGAATAACCTATATTCCAGTAAACTTGCGGAACGATATAATCTATGATCTCATTGTTGATCCAATAGAGAGAATCAGCATAGTGGCTGTAATATGATTCAAGACCCTTTGTGTCGCTGCCCAGCGGATGGCTGGATTTGTTGGCCCATATTCCGAAGGGACTTATGCCGAAACGTATATTTTTTCCAGTTTTCTTGACTGCGGCATTCACTTCACGTATGAGTGTGTTGACATTTTCCCGACGCCAGTCGTCCAGACTTTTGCCCGATGTGTTGTATTTTTTATATGCAGCGCTGTCATCGAAATTCCTGTCAGGGTAAAAATAATCGTCGAAATGGATACCGTCTACATCATAATTTTCGATGATTTCCATAACACCGTCGACGATGAGCTTTCTTACCTCAGGTATTCCCGGATTGTAATACAAATTGCCATCTGAATGCTTTACCACCCAGCCCGGGTTTTTGACTGCCGGATTGCTTGAATGAAGAGAAGCGAAATCATGCTTCGGCTGCCCGGTTTCCCGTTTTGTGATCCTGTATGGATTTATCCATGCATGGAGCTCCAGCCCGCGTTTATGGGCTTCACTGACCCAGAAAGCCAGCGGATCGAATCCTCCGCCTGGGGCAGTCCCCTGTTTTCCGGTAAGATATTTCGACCAGGGAAATATTTTTGAAGGATAAAATGCGTCGCTTGTAGGGCGGACCTGAAGGAATACTGCGCTGAAGCCTGTACTTTTTGCGTAATCCAGTATATCCAGTGCTTCACCTTTGAGGATATTGGGATCTGATGTGGGTTTGACAGGGTAATCGATGTTTACGACCGTGGCAACCCATAACCCGCGAAAATCACTGCTTTTCAAACCTGCTTCCTTTGAAGTGTCCGCATACGCGGGAGTCATCAATGACAGAAGAATTGCTAAAACCAAAACCGGGACCAGCTTTTTTCTTAAGTATTTTTGGATCATAATCGGCGTGCTCCTCGATGAAATATTTACCTGACATAATTTTAGCATATTCAGCCATTTTATTTGGTTTTCGCGCTTACTTTTAAGAAATTTGTAACAGTGCGGAAACAAAAGATTATAATCCTTGAATAAAACATACTCATGTGATATTTTTAATATCATTGAAAACATATAGATGCGGGAGGCTAATAATGCCAGACAAATTTAAAAAACTGAAGCTATTGCTGCTTATACCTGTTGCTTTGATTGTTCTGGTTATAATCAACGCATTCCGGCATGGCATGATCATTGATAAAGTAGTTGTCGAGGCAGGATCCGGGTATCCGGACGCAAGCCTGTTTCTCAAGAACAAATCAAAATCTGCCCGGTTTATCACAGACATTACTTCTATCGACATGAACAAGCCCGGTATCCATGATGTGACCATAGAATCGGGAGGATTTCAATATAAGGTCAGGCTGGAGATCGCAGATACCAAAGCTCCTGAAGCTGAAACCGTAAACCTCGATCTGTATGAGAGCCGGAACATTGAGCCGGCCGAATTCCTGAAAAACATCAAAGACGCGACCGAAGTGAACATATCATATGTTAAAGCTCCTGACTATGGAAAGACAGGCAGTCAGGAAGTGGTCGTGCTGCTTGAAGATACTTCGGGAAACAAAGCCGAGTATACAGCGGAACTGAGGATATCGAAGCTGAAGGCGCTGACCGAAGTGGAGATTTCGGGTGAACCTTTGGATGCAGGTCTTCTTTTGAAGGATGAGAAGGATCTGAATGATGTTTATATGGAAACTCCATTTATTCCTGATAAATTGGGAGATTTCGTCGTAGAGGCAAAAGTCGGAGGCGTGGCGTATGAATCGATGGTACGGGTCGTCGATACGGTCGCTCCGACAGGAATGCCCGTTGACAGGACATTTTGGGTAAATGACAAAATACAGGCAAGCGACTTTGTCGAGAATATCAGAGATGCGACCAATGTTACAGTCAGCTTCTGGGACGAGCCCGATTTTTCCAAAGCCGGGGAGCAGACGGTAAGTATCGTTCTTACTGATGAAGGGAATAATCAAACTCAGATCGAAGCGAAAGTGTTTTTGAAAGAAGACACGGAACCGCCGGTCATATATGGAGTGCGGGACAACATAGTGAGCCTAAATACGCCGGTTGCATATAAAAAAGGGATCCTTGCAGTAGACAACAGGGATGGCGAAGTTCCCATAGAAGTGGACAGCAGCAGGGTGAATCTGAGGCAGGAAGGTTCATATCCGGTCATATACAGCGCAACCGACTCATCGGGCAACAAAACACAATATGAAGTGACCTTCACTGTCAGAGAATCGCCGGTCGAACTGGTGGAACGTGAAGTGGTGGAGGCTCTTGCCTGGGAGATCCTGTCAAAGATCATCACCGATGATATGACTCTGGAAGAAAAAGCTTTGGCAATTTACAAATACATCAACAAGAACGTCTACTATCTCGGCGGCAGGCATACTGATGACATGCTTACCGAAGCATATTACGGAATGCTTAAGGATCCGGGAGACTGCTACACATACTTCTGTGTATCAGATCTTTTCCTCAACCTGGTGGGTATCCCCAATATCAGAGTCGAAAGGTTGAGATATGAAGGGGAATCTAACCACTACTGGCACATGATAAACTGCGGGAATGGATGGTATCATTTTGACGCAAGCATTCATAAGCCGGAGTTCTTCTCATTTATGCTGACAGACGCCGAGGCTGAGGCATATTCCAGACAAAAAGGGAAAAATGCTTATTACTACAGGCACGATAAAACAAAATATCCTAAAACTCCTGAGAAATGAGGAACCGAAGGCACGGTGAGTCTGTCTTATATTAAAGGACTTTGTTTTATGGTGTATTTGTGTTAAAATGTGATTGCGCTTTGCAAAGCGCAGACGGCATTGATTCGCAGGTTGTTTGGCCAGCCTGCGGAATATATTTTACATAACTGGATCCATGATATCCGGAGGTTTGACAGATGAGGAAGACTTATTATAGACCAAACAAAAGAATTTACAGATTCTACATTATCGTATGCATTCTGCTTACTTTATTGGTGATGTTGTTTATCAATGCATTCAAGTATAACGATATAAACAGAAAAGTAATAATAGAGGCCGGCATGGAGCTGCCCGGGGCAAATATGTTCCTGAAGGACAACACAAAGCAGGCAAGCTATGTGACCGACACGACAAAAATAAATCTGAATGAAACAGGGATACATGACATAACGATAGAATCAAACGGAGTCAAATATAAGGTAAAACTTGAAGTCAGGGATACCATAGCCCCCAGTGCCGAACTGAAGACTGTGGATCTGTATGAAGGCCGTTCGGTCGATCCCCAGGAGTTTATTAAGAAGATCAACGACGGCACCAATGTGACAGTAAGCTATAAAACGACGCCCGATTTCAGCAAGACAGGGAATCAGGATGTTTTCCTGCTGCTTCAGGACTCTGCCGGGAACAAGACCGAGCTGACAGGAAAACTCAGGATATCCAAAGTAAAAGAGATCGTAAAGGTCGATATGGTAAAAAAAGAGCTCAATGTCGAGGCGTTTCTGAAAGAAAAATCCGACCTGTCGTCGGCAAGTCTGGTTGAACCTCTGACCATACCGGATAAAATGGGAGTTTACCCTGCAAAAATAAAGATCGGTGATGTGGTGTATGATTCAAACATACAGGTCACCGACATGGTACCGCCCAAAGCGACCGCAGTTAATCAGACTGTATGGCAGAACGATAAGATCGAAGCATCGATGTTCGTGACGGATATTACCGATATAACGAATGTTGTTGCAAGTTATGTCCAGGAACCCGATTTCTCGAAACCTGGAGATCAGACGGTACAAATAAAGCTGACCGACGAGGGCAATAATGAAACGATAATCGAAGCGGTGCTCACAGTCATTCAGGATACAGAACCGCCTGCGATCTACGGTGTAAAGGACAATACAATATATATCAATACTCCTGTTTCATTTAAAAAGGATGTCTATGTATATGACAACAGAGACGGGGAGATTGATTTTACAGTTGATTCGTCACAGGTCAATCAAAACAAACCAGGAACTTACAAGGTTATTTATATTGCTACCGATTCTTCCGGCAATACATCCACGAAGGAAGCCATGTATACCGTTAAAGAACCTACGGTCACCATGGAAGAGCTGGAAAGACTGGCCGATGAGATCCTCGCCAAAATCACGACCCCGGACATGACCCTCAGGGAAAAAGCATGGGAGATCTACCAATACGTCAACAAACATCTTACCTATACTAATTATTCCGACAAAACCGACTGGATGAAGGAGGCCTATAACGGTATCGTAAACGGGGTAGGAGACTGTTTCACATATTTTTCGATGTCGGAGCTGCTTCTCAACCGTATAGGCATCAAGACCCTGAGAGTGGAAAGACTGACTAAGCCCGGCGAGAACAGGCATTTCTGGCATCTGGTCAATTACGGCGAGGGCTGGTACCATTTCGACGCATGCATACACAGACCTCCGCTGGTTTCCTTCATGCTTACCGATGCCGAGTTGGACGCTTATTCGGCAAGAGTGGGCAAGGACAACTATTATTATAGATTTGACAAGAGCAATTACCCGCGTACACCGGAGAAGTAATTCAGTCTTTATGTCATTCTGAGGAGCGCAGCTATCAGGAATCCTGATCCTTCGTTCCTGCGCGGTCAGTCTCATTATCCCGTCAGGATGACATATATGGGCTGAAAGAGGGGGAATTTTTACGAAAGAAGTTGGAGTGATAGGCGGTCTGGGCCCATTGGCAACTGCCTATTATATAGAACTGGTTGTGAGAATGACTGAGGCCAAATATGATCGGGAGCATGTTCCCATGATCATTTACAACAGACCGTACATTCCCGATCGGACAGATTATATTCTTGGTAAAAGCAAGGACAGTCCCCTCGATGCCATGATTTCCATAGGGAGATCACTTGTAACTCTCGGAGCGGAGTATATTGCCATACCATGCATAACAGCCCATTATTTTTATAATGAGCTGACCGGGAGCATCGGTGTGCCTGTGATAAACATGCCGGGAGAAACCGCCGATTACCTGAAAGCCAATAATATTGAGAAAGCAGGCATCATGGCTACCGATGGGACCATATACGGCGGATTTTTCAAGGCTGAACTGGAATCAAAGGGAATAAAAGTGGTCATCCCGGGCGAAAATTGCCAGAAGAAGGTAATGAGTATCATCTATGATGATATAAAGGCCAACAGGCCATTCAATCTTGAAAATTTCAGGGCAGTCGAGACAGAGCTCAGGGAAAAGGGAGCACAGGTGATCATTCTTGGCTGTACCGAGCTTTCACTTATAAAACGTGACGGCAAAACAGGTCCCGGATTCATAGATGCAATGGAAATACTGGCAAAACGGACTATAGAATTGTCAGGAGCTGCTCTCAAAGAGGAGTACAAGAGCCTGATAACATGACCGGAAAGACTGGATATAAGCTGAAACCATGCGGAAAAAACAATATATAAAAGCATGATAAGGTGTTGCAATATGAAAAGACAAACTAATATACTGGAGTATCTTGATAACATAGTAAAGATCTGTCCTGAAAAGACAGCATACGCCAATGAAACAGTGGAGCTTTCCTTTCAGACCGTATACGACAATGCAAGAGCCATAGGTTCCTTTTTGCATGATGAAGGTAAGTACAAGGAGCCTGTTGTTGTATTTATGAAAAAGCATCCCGATATGATAGTAGCATTCCTTGGAACGGTATACGGCGGATGTTTCTATGTACCCATCGATGAGGAGATGCCAAAACACCGCATTGAGCTGATTTTCCAGAGCCTTAATCCCAGGGCTGTGATTTGCGACGATACCACCATCGAATCGGTCAGAAACTTCAGGTTTGACGGTTCGGTATACCGTTACTGCGATATCATCAGGCACCCGGTAAATGAAGCCGCATTGGATGAAATACGGGACAAATCCATAGATACTGATCCGATCTATATCGTCTTCACATCAGGGTCTACAGGAAGGCCCAAGGGAGTCGTGGCATGCCATCGCTCGGTCATTGATTATATCGAGACCCTAACAGAGGTTCTGGAGATCTCTGAGGACACTGTTTTTGGAAACCAGACTCCGCTTTATGTCGATGCGTGCCTGAAGGAAATATATCCGACTCTGAAATATGGCGCTAAAACATATATAATCCCCAAAGAGCTGTTCATGTTCCCCATAAAGCTTGTGGAGTTCCTGAATCAGTATAAGATAAACACCATCTGCTGGGTGGTTCCTGCCCTGACGCTGATATCCGGACTGGGGGCATTCGATAAGGTGGTTCCGGAGTATCTTCATACCATAGCCTTCGGAAGCGAAGTATTTCCTATCAAGCAGTTCAATATCTGGAGAAAGGTCCTGCCCAATGCAAGATTCATAAATCTATACGGACCTACAGAGGCGACCGGGATGTCCTGCTATTATGTAGTTGACAGGGAATTCGCTCTGGATGAGGCCATACCTATTGGCAGACCCTTCAGGAATACCGAGATCCTGCTGCTTGACGAGAACGACAAGCTGGTGAAACCCGGCGAGCAGGGCGAGATATGCATTCGAGGCACATCCCTGACTCTGGGATATTACAATGATTTTGAAAAAACCTCAGAGGTTTTCGTACAGAATCCTCTGAACAAAATGTATCCCGAGCTTATTTACAGGACCGGGGACATAGGTAAAATAAATGAAAGAGGCGAGCTTATGTTCGTGTCCCGAAAGGACTACCAGATCAAGCATATGGGACACCGCATCGAGCTTGGTGAGATAGAAATGGTCATCAACCAGATGGAGGATATACAAAGCGCTTCATGCATTTTTGATGATGACAAAAAGAAAATAATCTTATATTATGTTGGTGATGTATCCAAAGCCGACGTTGTCAATTACTGCAAGGAGAAGCTTCCCAGATACATGATACCCAATCTGGTGGAAAAGCTTGATCTCATGCCCCTTACACCAAACGGTAAGATCAACCGTCTGGCTTTGAAGGAGAGATATTTAAGCAGAGGCTGATTCGGATTCTTCGTCGCTGCGCTCCTCAGAATGACAGAGGAAGGCTGCGCTCCTCAGAATGACACTGTAAATGCTTAGAAAAAATTACCCTGTCATCCTGACGAAAGAATATGCTTCGCATATTCTTGGCGAAGGATCTGACATGCAGGAACATGTTCCTGCATGTCATCCTGAGGGAGGTATCGACCGAAGGATCTTAGCTTTAAACAATAAAACTTTTTTTGGAGGATATTATGGAAGAACTGTTAAGAATACTCGAAGAACTTCATCCTGAGATCGATTTTAACACTCATGAGCATCTGATCGATGACAAGATCCTGGATTCCTTTGACATCGTTACACTTATAGCTGAGATCAATGACGAATTCGATGTTTCCATTCCGGCACATGAGATAGTACCGGAGAACTTCAATTCCGCAAAGGCTCTGTACAGTCTGATAGAAAGACTTAAGGACGAGGATTGACCAAGGGGGAACCATGCTTTTTACTTCATATAGCTTCATATTGTTTTTGTGCGTTTTAATATCGCTGTATTATCTGATACCAAAGCGGCTGCAATGGAAATTACTTCTTTTGGGCAGCTTTGTTTTTTATTTCTTTTCAGGCTGGAGCAATCTGTTATATATCCTGGCCACAATAGTATCCACTTATTTTATTGGACTTAAGATTGACGAACTTAACAGGAAGCAAGCTGATTACCTCAAAGAGAACAAAGAGAAGCTGACGAAGGAAGAGAAGAAGCTTTATAAGGAAAAAATCAAGGCAAAGCAATGGAGCTGGCTGCTTGCGTGTCTGTTTTTCAATCTGGGCATCCTTGCGGTGGTCAAGTATACCAACTTTGCCATAGCAAATATAAATTCGGTCCTGTCCATATTCAGGATGACCGAGCTCTCCTTTGTGAACATCATATTGCCTATGGGTATATCATTCTACACATTCAAGACCATGGGCTATATAATAGATGTTTACCGCGGAAAATATGAGCCCGAAAGGAACATAGGGAAACTTGCGCTTTTCGTATCATTCTTTCCTCAGCTGGTCCAGGGACCAATAAGCCGATACGATGATCTTGCACAGACTTTATATCAGGAACATTCATTTGAGCCGAAGACATTCTCGTTTGGATTCCAGAGAGTCCTGTGGGGATATTTCAAGAAGCTGGTCATCGCCGACAGGATAGTAGCCGCTGTGCTGACTATAACCAGGAATCCGGAAAAATATGACGGTATTTATGTTTTAGTCGGTATGGTCTTTTATGCCATACAGCTCTATGCCGACTTTACAGGTGGGATAGACATTACCATCGGTGTTTCCCAGATGCTTGGCATCGAGGTAAAGGAGAACTTTATCAGACCCTACTTTTCAAAATCAATCGAGGAGTACTGGCGCAGGTGGCATATCACCATGGGAACATGGTTCAGGGATTATATTTTCTATCCTCTGTCGGTATGCAAGCCTATGCTGAATCTGTCAAGGTTTTCCAGGAACCATTTTGGGGATAAAATTGGGAAAAGGATACCCGTTTATACGGCAACCCTGGTAGTGTGGTTCACGACAGGTATTTGGCACGGCTCAAGCTGGAATTTTATCGTATGGGGCTTGCTTAACGGTATCATCATCCTGATTTCACAGGAGCTGCAACCGTTATATGAAAAGTTCCATCAGAAGGTCAAAATAGGGGATACGTTCGGGTTCCGTCTGTTCCGAATAGGCAGGACATTTTTACTTATGTCTTCCCTCAGAATCCTTGACTGCTATCGGGATGTGGGCATATCCTTCAAAATGTTTTTCTCAATGTTTGCGAAGCCTGATCTTAAGCCATTGATTGACGGTTCGTTATTAAAACTGGGCCTGGACATGGCAGACTATATAGTGCTTATTGCCGGTGTGATACTGCTTGTTTCTTTCAGCCTGATACAGAGGAAAGGCAGCGTAAGGGAAATGCTGTCAGCAAAACCTGCTGTGCTGAGATATTCCATATACATAGTGCTGTTTTTTACGGTGCTTGTCTTCGGTGCATACGGAATAGGATTTGACAGCAACCAGTTCATTTATAACCAGTTTTAACTGTAAGGAGACATGAAAGGGAAAGGCCTGATGAAAAAAAAGAAGATAATATCCTTTGTGATTGTAATATTGGTTATATCGGTCCTGACAGTACTTCTGCAGAAGCTTCTTATGCCAAAATACATGACTCAGATCGTGGAGGGAGCATTGACAAAGGAGTACTATTATGAGAAGAATAAAGACCATGATGTGATTTTTATCGGCGACTGCGAGGTATATGAAAACTTCTCGCCCATCACGCTGTGGGAGGAATACGGGATAACGAGCTACATCAGGGGCGGCGCTCAGCAGTTGGTATGGCATTCTTATTACCTGCTGGAGGATACGCTGAAGTATGAAAAACCTGATGTGGTCGTTTTCAGTGTGCTTGCGATGATGTATAATGAGCCCCAGAGGGAAGCATATAACCGTATGAATATAGACGGGATGCCCTTGTCACTGACAAAGCTGAGGATGGCAAAAGCGTCCATGATGCCCGAGGAGGATCTGATTACATATGCTTTTCCTCTTCTGCGGTTCCACTCCAGATGGAAGGAGCTGTCCGGCGAAGATTTCAGGTACTGGTTCAAAAGGGATCAGATATCCCATAACGGATATCTGATGAGGGTGGATGTAAAGCCGGTCGGCAGACTGCCCTCTCCGAGACTGCTCGATGATTACATGTTTGGTGACAAGGCTTACGAATACCTTGATAAAATCACCGAGCTGTGCAAAAAAAACGGGATCGAACTGGTCCTCATAAAAGCACCCAGCCTTTATCCCCACTGGTATGAGGAATGGGACCAGCAGATGGTTGACTATGCCGAGAAGAATGGTTTATTATATATAAATATGCTGGATGATTTGGACGAAATAGGGCTTGACTTTGAAAAGGACACCTATGATGCCGGCCTTCATCTGAATCTTTCGGGTGCAGAAAAAGCGTCAAAGTATTTTGGCAGGATCCTGCAATCCAGGTTCAACATACCCGATAAAAGAAATGATGAAAAGCTTAAGGCCATCTGGCAGGAAAAAGCTGATTATTACTATAAGATGGAGCAGGAGCAATACGAGGAGCTCGAAAAGTACGGATATCTGCTGAAGTTTAATATGAAGCGGAATGAGGAAAATAACATTAAGCCGTGACAGATCAGGAGGTTTGTATATATGAAGATGAGAATTCTGGCGATTTTGATGCTGGTTGCAATAATTTTTGCAGGCTGTGGCAATGAGGCAGGGAAAAACGATCCCTCACCGACACCGTCGACCCCGGCCACAAGTGAACCGACACCGACACCGGTTGCCGAAGCAAAATCAAAATATTATTTCGAATACAATGGCGTAAAGATATATATGGATGATGAGGCGAAACCCATATTGGAAAAGCTGGGCGAACCACCGTTCGGAAGCTTCGAATCCCCCAGCTGTGCATTTCAGGGTGTGGACAGAACATACTACTACAACGGATTTGAGCTGTACACATATACAGAAGGCGATGATGAGACAGAGTACTTCTTTACAGTCAAATTCATGAGCGATGCGGTTTCCACCCCAGAAGGAGTATCGATAGGTGACAAGGCTGAAAAGGTCATAGAAAAATATGGCGAGAACTATACCGAAACATCAGGCCAGTATGTATATACCGATCAGAACAGCAAGATGTCATTCAAGATCCAGAGCGGTGAGGTCGCAGCCATAGAATTAAGTCTGATCATAAATGAATGAGTTTTGGGGACGGATACTTTAACTCATTCTGAAATCGATACTGTCATTAAGAGCAAAGCGGAAAAATCTGTGGGACAAGGTAACATGAACCTTGTCCCATTTATGTTCATTTGATTCGGCGGTTGCAAAGCGAAGGATCTTAGGGATTCTCATACCTGAAACAACTTATAAGATGATCATTTATAAGTCCTGTAGCCTGGAGATGAGAATAAATAATCACAGAACCAAGAAAACTGAAACCTCTGGCCTTCAAATCCCTGCTCACTCTGTCCGAAAGCTCAGAGCGCGCGGGGAGCTGCGAAATATCTGTCCAGTGGTTTTTCACAGGCTTATTGTCCACAAAGCTCCAGATGTAATTGTCGAAGCTTCCGAACTCCTCCCGGATCTTCAGAAAGCACCGGGCGTTATTGATCGATGCTTCTATTTTTCGTCTGTTTCGGATTATTCCTGGATCCTGCATCAGTTCTTCGATTTTTTTCTCGTCATATTGAGCAACCCTGACCGGATCGAAACCATCATAGGCTTTACGGTAATTCTCCCGTTTTCTCAGTATGGTTATCCAGCTCAAGCCTGCCTGCGCTGACTCAAGGACCAGAAACTCGAAATGCTTTTTGTCATCGTGAACAGGAACGCCCCATTCCTCGTCATGGTATTTTACATACAGTTCATCGTTACCGCACCATGGACATCTGTTCAGATCTGTCATCCCCTTTCATTGACCTGCAGTTATTTTAGCATAGCATGAAGATCTGGTACAGCTTATTTATGTCCTGCTTTCACTGTTGTCATATGGCTGATGCTGGGGTATACTATTTCAGAATATTACAAAGTCTTGCTTATATAAAAAATAATAATTTCGTCAAAGTATTCTTTGCCTTCTGTGCAGTGTTCTATATTTTCATCTCTCCGGCTGCCTTCCTTACACCGCTTCAGGTTACCAGAAGCTTCGGAGAGGACGTATGGCGGCTTACTGCAATCGAGGTCACGTTCGCCGCAGGAATGATGCTGGGCGGGATAATACTGACTTCATGGGGAGGATTCAGGAATAAAGCGTATACCATCGCGCTGTCCTGCCTGACCTTTGGACTGACAACGGTGGCGCTGGGAGTTGTTCCCTGGTTCTGGCTTTATCTTGCTTTTATGACGATCACAGGTCTTGCGGTATCTGCATTCAATTCACCAGCCATTGCTTTATTGCAGCAGAAGGTGGAAGGGGAATATCAGGGAAGGGTCTTTGGCGTACTGGGCATGATACAGAGCGCAGTCATGCCTTTAAGCACACTGGTATTCGGACCGCTTGCCGATGTGATAAGGATAGAATGGATGCTCATAGGAACCGGTATGATCATTGCGATAATGGGAGCTATGCTGTTTGGGAACAGGATACTGGTCGAAGCCGGAAAACCTGTGCCGGAACAGCCTGAATGAACGGAAAAATCAGTTAGGCCTGATATAAATCAAAAAGCCCCGGATAACCTTTTCCAGGGCTTGTTATTCAGAAGGATGAAAATTTATTTGTTCTGCAGCTTGTAAAGTATCTTGAATCCCTGTTTTTCAATTGAAGCTTCCAGCTCGGTAGTATTCAGGGAATTGATTCCCAACACAATGGCGCTTTTGCCGTGAGATCCGCGATAAACCGCAACATGGTCAATATTCGCACCATAGTTTCCTATGATACTGGTCAGGTTTGCCATGATCCCGGGAGCATCATCGGCTTCAACTGTAAGGCGTGTTCCCGGTTCACGGAAGCCCAAAAGCTCGATGAATGCATCGAAAATATTGCTCTCGGTGATGATGCCAACCAGTTTGCCATCATCAACAACAGGCAAAAAGCTTACATTGTTGTCGCGCATGAGAAGAGCAGCCTCTTCGAGCAGGGCATTGGATGATATGGTGATCAGGTTCCTGGACATAATCTGGCTTATTTTGGTTTTAGAAAGCAAATACGCGATTTCACCCATGCTGAAGGTTGTCGCTTTGGAAGGGGAGGCCTGGATTATATCCTCCTTTGACACAACTCCAACCAGTTTGCCGTTTTTCACAACAGGCAGGCGCCTTACATTGTGCTTTGACATGATCTCATGGGCGTCTGGAATGGTCTGGTCAGGAGAGATAGTAAACGGATTAGCATGCATCTTGTTTCTTACAAACATAATTCTAACCTCCTAGATAAGCTTTCTTTATGTCCTCGCTCTGCATAAGTTCCTGTCCGGTACCGGAAAGAACGATAGAGCCTGTCTCCATAACATATGCACGGTTAGCTATCTGCAATGCCATGCTTGCGTTCTGCTCAACGAGCAAAATCGTTGTTCCTGCCTTGTTTATATCTTTAATTATATTAAATATTTCCTGAACCAGCAACGGAGCAAGACCCATGGAGGGTTCGTCGAGCAGCAGGAGCCTGGGGCGGCTCATAAGCGCTCTTCCGATAGCCAGCATCTGCTGTTCTCCTCCTGACAAAGTACCGGCAGCTTGCTTTCTCCTGTCAGCCAGAATAGGGAAATGCTCATATACCATTTTCAGATCATCTGCGATCCCTTTTTTATCTTTACGCAAAAATGCGCCTAGCTCAAGATTTTCAAGAACCGTCATTGAAGAGAAGACCCTGCGTCCTTCGGGCGCCTGGGAGATTCCGAGCTTGACCCTGTCCTGGGCTGATGCGTTGGTAATATCCTTGCCTTCGAATATGATGCTTCCCGATGTAAGTTTCTTAAGGCCGGAAATGGTTCTAAGGGTCGTGGTTTTACCCGCGCCGTTTGCGCCTATCAGTGTCACTATTTCTCCTTCGTTGACGGTAAATGAAATACCTTTGAGGGCATGGATGACACCAAAATGAACGTTGATATCTTTAATCTCCAGCATTGTTCAAATCCTCCCCCAGATATGCTTCTATAACGCGTTTGTTGTTCTTTATTTCCTCAGGGGTCCCTTCTGCGATGACAGTTCCGTAATCCAGAACATATATACGCTCGCAAATCTTCATGACAAGAGACATGTCATGCTCTATAAGAAGGATGGTCAGATCGAATTCTTTCCTGATCCAGCTAATAAGCTCTGTAAGCTGAGAAGTCTCGGCAGGGTTCATACCTGCTGCCGGTTCATCAAGCAAAAGAAGAGCCGGTTTTGTGGCAAGAGCACGAGCTATTTCAAGATGGCGCTGTTCACCGTATGGAAGGTTCTTTGCAAGCTCATCCTTCTTATGGCCCAGTTTCAGTATTTTTAGCAGTTCCAGGCTCTTTTCAGTGAGCAAGGCTTCTTCCCTTGAATAAGAGGGGAGATGAAGGAAGCTGGAAATCAGCCCATATTTTACGTTCTGATGCATGGCTATCCTGACATTGTCAATAACGGTCAGGTCTTTGAACAGACGGATATTCTGAAAGGTTCTGGCCAGACCGATCTTGCTGATGGCATGTGGTTTAAGACCCTGTATATCCTTTTTTACACCATTGGAATCAAAAGTGACGGTTCCCGAAGAGGGTTCATATATTCCGGTCAGAAGATTGAATACCGTAGTCTTCCCGGCACCGTTGGGGCCAATCAGTCCCACCAGTTCTCCCTTGTTGATCTCCATGTTCACGTTCGAAACAGCCATCAATCCGCCGAAGGATTTAGTCAGTTTTTTCACACTCAATATTGGCATCTTCTAAACCCTCCCTTTCTTTGACTTTAAACTATCGCCAAGCTTGCTGAAGACTGAAAGGGAAATCTCCTTTGACCCCATCAGACCCTGAGGCCGGAAGATCATGATTATGATCAGCAAAACCGAGTAGAGGATCATCTGGATATTGGCAAAAGCCTGCAGGTAAGTAGTGATGATACCTAACAAAACTGCAGCTATTATCGAACCTGAGATACTGCCTAAGCCGCCTAAGACCACTATTACCAATACATCTATGGACTTGGAGAATCCAAAGATCTTCGGATCTATGAAGTTGAATGTGGAAGCATAAAGCGCGCCGGCGATCCCCGCAAAGAACGCGCCTATGGTAAATGCGGTGACCTTGTATTTGGTTGAGCTTATGCCCATGGCTTCTGCCGCTATTTCATCTTCTCTGATCGAGATGCATGCACGGCCATGGGAGGATTTTATAAAATTCGAAATGATCAGAACAGTGCCTGTCGTGTATATGAACAGCCACATCCAGTTTGTAAACTGGGGTATATCCTGCAAACCGGCCGCACCGTTTGTGATTTCGTCCAGATTCAGAAATACTATCCGGATTATCTCAGACATGCCAAGTGTGGCTATAGCCAGATAATCACCTCTGAGGCGCAGGGTAGGAAGACCTACGATTGCGCCTACCAATGCAGCTGCGACAGCACCCGATAAAACCCCAAGTATGAATCCGGGAATAGTGGGATTTCTGAGGGTTATCAGAGCGCATGTATATGCCCCGATCGACATAAAGCCTGCATGCCCTAATGAAAACTGTCCGGTAAAGCCTGTGATCAGGTTAAGGCTGACTGCAAGGATTATATTGATGCATATGGTTGCCAATGTAGCCTGCAGGTAATCATTTATTATATCCAGATATATCAGCAGCTGGATAATTGCAAATGTTGATACCAGTGATACAAGCTTTATTGCCAGGTTGGATTTTGCTGTCTTTTTCACCTGCTACACCTTCTCTCTTGTGTTTTTACCTAATAAGCCGGCAGGCTTCAATATGAGGACAAGGATCAGGATGGCAAAAACAACGCCATCTCTGTACATGGAGTTGCTGTATCCTGATACCAGAACTTCGACTATACCGATAAAATAACCGCCGATCATTGCGCCGGGAATGATCCCGATCCCGCCGAAAACAGCGGCGACGAAGGCTTTTAATCCGGGCAGCATACCCATCAGCGGGTTTATCGAATTATAATAAATGCCCACCATTATACCTGCTGCTCCTGCCAGAGCTGAACCCAATGCAAAGGTAAATGAAATGGTTGTATTGACGTTTATTCCCATAAGCTCGGCAGCATCGCTGTCGATAGAAACGGCGCGCATGGCTTTTCCGATCCGTGTTTTCTTTACTATAAACTGAAGCAGAACCATTAAAATAATAGTAATACTTACGATAATGATCTGCTGCATGGTGATATTGATGTTTCCTAAATTGACCGATTGGGCGAATAAACCCTTCTGAGGAGGATAAGATCTTACATTTGCCCCTGCAATGGCCATTGTTACATATTCGATAAAGAGTGATACACCGATGGCGGTAATCAGCACCGCAATTCTTGTGGCGTTTCTCAGTGGTTTATAAGCTACCTTTTCTACAATGACACCGGTTAAAGTGCATAGGATCATGGAGATCAGCAAGGAGGGCAGAAAGTCCAGCTTGAACGATGTCATGCAAACGTAGCCAAAATATGCGCCCAGCATATATACATCGCTATGGGCAAAATTAATCAGTTTGATGATACCATAAACCATGGTATAACCAAGGGCAATCAGTGCGTAAATGCTTCCCAGCGAAATACCGTTGATAGCTTGTTGTAATAACTGTTCCAATTGTGTTCCCTTCCTTTATAAGCCGGGGTGCTTTTCATAAGACTGCAATGTGCCATGTCAGGATCTGCATGTTCCGGCTCAACCATACTACATGTCTAAAAACACGTATAAGTGGGGGCATTAAAATGTCCCCACTTATAATCAGTTTAGAAATCTATTATAATTTTACTATAATATGTCCTTATTGTTCAACTCTTTCACTGGTAGCATGTTCTCCGTCTTTAAAACCAACTACGATAACATCTTTTACAGGATCATGGTTTTCATCAATGCTAAATGTACCAGTGATGCCGGGGAAATCTTTTGTAGCAGCGAGAGCATCTTTTATAGCTACAGGGTCTGTGCTTCCTGCACGCTTTATAGCATCGGCAACGAAGTAAACCAGGTCATATCCTAAAGCAGCAAACTGATCAGGATCTTTACCATACTTTGCATTATAGTTGGCAATAAAGTCAGAAACTGCAGGGTTCTTATCCAATACCGAGAAGTGGCTGGAGAAGAAAACGTTATTCAGGGCAGATTTGCCGGCCAGTTCAACAAGCTCTGGAGCACCGAAACCGTCTGCGCCAAGTATGGCAGAGTTGATCCCCAGTTCGCGCGCTTGTTTGATTATAAGACCTGCTTCATTGTAGTACCCTGGAATGAAGATAACGTCAAATTCCTGCCCCTTGATTTTTGTTAAAATTGCGTTGAAATCGGTATCGCCGCCGACAAACGCTTCAGTCGCAACAATTGTGCCGCCGCCTGCTTCAAAAGTCTTTTTGAAGTTTTCAGCAAGACCTTTACCATAGTCACTTGAATTATCCATGATAATAACGGCTTTGGTAGCAGACATATTTTTAAGTGCGTAGTTAGCCATTGCTGTCCCCTGATATAAATCGCTGAAGCAAATGCGGAAAGCGAATTCCTTTACGCCATTTTCGTCAGAGGTTACACCTTCTGCCGTTGTTGAACCTGATGCAACAACAACTTTATTCTTGGTTGCTTCGGGGATTGTTGCCTTAAAAGCACCTGATGTTGCAGGCCCAAGGACAATTGAAACCTTATGCTGTGTCATAAGCTTCTTAGTCAATGTGGTAGCCTGGGATTTGTCAGACTTGTTGTCATACTTGAAGGGTTTGATCAGTTTGCCGTTTATTCCGCCGGCAGCATTGATCTCTTCGATTGCAAGCTCAATACCTGAAACAGAGGCCTGGCCGTATGATGCTACTTCACCGGAAAGCTCATAGTTGATACCGATTCCGATTTCGTTCGGTCCTGCTGTTTCTGCTCCGCAGCCTGCGAAGATTGCTGCTGCGATGATTACTGTCAAAATGATGCTAAGTAACTTCTTCATAATCCTCATTCCTCTCTCCTTACATATGTTTTTTCATTTTTATACTTTTATAAGAAATTTTCGTTTTTCCGAAAATCTCTTTAGCAGCCTGTATATTAAAAAAAGCTTTATCTCTTTAAATAAAGAGACAAAACTTCATCGTTCTGCGGTACCACTCTTATTGCTGTAAGATACAGCCTCTCAGCGCCAAACGGAATCAGCAATTCCGCCAGGCAGAAGGTATAACGGCTTCCAACCGGTAAAAACTACTCAATGATCAAAACGGATCGTTTTTCGAATTTACAGCTCATGGGTGAGTATTCACACAGATAAAAACCTTATCTCTCAGCATATGATAAGTTCTCTGTAGTTTCATCCTGTGCTGTTCTCCCAATCATTGCCTATGTATAATTTTTAGTTAGTTTATACTTTATACTCTTGCCCTTGATTTGTCAATATCTAATTTACAGGCTGTTTTTGCACCTTATGCCTCCTGATGTGCGGGATCACTTATGTATAATTATAATATTAACCCAGGTTGTCATATGCTTTTATATTTAATTCTACTTATATTTGATTGAAATAATCTGGCAAGTGTGATAGGTTTTAATTGAACTGATATTTCTCCGAAACCTGTAGGGGGCATTATAATTGGTTTTTTCAAGCTTGATATTTCTGTGTGGTTTTCTTCCTGTTTGCCTTGCCCTGTATTACGGCATAAGGAACAGAACATACAGAAACTGGCTGCTTATTATTGCATCTCTGTTATTCTATGCATGGGGAGAGCCTGCATGGACATTACTTCTCATATTATCAGCTTTTTTTAGTTATTTCGGTGCACTTCTCGTTGATAAGTACAGGGACAGTATTAAGGGAAAGATAGCTTTGACCGTATCTGTCGAGGTGATTTTGCTGATACTGGTATCTCTAAAATACTCAGGGTTCCTGGTGAAAAGTGTCAACAGCATGCTTGGGACAAATTTTCAGGTTGCGGATTTCGGCCTTCCTGCAGGGATCTCGTTTTATACATTCAAAATGATATCCTATATCGTTGATGTTTACAAAGGTGAAGCGAAGGCACAGAAGTCCCCGTTCAAGCTGCTTCTGTATGTTTCGCTGTTTCACCAGGTGATGGCAGGACCGATAACGAGATACAAGGATATATCTGAAGCTATCGATGACAGAGTGGAAATTCCTGAGGATTTTAATACAGGAGTGAGCCGTTTTATTGTTGGACTTGGAAAGAAAGTCATATTGGCGGGCAGTGCCGGGAAAATCGTTGAAATTTTTATGGATGGGGATTATGAGAGACTTCCCCTGCTCGGGGCCTGGTTCGGAATATTGATGTATGCCCTGCAGCTGTATTTTGATTTTTCAGGCTACTCGGACATGGCCATCGGGCTGGGCAGAATGTTCGGCTTTAAATATAAAGAAAACTTTGATTATCCGTACATATCGAAATCTGCCACAGAGTTCTGGCGCAGATGGCATATCTCACTCGGCAGTTTCTTCAGGGATTATGTGTATATTCCGCTTGGCGGGAACAGGAGACACAGGATCAGAAATCTGTTCATTGTCTGGGCTCTGACAGGCCTTTGGCATGGAGCGAACTGGAATTTTGTAATATGGGGACTTTATTATTTCGTAATTCTCGTGATCGAAAAGGCGTTTATGCTTAAGATCCTTGAGAAGATACCCGGCATAATCTCAAGAATTTATCTGTGGGTGGCTGTATTGGTGGGTTGGGTATTCTTCAGCCATAATGACATAGGACAGGCTGTCCGGTTTCTGGGCATAATGTTCGGACCAGCTGCCAGGTCCATATCCAGTCCCGAGCTTGTCATATACTTCCGGAACAGCGTTGTATTTCTTGTTATCTCGCTTATAGGCTGCACACCGATAGCTGCAGGAATCTTAAACATACTCACGGGCAAAAGGGATGGGGGAAAGGCGGAGATATTCATAGACAAATATGCAAGACCTGCGTTCAACATAGCAGTACTTGTCCTTTCTGTCATTTTCCTGATCGGACAATCCTACAGCCCGTTTATGTATTTTAAGTTTTAAATGCCAGGGATTAGCAAATGATACAGGCCATATGGCGATGCATGGAGGAATGAAGTGAAAAGATTAAGAGCAGATTCTATTTTTTTCATATTGTTCTTGTCTGTTTTAGGGATATTAAATGCTTTAAACCCCAACAAACCAACAGTATCGGAACTTGAAAACAGGGCTCTTAAACCTATGCCCCGGTTTTCATGGGTGAGCCTGACAAGAGGGGAATATCAAAGGGATCTTGAGGAACATTACAGCGATACCTTTATATTGAGGGATGATCTTGTCAGGATCAGCAAGGGCATAAGCAAGGCAATGGAGTTCCTGGGTCCGAACATAACCATAGTAAGGTCTGTCGAGGATGTTCAGTTTCCTCCTAAGACACAGGCCGAGGAAGGTAAGACTTCACAGTCAATGCCCGAAAATACTGTTACCACAACTGATGCAAACACTGCCACGCAGCCTGCAGACAGTACCCAATCCCCCGCTCAGACACCGACACCCGAACCGGAAAAGGATTTTGGGGATGAACCGAATGTTGGCTATTGGATGGTGGTGGACGGCGCTGCGGTCCAGCTGTTCAAATTCGATAAAGCGAATTTCGACTATTATGCCGAGGTTCTGAACAAATACAGAAATGCGCTGGGAGAAGACGTAAAAGTATTTTCCATGATCCCTCCCACAAACGGTGAGTTCATGCAGCTTAGAAAGTATAAAGGCATAACGGATTCCCAGAACGATGCGCTCGATTACCTGAAGAGCAGACTAGACGGCAGCATTATAACAGTCGATTTGTTTGCAGCCCTCAACAAGCACAAGGATGAATACATTTACTTCAGGACCGATCACCATTGGACTGCCATGGGAGCATATTACGGCTATCGCGCATTTATGGAGACCACGGGTGAGAGCCCTCTTTCACTGGACAGTTATGAGAAGATAGATCTGGGTGATTTTTTAGGCAGTTCCTATACAAAAACACTTGATAAAAGTCTGGAAAAAAACCCGGACAACATCGTAGCCTATAAACCACTGACAAACCACATATTTACCATATATAAGGGCAACGAAGGGACCCGGGCTGATATAATCGATCTGAAATATGCTGAAGAAATCAGCAAAAAGTATCTGGTTTTCTTAAGCTCAGGAGGGGCAACGTGGAGCAAAGTCGAAACAGATGTGAAAAACGGCAAAAAGATCCTTGTTATCAAAGATTCTTTTGGTAACATGCTCGTACCGTTTCTGGTGCCCCACTATGAAGAGATTTATGTCGTGGATCCAAGGTTCTACAGTAAATATTCAACAGGAAAGAATATCACAGAGTTTGCCCGGGACAACGGCATAAATGAAGTGCTGTTCTGCATATACATGGAAGATGTAAATTGGCAGAAATTCATGAGCGGTGTTGAAAATATGCTGAATTAAGGCGAGAAGATAACTCAAATCAGGTAAAAAGGGACTGTCATAAGTAGTATAAAAGCATGCTTATCAGAGCTGAACTGCCTCCGCAGGAGCAGTTGAATGTTGTAATGCGAACAGTGCAGTTCAGAGTTGAGCCGGCACGCACCCGGAAGGTGCTATTGCCAGCGACCTCGTGAGAGCAAACTTGAGCATTTACAACTTCCTGCGACAAGGCCAGCAGGAAGATCTGATAAGCATGCCAATAATAGTATTCTGAAACAGCCGATTTTCTTATCATTTGGGCTTTTTATTTTTCCTGCTTCCGACAATTATAAGTACTATTATAATCAGCGCAATGACAGCCATTCCCGCCGGAAGTATGAATACAGAAAGGTATGATACTTTTTCGTGTTCTTTATCGGCTTGATCTTCAGGTTCCCTGACCGGTCCGTTTCCTGGGGTTTCAGTCGGTTCTGTTCCCGGCTGGTCACCAATATCATTGCCTTCTGTTTCTTCCTGCTTTGGATCTCCAAACGGGGTCTCAGCGCTTAGAAGGATCTCGCCATTAGCGTCCTTCACTTCAAGAGTCAAAAGGCTGAAGCCTTCGCTCACAGATTCTTCAGGTACTGAAACCGTAAAAATGTCTGCCTTATCCGGACTCGAATCAAAATTTTCTTCCAGAAGGAACAAGGTTTCATTGCCCTTCAGGGCCAGGCTCATTTTCAGTTCTTTGCCCGGATGGGTCGTGAACACTTCTGCATTGATGTTAACCGAAGCATTCTCAGTATCATATTCAAGATATGCAGCGCCGTTTTTTGATGCATTCGTTATCTTTGACATGCCTACTGTAGGAATGTAGTATTCATCCCATGCTTTGATTTCATTGGCCTTAATCGTTGTAGCTGCGAAGAATTCGGAAGAGTGGCCGCCCCACAGTTCAATATATGGACGGCTTGAATCACCGAATGTTGCCGGATCGGTATTATGGCTGTTGATTCCCCATGTCCAGAACTTCAGGCCCGGCGTGTTGTCCTTGTTGTTGGCTATGCGCAGTATTCCTTCCTTATTCTCCTGGTTTATAACGCCCCACCAGTCTTTTTCAACAGAAGGGCTGGCATAAGCGATACCCATATCGCTCCAGTTCTTGAACCAGGCAAGGTTCCTGTATTCGAATATGTGCTCTTTTGCATCGATAGCCTTATCGACTGTGCCCATCCATGGCCACCAGTTGTCGCGGAGCAGGACCTTGTCGATGGGAACGACCATCTCTGTTTCAGGAGGACATAATGTGTTTCCGGGCTCTGATCCCGGAGCAAGGGTAAGGCAGGTCCAGTATTCATATTTTACGGTTTCGTTCTTGTTGTTTATGAGTTTGATGTTATAGTCAACATATGATTTGTCCTTATATACAGTCACGGTCGAAACGCATGTCATTCCGGTGTTTCCGTTGTTGAACCGGTCGGGGACACCGGGCACAGGGGATATTGTGTCGGTAAAGCTCATGGATACAGATATTTTTTCATCGCTCTTCTCAACTATTTCTGCTTCCCAGGGAAGACCCCATGCCTTGCCGTGTTCAGGCTCCGGGAAAGTAGGGAATATACCACCGTATACCATCAGCCAGTTGTAATAGAAATTGCCTTCCTGGATCCCATATGGTGTTCCTATTGGATTCTGATAAAGCAGTTCATGCCCTGTGGGTTTATATATTATGGAAAGTATCCTGCCGCCGAATTCAGGAAGGAGAGTCACTTTTATGTAGGTATTCTCGATCACGATCGTGTTGAAAGTAGTCGTAACGATGTTGTTTTCATCATAACCGACAAGCATGAAGTTTTCATCAACCTGATAGTCGAAATGCCTGAAATCGACAGTGGAATCATATATTTTCAAACTTTCTTCGCTGGCAAGCACACAGGACGGATCAAAAAGTAAAACCGTCAGCAAAACTATTGATACCAATATGCCAATAAGCTTGTTTTTCATGAGGACCTCCTTGATCGTATGCATATATAACCAATTATACATAAGTAAATAAATATTAGGTTATATCGGGGCTATTAAGTAAAAAAATGAATGAAAAAGCAAAATAAATTAAAAAGTGAGAAATTTCGAAAAGACCTTAGTTGAAATGTGTTATTTCGCAATATATAATATAGACAATCAACTTTTGACGGGCTGTTTAAAGCCTTATGTATTAAATTAGGATGGGAGAACGGTTATATGAAGAAGAGAGTTTTGTCATTGGTACTGATTATGATATTATGTGCAGCATTGATCGCAGGTTGCGGTGCTAAAAAGGATGACAAGATTTTGAGAGTAGGAATGGAATGCGGCTACGCACCATTCAACTGGACCCAAAAGGATGCTTCTAACGGCGCGGTAAAAATCGAAGGCAGCAATGAGTATGCCGGTGGATATGATGTCGAAATCGCCAAGAAAATTGCAGAAGGACTCGGCAAAGAACTTGTGATTGTAAAAACCGAATGGACAGGGCTTCTACCTGCCCTTACTTCAGGTAAGATCGATCTTATAATAGCAGGAATGTCACCTACACCAGAACGTCTGGAACAGATCGATTTTTCCGATGTCTATTACGAATCCGATCTGGTTATAGTCGTAAAAAAGGGCGGACCATTTGAGAATGCCACTTCATTGAAAGATTTCAAGGGAGCCAAAATAACAGCACAGTTAAATACATTCCACTACACTGTCATTGACCAGATCGAAGGCGTTGACAAGCAAACAGCCATGGATGATTTCCCTGCAATGCGCGTTGCGCTGGAATCAGGAATAATAGACGGTTATGTTACGGAAAGGCCCGAGGGTGTAAGCGCCGAAGCAGCAAATTCAAACTTCAAGATGGTTGAGTTGACTGACGGAGGATTTGAGACATCACCCGAGGATACTGCAATAGCAGTCGGCGTCAAAAAGGGAAGTGAATTGACAGCCAGAATTAATGAAATACTAAAGGGTATCTCTGCAGAAGAACGCATACGGCTGATGGATGATGCCATAAAGAACCAACCTGCAGCAGACTGATAAGCGAATTGGCGGGTGCAAGTCATATAAAAAGTACGAATGACTTGCATTCGTTTTGTTACCGGGGGAGGATAAGGATTAAGATATGAGGCTGGAGTTGATTATAAAAATTCTGACCGAGAATTGGCATATGTTCCTGCGCGGAGCGGGTATGACGCTGTATATTTCAGTAATAGGGACGATTTTCGGATTCATAATCGGACTGATCGTTGGGATTATACGAACCATACCCATTCCCGAGCGAGGATTCAAAAAAGGATTTCTGAAGGTTATCAACTGGCTGCTTTCAGCCTATATCGAGTTTTTCCGCGGAACTCCGATGATGGTGCAGGCAATGGTCATATACTACGGATCTGCTGAAGCTTTGGGTATAAACATGGACAAATATGCAGCCGCTATATTTATCGTTTCGATAAACACTGGAGCTTATATGGCCGAAATAGTAAGAGGCGGCATAATATCCATTGACAAAGGCCAGTTTGAAGCAGCTCACGCCATGGGCATGAATCATTTCCAGACCATGATCTACGTGGTGATGCCTCAGGTGATCCGTAACATTTTGCCCGCCACCGGCAACGAGTTTGTCATAAATATCAAGGATACATCGGTATTGAACGTTATTTCGGTCTCCGAACTGTTTTTCACGACAAAATCCATCGCAGGCAACTCGTTTATTTTCTATCCGCCTTTCTTCATAGCCTGTGTTCTGTATTTTGTAATGACATTCACAGTGACGAGGATACTCAGATTCATTGAGAAAAAGATCGACGGGCCAGAAAATTTCATTTTGGCCGGAAACCAGATGCAGGTGGCAAAGCCTGAAGATATGCTGAAAAGATCTAATTAAATACGCGATTCTCGGCGACAGGGGGAGTTATGGACAATATTATTGAAATACAGCATTTAAGCAAAACATTTGGTTCAAACGAAGTCCTGAAGGATATAGATTTTTCGGTAAAGAAGGGCGAAGTAGTGTGCATTATAGGCTCGTCCGGATCAGGAAAGTCTACGCTTCTTCGGTGCATCAACCTGCTTGAGAAGCCAAGCGGAGGCCAGATAATCTATAAGGGCGAAAATATACTTGATGAAAAGCATGATATCTATGCATACCGTACAAAGCTGGGCATGGTGTTCCAGCAGTTCAACCTTTTCAATAACTATAATGTGCTTGGAAATTGCATCGTAGGTCAGATGAAGGTATTGAAACGGACCAGGGAAGAAGCCATAAATGTTGCAATGAAATATCTCAAGGTCGTCGGTATGGATCAGTATATCAACGCAAAGCCAAAGCAGCTTTCAGGCGGGCAAAAGCAGCGTGTGGCCATTGCCAGAGCGCTCTCGATGGAGCCTGATGTAATGCTTTTTGATGAGCCTACCTCGGCCCTGGATCCTGAAATGGTAGGTGAAGTTCTGAAGGTTATGAAGGAACTTGCCGAACTGGGGCTGACCATGCTGATCGTCACGCATGAGATGGGTTTTGCCAGGGATGTTGCCGACAGAGTGGTGTTTATGGATCAAGGAGTTATCGTTGAGGAAGGCCCTCCTGAACAGGTGCTGGTGAATCCCGTACAGGAACGCACAAGAGAGTTTTTAAGACGTACTCTCAATGAATTATGACCCTATCCGAACAGTAAATCGATAAAATATCCGATTATAGTATGAAATGCTCCATGGTTTTGACCAGGGAGCTTTTTATTTCAGATAAATTTTATATCAAAAAATTGGTTTTTTTCTAACAATATGATAAAATAAACTATAAATATTACCAATGATGAAAATTTTGGAGGTAAATAGTATGACAGATACTATCTATTATCCTTTAACTTCCCCTCAATTATCGATCATAGAGAGTTTCAACGGAAAGCTTCGGGATGAGTGCCTTAACGAAAACTGGTTCAAAAATCTATCCGAAGCCAGAGAAATCATAGAGAATTGGAGAATTAATTACAATCAAAGCAGGCCACATAGTGGACTAGGCTATATGACTCCGAGTGAATATGCCAAAACACTTGAGATGGCTTAAATTAGGC